>CAZGIZ010000063.1:0-24971 GCA_964526655.1 uncultured Desulfobacteraceae bacterium | reverse complement strand
TTCTTAACATCGGGATAGGCCTTATGGAGATACTTCGCCGCCGCAGTGCCGTTCAGCACGCTTCCACCGCCGCCCAGGAAGGCGTAAGGGGTGTTCTTGTCGACTTCACCCGGGGTATTGACGCACCAGGTAATCATACGCAGGGCATGATTCGGGTCGCAAACCGGACTTGCCGCGGCGGCAAAGAACGCGGTCGGTCCGATGAGAAAATGTATCTTCTTGTCATAGACCAGCTTGTTGGCTGCGGCCGTGACCCCGTCCATGGTGCTCTTGCAGTCCTCCAGAACGAGCTCGATCTTGTATTTCTGGCCTTTGACGGAGATCCCGCCCTGCTCATTGATCATTTCCATCATGATTTTGGCCTGGTTAAAATCCGGGACTTCACGCACCGAGAAAAAGCCCGTCACGCTGAGCAGCGCGCCGATCTGCAGGGTCTTTGCGTCGGATTCTGCTGATGCCGGTACAGGTGTAACGACAGGCAGCATCACCAATCCAACTGCCAGAATAATGAGATTAGTCAGACAAAAAAGTTTTTTAGCCCTCATATTGCACCTCCCTTTAAAAAATGGTTGAACTGGTAAAATCCCCTTCTAACAACCCGAAACCACGGATAAATAAATGTTAAATAAACATTATTCTAAGTACCTTCCCTAAAATAGATGGCCAGGAATTCGTGATCCTCAAGGACTGTCATGGAATGCTCAATACTTGCGTCAAAGTAAAGAAGATCACCCTCCTTTAGCTTATATTCCCTATTGCCGTGTCTGAAGATGACACCCCCCTTCAAGTTATAGGTCAGTTCAAAACCCCTGTGTGAATGAATGCTCACAAACCTGCCTGCCTCAATCCGGCCGAAGGTGACGGATGTACTCTCATTTATGACCCCTTTCGGTATGAGCAGCTCCAGGTCCATCTCGCTGGACCTGACCTTCGGGGCCGTCCCCGCCCGCACGAGGGTAAGTGAGATCCTGTCATTAAAAAAATTTGCCAGGGGCTCCCTTAGGTGGTGGGCGATCTCCGAGAGGAGTGCCACGGAGGGGCTGACCTTGTCCGTCTCAATCCTGTGGATGGTCAGGTAGCTGACACCTACCCTGTCGGCGAGCTCTTTCATGTTCAGTCCGCGTCTCTTCCTCGCGTCCCGGATCTTATTCCCCATCTCCATGAGGGCAAAAGTATCATATTTGATATGCGAATCAAGAAAAAAATATATATTATGTTATTATTGGATAATTATTTTGGACGGCAATGAAATCCTATACTATATTAATATGAGTTAGTATATATTATTTTAAATAATTATTTATAATTGAGATTTTCCATAAAAGTCAAATAATATTGGACATTGAAACTTCTTCATTGAAACATTTTACCGGCCGCATCATCAAAGAGGCAATAATGGAAGCAGGGAGGTCTTAGAGAACGATCATTATGACAGGACTTATTTTCGAAGGCGGCGGAATGCGGGCAGGTTTTGTGGCTGGCGCCGCCATGGCCCTGATGGATAGCGGCGTGACCCGGTTCGATCTCGGGGTTGCCTGTTCCGCCAGCATCCCCACGCTCTCCTATTTCATAACAGGACAACGCGAGGAGATGGAAAGTGTCTGGAGGCATGAGCTCAATACCCCTATGCTGGTCCGTTACAGGAATATTCCCGCGGCCTCACTCACCCTATCTCCCAGGCGGCCTGTCCTGGATATCGACTATCTTGTCTATGAGGTCTTCAAAGGGAAATATCCCCTGAATCTCCATCGCCTAATCCATTCTCCTATGAGATGCATGTTCGCCCTTACAAGGGTTTCCGACGGCAGGCCTGTCCTCCTCGGCCCGGGTGACTACGATATATACAGGCTCTTAAAGGCCTCACTCACGGTCCCGGGCTGCTGTCCCTATAGCGTACAGCTCGGGGGAGATGAATACCTTGACGGGGGCACGGCCGATCCCCTCCCCGTGCAGGCCCTGATAGATCAAGATATCGACAAGATCCTTGCTATACTTTCAAGGCCCATAGACTGCGACAGCGAGCCTCCCAACCTATTGGAAAGGGCCCTGTTCTGGCGATACTTCCACAGGTATGACTGGATGCTTGAAAGATTATGGGAAGCTGCACATCTATATAATAAGCAGGTCTCCCTCTTAGAGGGCATGGCCATAAAGGAGCCGCCCCGCGCCTTTATCCTTTGTCCTGACAGGATTCCGCCCGCGAGATTCATTACCAGGGACAAAAAAAAGATAAACCGGACTATTGATCTGGGCTATAAGAAGGCTGCCGATCAAATGGATGAGATCAAAGACTTTCTGAATTTGGGCGTCAAATAGAATTTGAAAACGCTGGAAGGATAAAAAGGGGGTGCGGATCAGGCCATGAAAAGGACTGCTTTAATAAGGATCGGCACCTCGGGATGGACCTACAGGCATTGGGAGGGAATCTTTTATCCTGCTAAATGGCCCAGGTCAAAATGGCTGGAATACTATTGCGACCATTTCGACACCGTTGAGCTCAATGCCACCTTTTATCGGCTTCCAAACCCCAGCACCTTTGAAAACTGGAAGGAAAGGACACCGGAGAACTTCCTTTGGAGCGTCAAGGGCAGCAAATTCATTACACACACCCGGAGACTCAGGGACCCAGCCGAGCCCATTACCCGCCTCTATGAAGTCACTGCCGGCCTTGGAGAAAAACTGGGCGTCATACTCTTCCAGATGCCTCCTGGTCTCGCCTTTGATGAGAAGCTACTCAGGGATTTCTGCGAATCACTGGACCCGCAAATTCGCCACTCCCTTGAGATCCGCCACCCCTCCTGGATCAGTGATCAGGCATTCGGCCTGTTGAGTGACTTCAACATTGCCCTCTGCATGGCGGACACGGCCGGACGATACCCTTACTGTGAGGAGATCACCGCTGATTTTATCTATATCCGGCTCCACGGCTCCAAAAAACTCTATGCCTCCAAATATTCCGAAGGGGAACTTAATACCTGGGCTGAAAAGATAGATTCCTGGAACAGGGATACATTTATCTATTTTGATAATGATTTTGAAGGACACGCGGTCAACAATGCCAAAAGACTGAAGGAGATCCTAAGAGTCTGATCCCCTTCAAGACAGACAATACCCGAGACTCCAGGAAAACAGTTATCAAAGAGCTTTCAATCATTGTGCTCTCTCAAAATGACAGTTGTGCCCGTATGCCGAACGCCCAAACCATATCGTTGTCCCTGTCGCCATTGGGATTCTTCACCCACTGGATATCGGGTGAGATGTCCAGGTGGTCGTTGACTTTCAGATTATAGTAAAGCTCCACGTGGTGCTCGTCACCCGACTTAATTCCATCGGACCGGTCGACAGCTCTCCAATCTTCCCCAATAATGGCCACGCCGTAGGCTAAACCAAAGGTATCAATCTCCCGGCCGTAGAACTTGCCAGAACACTGAATCCCTGCACTCCGGCCATGCTTGACTTGGGATACACGGCCGCGTTGCCGTCCGTATCGGGCGAATAGCGTTACAAGGTCCGTTAGTTCTTGATCAAAGGACAACCCAACGCCACAGTTCTTTTCCTTTGTTTTCGCCGCGTCTCTAAGGTCTTCGTGGTCCTTACCGTTGAACCAGCCATAGATTCTGTAATTGCCCTGTCGTTCCGCGATCCTTGGTTTGAAGTCCAGCTGCACTATGGAAAAAAGATCCTCGAACACATTGTTCCAGTCTGCATCGGCGTCTGCGGCCCCAATACCGATATCCCAAAGGTCGTGAGGCGACACCCAGAGCTCTGCTCCAAAGCCGTTATCATCCGGAAACTCCACGGCCAAATTATTGACAAATCCGCTGGAAAGGAACTGGCTCTGTTCGTCGTTTGCTACCGCATTTCCATCAAAAGCAGTTTCGTGCCAGCCGCTTGGAGCGTTCAGATCTATCTTTCCGATCTTTAGTGTCAATTTTTGGCTTAAAAGCCTGTGTTCATACCACAGCTCCGAAACACGCAGACTCTCTTCATTGTCGGCGTCATCATTGAAACCTGAGAGAGTGGGGATGTCGCCATCAATGCCATCGCCGTTTCCAGTTTCAAAGAGAGCACATGCTTTTCCATTCTCCATTATGGGCATAGTTAATTCCAGATCAAGCGACATTGAACCATGGGTTACATCCCCCTCAGTGCTCAGGCGCTCCTTCGCGCCGGTGGAACCTTGGAGCACGGCGGTTGCTCCGACTGCGATGTCGATCTTATTGAACCATTGGCTTTCGTCTTCCTTTTTTGAAGTGGGCGCAGCCTGTTGCTCGATGGCCTTTTCCAAGCGTTCGAGCTTGATCTTCATCTCGTCCATCTCTTCCCGCAAGATGCCGGACTCCTCGCCGAATGCTGAGCCGGCTGCAAGCAGGATCAGCATTCCTGCCATTACCGACATTCCGAATTTGCTCATTCTTCGTTCCTCCTTTCAGTAGTTGTGAACAAACAAAAAGGGCGTAACGAGTGCGGCATCTCCAGCCGATCTCATCGCGCCCTCACTTCCCGGCTCCAAGCGCCGGGCCGTAGGACCTATGCTTTCACTCTCAGGACTAGGCGCTTTCCGCCAAGACCTCAATCAATTTCTTGCGCAACGCCTCAAGTTGTTTGGACTTGAATGCTTTTCTTGATTCCTCCAGGACCTGGATAGTCTCCAGTAGCGTTTCCTTTAGCTTCTGCTTGTAGGGACATGCTGAAACGCACTGGCGCAGAACCGGGGTTTCACCTCCTTCCTTCAGTGAATTCAGAAGGCAGCCGTGATCCTCAAGCATCACCTGGATGTCTTCGAGGTTTTTTGTCAACAATTCGTAAGCCGTCATTTGTCGACATCCTGCCCTTGATCTGTTTCCCCAAAATCCTTGCTCACGCAGCTCAAACAGTTGCCGGCACAACCGCACCCGTCATTCTTGCCCGCCATGGTTCGGTAGAACGATCTTGCCGCCATAAAAGCGACAATGAAAACTATTCCAACAACAGTGATGATCTCCAGCATGCCAGCCTCCTATCCAACCCCGACGCCGAGGAGACGTCCAACTTGGTAGACTATCGCGGTAAGAAGCCAGGCCAATATGGTAAGCCCGCCGAACTGGAGGAATGCCCATTTCCATGAACCGCTTTCGCTCTTCATAATCGCAAACGTTGCAAGGCATGGAGCTACCACGAGCATAAATAGCATGATGCAAAAGCCTACCAGGGGAGTATACCTGGCTTGAAGTTTGCTTCTGAGCGACTCGGACTCTTCGTCCGCCTCGCCAACAGAATAGACAATCCCTAATTGGGCGACAAATATCTCCTTGGCAGCGATCGCACCTATGACCGGGGTTACGAGTTTCCAATCAAACCCCAGTGGCGTGAATAGGGGTTCGAGTGCATGTCCTATGCGGCCTGATGCACTATGCTCCAAAGCCGCTTCCGCCTCCTCATTGTCAATAGCGGTAAGCCGTTCTGCCTTTTCTTCTTCCGCAAGGCTGTTGATATCCACCGCGTTACGTTCATTTTCAAAATGTTCTTTGTCGTTATTCGGCAATCTTGGGAATGCCGTTGCAACCCAAAGGAGAATCGATATACTGAGGATGATAGTTCCCGCTTTTTTGAGAAATAGCCAGCCGCGTTGCCACATGTGGATCAGTACGCCCTTGAGCGTAGGCATCCGGTACGGCGGCAGTTCCATGACAAACGGAACTGATTCGCCCTTCAGAATAGTGCTGCGAAGGAGTCTCCCGCTTACAACTGCAAGCAGAATGCCGATGACGTAAATGATCCAGAGCATGGGCGCATGCCACACCTGCGGGAAGAAAGCCGGTATAATGAGCGCGTAAATCGGCAACCGAGCACCGCAGCTCATGAGCGGTGCAACGAGCATGGTGGTCAGGCGGTCTCTGCGGTTCTCGAGAGTGCGTGTAGCCATTATGGCCGGAATCGTACACCCGAAGCCAAGCACAAGGGGAATGAAGCTCTTGCCGTGCAACCCGATCTTGTGCATGAGTCTGTCCATGACGAAAGCCACACGGGCCATATAGCCCGAATCCTCGAGGATTGCGATCGCAAGGAAGAGCAGCAGGATGTTCGGCAAGAATACAATAACACCGCCGACACCGCCGATGATACCGTCAACCAGAAGCGACCTCAGCAGGCTTTCAGAGCCTTCCGGCCACCAACCTCCAGCCGTCCCGCCTAACCAGCCGAAGAATGCTTCTATCCACCCCATGGGCGGATCTCCCAGGGTGAACGTCAGCTCGAAGACAAGGTACATCAGCCCAAGGAATAGGGGCAGCCCGAGAACGCGGTTGATCACTACGGAATCTATCCTGTCCGAGATAGTGTGGCGAATCTCTATGGTGGAACGTACCGCTTCCCGGCAAGCGCCGGAGATGAATCCATACCTGCGGCCGGCGATAGCTGTTTCAGGGTGCTCCCCGAGTATCTTCTCAATGTGCGAAGCGCTTTTCTCGATCTGATCATTGACTTCGGGGGATACGACCGTGGCCCGCAACTCCTTGTCGTTCTCAAGAAGTTTAACGGCGAGCCATCGCGAATCGTATTTCCCGGTGACCGAACCATTTGTTTTTATTAGGGACTCTATTTTGGCGATCTCTTCCTCGATCTCCAGCCCGTAGTTGATCACTGGGGCCTGGTGGTGAGGTCCTCGAATGCTCGCTTTGGAGGAAAGATCGCCGGCCGATGGCCTATCCCCGTTTTGGTTTACCTTCGGCACACCCTCTGTTGTCGTTAAAATGATGGCGTCGAAAAGTTCCTTCATTCCCGCACCCTTGTGCCCCACAGTCTGAACGATACGAGCCCCAAAGAACCGTGAGAGCTTCTCGATGTCGAACTCGTATCCCCGCGCTTTGGCCATATCGCTCATGTTGAAGGCCAGAACGAGAGGCACACCAAGCTCCATGAGTTGGACCGCAAGGTACAGGTTCCTTTCGAGGTTCGAGGTGTCGAGGATGTCTACAACGACGTCCGGCTTTTCGTCGATGATGAAGTTTCTGGCCACCAATTCCTCCGCCGAATAGGCGGTCAGGCTGTAAGTTCCGGGCAGATCGACGATCTGCAGCTCAATATCACCGTGATGGAGAAATCCTTCCTTACGCTCCACCGTCACACCGGGATAATTCCCGACATGCTGGCGAGCACCGGTTAACTCATTGAATATGGTGGTCTTCCCTGAGTTCGGGTTGCCCGCAAGGGCGACTTCTATCTTGGGTTTCATGGCCTTTATTTATCCTCCTGTTCTATTTTTGAGTCGTATATTTGGATCGCCGCATGTTTTTAGGCATGCCGAAACTATATAGCAAAAAAATTTAGGCGACCATGATCTTCTGGGCCATGCCACGGCCCAGCATTATGCGACTGCCTTTTACCGCAATAAGAAACGGTCCGTGCAGAGAATTCCGGAGAACTTCAATCTCCACGCCCGGGACCAGTCCCATGGCAGTCAATCTACTTAGGAGTCCATGGCCAGCATCTACGGTGATAATCCGCACCCGCCTACCTTCTTGCACAACTGATAACGGCATTGCCCATACCTTTCACCAGATTTTATTGCCACCTACAACGCTTCGATCTCGATCCCCTCGGCTTCCTCTTTCCGCAAAGAAAGATGATAGCCTTTAACTTTGATATCAATAGGGTCGCCCAAGGGGGCTATACGCTCGAGTTCAACGACAGACCCGGGGGTGACGCCCATCTCGACAATCCGCTTGTTTGTTTCTCCTCGGGCATCGATTTTCAACACTTTGCCCTTTTGCCCTGGCTTTAAATCATTCAACTTCGATGTTGTCATCGCTTTCCGTCCTCCTTGACGCCTACGCTGTCTTACTTCTTCAAGGGTCACTGAGATACACTTTTCACAGTTCTCCTGTGTGTCGCCCTGATCACAGTGGTAACCGAATCCCGCGATCCACTTGGCGCCTCCCCGGGGGCAAACCTCAACGAATTCGGCAAACTGTATGAAGCGCTCCAGGATGAACTTTGGAATCGAATGCTCCATCTGGCAGGCCGCCTTCTCTGCTTCCACCTCTTCGACCGCGAGAACCTTTACGAAAAAATCCTGGAGGATCTCATGCCGACGGACCACATCCTTGGCGGCGGTCCTCCCGTTGTGTGTCAGGGTGATCACATCATAAGGTGCGTAGTTGATCAATTCCTTGTCTGCCAGGGAGCGAAGCGCACCTGTCACCGACGAGTTGCTGACCTTCAGACGCTTGGCGATATCCTTGGGCCTCACGGCCTGTTTCTCTGCAATGATCTGGAAAATGGCCTCCAGATAGTCCTCCAAACTTGCGGTCAATGTGCCTGCAAATGTCATCATTCACCTCGTAGGCCTGATTTATTTTCATATTGCCTAAAATTTTAAGGCTATCCAAAACTTTTTGTCAAGGACTTTTTTTATTTTTTCTGAAAACAGTGTCTACAATCCCTCTCAGACACTTTCCAACGCCTTCCAGATGAGGTTCAAAGCTAAAGATATATTTTCAGAAAAATCAATAAGTTGGTAAGGAATTAGAGACAACCAGTATAACCGGTGGTCCCTGATTGAAATCATTAACGGCAGAGTCTTGACTCAAACCGCATTCATATGGCTATTGATTTGTCGAATTTTTCCATTCGCCCGCCCTTGACAAGACGAACTACCTGGGATATTTCCTGAGCGCGTCGCGAAAGCGTTGAAGACATGAGAAAGGGATAAATTTTGAAAGAAAGAGAAGATTCAGATCATTTCAAGAGTGAGGAAATGATCATCAAGCCTGTCGGCTACGTCAGGAGCGAGCTTAAAACCCCAAGCTTGAAGGCAGAGGGGGAGGATATTGAACTTGAAAAAGGGCTTCAGCAGGCAGCCATGGAAGCGAAAACCATTCGTTCTCTTGTATCAGAGTTGGTGATCAACCCAGATCTGGAGGGCATTTTAGATGGCTTGGAGGACTTCTCACACGCCCTGGTCCTATATTGGCCGCACCTCTTGCATCCTCACGGGCGTTCCTTAACCAAGGTCCACCCCATAGGACAAAAGCAATTTCCTCTTGTCGGAATTTTTTCCACCTGCAGTCCGGCCAGGCCCAATCCCATCCTTGTAACGGTAGTAAGAATCATAGAAAAAACAGGGAATATCTTGACGGTTCAGGGTCTTGAAGCGATCGACGGCAGCCCGATCATCGATATTAAGCCCTACACCTTGACCTACTGTTCCGCAGAGGGTGTCCAACTATCCGACTGGATGAATCAAATCCAACTGGCCATGTCATAGTATTGAAATTAGCTGGCTTTTCGAAAAAATCGATAGTTTTGGGCACCTTGAAGTGCCACATTGCATCCGCCGATTTAGCGAAATGGAAGAGCACTAAGGCAGTTTCAAGGCAAAATCTTACTTTATAATCTAATACGTTGTTTTTCTATAAAAATGGCCTGCCAAGGCAGAGTCAAAAAATGTCATCCATGGTAATAAAGCCATTGTCGTAGCCAGAACATACAGCATTTTTGAGATAAAATCTAATGTGACTTATTCATTGACATACCATCTGAAACTTCATATCCTCTATTCTCGGTAAAGGAAATTCTAACCAACTGTTAATCTATAAGGATGGCCAGGGTCTGGTGATCATGGATCGCATCGAAAAAATCCTGGATCGGCATAATCAAGAGGGAGTGACAGAACAAAAGGTCGGCATGAAATTATCGGAGATTAAAGAGATTTTAAAGGCCGACGTCATCTTGGGTGAGAACAAGATGGAGATGATTATCCGGGCCGGTGCAGGCAGCGATCTTATGAGCGATCTCCTCAGGGGACCCAAAAATGGCGTTGTGGTCCTCTCCGGCCTCAATACCGTGCAGATCATCCGCACGGCGGTCATCGCGGAGGTGGCTACCGTGGTTCTGGTAAGGGGCAAGCAACCGGATCAGGAGATGATTGCCCTTGCCCGCCTGCATGACTTGCCTCTCCTATCAACCCCCTTTACCATGTTTACGGCCTGCGGGAGACTCTTTAGGCAAGGACTTAGAGGCGTGGAGCAAAAGAAGTCCGTGTAAGGCCCCTTTCTCTCATACCAAATCTAACTACAATTATCCTATCAATGCCATTGACTACGTGATTAGGCCTGAGGCGGAGGCGCCACCATGGCCAGGGGGCCAGGGGGAGGCGCTCCCGCCGGATCCACTTTGCTTATTTTGACAACCTTTCGACTTCCGCCTCAATCTTTTCTATGACATCCTCACCGATCTCAGGACCATAGTCCGTGTAGATCGACCTCGTGGCCTCTTTCCATGCCTTGGTCTGTTCGGGTGTCAGGTGGGAGACCTCGTTGCCTTTGGCTTCGATCTCTTTGAAAATCTGCTTATCTTTCTCGACATATTCCTGGTTATTTTCGGCAATCATCTTATCTAAAATGGTTTCCAGCTTTGATCGGACATCGTCAGGCAGGCCGGCCCAGAATTTGGCACTCGCGAATAACTGCCCATTGGAAAGATTCATGGTTCCCGTATCCGTCACATATTTCTGAATTGTGTAATATTTTCGCGCCATATAGACGGCGTTGGGGGTGAGTAACCCGTCGATCATCCCCTGCTGCAACGCGCCGAAGGTTTCCTCTGATGCGGTCACGATGCATGTGGCCCCCAATGCCTCAAGGGTGGACTTGGATATCCTTCCGTAGGACCTCATCTTAAGGCCCTTGAAATCGTCAGGCATCAAGATGGGATGCTTGCTGTTGGAAACCACTGGTGTCCCTGAGAAGGCGATCCCCAGAAATTTGATGTTATGCTTATCGAGTTTTGACCAGAGGTATTTTTTCCCTGTCTCGCTAGCAAGGACCTTAAATCCCACATCAAGGCTCGGGAATATAAAAGGCAGATTCAGGATCTGAAAAGCCGGATCCAAGACCTCAGGCTTGGAACCGATGACAAAAGCCATCTCCAATTCGCCCCTGGTCAACGCCTCCAACTCCTCTTTCCCGCTGTAGAGCTGGGCCGAAGGGTACACCTTGATTTCTACCTTGTCCTTTAAGTCAGGATCACTGCTTACCACTTTCGCGAATTTTAAACTGAATTCTCCCATCTGTTGTCGCGGCATTTGCACGGTCGATATCTTAATCACTATCTTTTTTGCGTAGGCGTTTGTATGGACAGTGAAGATAAACGAAAAAGCCAGAATCAGAATCCAAAGAATAGACCTTTTTTTGATTAATCCCTCCATTTTTTCCCTCCTTACTTGAAAATATTTATCAATGTATAAAATCGCTTGGCGATTTCATACCACACGGCTTCCATGCCTTAGGCATATCCCGCCACCTATGAAAAAACATCCAAGCTAAAAAGTTTGGAATTTTCCAGACTTCCCTTTATGACCAAAATCACCCCCCTTCTTTAATGTACAAATACAAGACTGGCAGCGGGGAAATAGGTAATGATCAACAGCGCCGCCAAAAGAACAATGATGAAAGGAATCTCGCCTTTGACCACCTCCATTACAGAAGCCTTGCATACCCCGCTCACGACAAAGATGTTCATTCCAAACGGCGGCGTAATGAAACCGAGCTCACTGTTAATGGCCAGGAGGACCCCGAAATGAATCGGATTGATATTCATGTCCGCCAGCACAGGATAGAGAATGGGCACCCCCATAAGGATTATTGCGCCCGGATGCAAGAAAAATCCCATGAGAAAAACAGAAAGATTGATAATAAGTAGAAAAAGCCATGGTTGCATGTTCAGGCTGAAGACTATATCGAGGATCTTCGTGGAGACCTGTTCCATGGTGACGAGAAAGGAAAAAAGGGTGCTCGTCATTACAATAAAATAGATGAATCCCGTGAAAATCGCTGATTCCTCCAATATGGGAATGAAGTCCTTCAGCTTCATCTTCTTGTAGGTCAGGGTGCAGACGACGGCCGCGTAAAATACCGCCACGGCCGCAGCCTCCGTGGGTGTGAATATGCCGGAGTAAATACCCCCCAGAATGATCACGGGCATCATCAGTGCCCAAAAGGCCCCGAAGAAACTCTTGACCAGGGAACGAATGTCAAACCTGTCTTTGGGATCGACCGCTCCCCATCCGTTGACTTTGCAAAGGATATAGATCAGGACGCAGAAGGCGAATCCTATTATTACCCCTGGTACAATTCCTCCCTTGAAGAGGTCTCCTATGTTCTCACCGCTCACCGCCCCATAGAGGATCAAAATCCCGCTTGGGGGGATTAATGACCCGAGGGTCCCTCCCGTGGAAATTAGACCCAGACCGAGCCTTTTGGGGTAGCCCTTTTCTACCATCATGGGCAAGGCCATAAGACCTAGGGCCGCCGCAATGGCAACACTCGCGCCGGAGAGTGAAGCAAAAATGATGCAGGCAACCATCACGGCAATGGCGAACCCCCCCTTGATGGGTTTTAAAAAGTCAAAGGCAAAATTGAGCAGAGGTCCGGCAATGCCGCCACGGGTCATGAAGGTGCCGCTCAATATGAAAAAGGGGATGGATAGGAATGAAAATTTGCCCACGCCCTCGAACATCTTCGCGGAAAATCCGGCCATGGGGATCATGTCGAGCACGTAAAGGACCGCGAGACAGACAACGCCCAGGGCAAATGCTATCGGCATTCCCAGTATGAGAAAAATCAGGAGGCCGACAACCAGGATCATTGTGGGATCGTATCCGGCTATCAACAGTACATAGATAAAAACACAGGCGAACACATAGATCCAGAACAGGGGGTCCTTTAAAATCCTGTTCACCGCAATCTTCGGAATCAGGGAATAAAGATACCCCATAAGGCGCAAAGAGAACAGGATGCCTGCGAAGGGCATCATAAGGTAAGGGATCCAGAGGGGCGTCTGGAGAGTGCTCTCGGATCTCGGACCGGTGATAAATGCGTCATGTACCTGTATTATCCCGGAATAAAATGTGACAACGCTAAAAAGGAGGCAGAGACACCCATTCAAAAAGCGAAGCATATTTTGACGCGTCTCATTAAACCGCATCATGAGAAGGTCCACCCTGACATGCTCATCTTTCTTTATCAGGATGCTGGTTCCCAGGATGGCACAGAGGACGATGGAATAGATGGTTATTTCCGAGGACCAATCGATGGAGGTATGGATGATGAAACGAGACAAGACCTCATAAAACGCCAGACTTACGGAGACGGCCATGAAGACCGCAGCGCTTCTGCTTTCCCAAATATTATAGGCCTTTATCAATTTCTTCATGAAATTACCTCGTTAAGTTCATGAAATAGGCGGCGTTTCGATGATCTGCTTCAGGCGGGGAAGTATTCCCCCCCCGTCGAGAATCTCTTTTGTGGTGCCTGTCAATGGTTTGAATGAGACTGTTTTTTTAGTTTGAATATTTTTCACCACACCGTTCTCAAAATCGATTTCTATCTGATCTCCTTCCTTGAAAAGACCACTCACCCCTTTGGCCATTATGGGATAAAGGCCCAGGGCGATACAGTTTCTGAAATAGATCCGGGCCATGGATTCGCAAACAATATAGCGAATCCCCAGGTCCCTTACCACATCCGTGGCCTGCTCCCGGCTCGATCCGCATCCAAAGTTATTGCCTGCCACGATAATGTCGCCAGGTTCCACGCTCTTGTGAAAGTCCGGATTGATGGGCTCAAAGGCGTGCTTTTTGAGCTCTTCCGGCGGGAGGTTAAGCGTAGCCGCGGGTGTAATGTTATCCGTATCGATGTTATCCCCGAATTTCCTTACCCTTCCTCGCACCTTTTCCATCTACATCACCTCCCTCGGGTCCACTATTTTGCCTGCGATGGCAGAGGCCGCCACAGTTGCCGCCGTGGCCAGATAGATCTCCGCCTTTGGGCTCCCCATCCGTCCCTTGAAGTTTCTCGGAGTGGCCGCTATGCAACGCTCTCCCTCGGCCAGGCAGCCCTGAATACCTGTACAAAAACCGCATGCGGCGTTACCGATCAAGACGCCGGCATCCGCTAAGGTCTTGAACAGGCCCCTGTCCAGGGCCTCCTTGTAAACTTCCCATGAGGCCGGGGCGGCATAGAAGCGCACACCGGGATGGACCTTCTTCCCCTTAAGGATCTTCGCCGCCGTCTCAAAGTCTTCTATTCGACCGTGACAGCATGATGCGATCACGGCCTGATTGATCTCGATCCCCTTCACCTCGGAGACAGACTTCACATTGCCCACGCTGTGGGGCAGGGCCACCTGGGGCTCCAGGGCGGATCCGTCAACCACATGGTTTTCCAGATAATTAGCGTCAGGATCACTTTCCACGGGTTCAAAGGCCCTGTCAGTGCGTCCCTTCAAATAATCCAGGACCTTTTCATCCGCCCTGAATATCCCGAACTTGGCGCCAAGTTCGACCGACATGTTGCTCATCGTCAAGCGGCCGTCTATGCTCAGGTCATCCACTACGGGCCCTGTCCACTCGATGGCCTTGTACTGGGCCACATCGGTCCCGTATTTTCCTGCAACGTGGAGGATGATGTCCTTGGAATACACCCCTTCCGGAAGTTTGCCTCTTATCTCGAATTTGATGGTCTCGGGCACCATGAACCACAATTCTCCGGTCTGCATCACATAGGCCATCTCCGATGCCCCGATTCCCGTGGAAGCTGCATTGAAGGCCCCGTAAGTCGTGGTATGTGAATCTGACCCCACGATGAGCTCGCCGGGACGAACATGCCCTTTTTCATGCATGATCTGGTGACAGATACCCGCCATGACATCATAAAAGTATTTGGCCTTCAGATCCTTCATGAACCGGCGAATCTCCTTCTGGTTATCCGCCATGGCGGTCGAGAAGGGCGGGGCGTAGTGATCGAGTACGGCCACGAATCTTTCAGGGTCCCACAATGTGAGGGCCTCTTGCCTGATCCCCGCCTGCAGGATGACCCTACGAATCTTTCCTATCATGTCGGTCACCATTGCCATGTCGATTCGGGCGGTGACATAATCCCCGGCAGACACCTTGGATTGTCCGGAGGTACGGGCCAGGATCTTTTCTGCTATCGTCATCATACTGTTTACTCCTTATCGCTTGCCCGCACAACCAGATCCTTCAAGTGGTTATCCGGGTATGTCACTGGCTCAAGGACCACCTCTTCCCCGGGTTGCACCACTGTCATGCAGGCAAATTGCTTTTTATTATTTATTTTCATAAGACAGGATTTGCACGTCTGTAGGCCGCAACAGTAGCTCCTGAAGCTGATGGTCTGGTCCATCTCCCGCTGGATGCGGTCCAGGAGCACCAGCACGGACATCTGCCCGTCCGCCTCCACCCGATAACTCTTAAAATAGGGCTTTTCATCCCTATCAGGGTCATAGCGAAAAACTTTTGCCGTAATATAGTCTCCCATGCTATTCCTCCGGCCTCATCCGATCGAGCACAACGGGAGCCGTGTCGAGGGTGAGATTGCCTCCCTGAAGATGAACCACTGTGTGCTTCAGCCATCTCCTGTCGTCCCTGCCTTCAAAATCCCTTCTGTAATGGAACCCCCGGCTCTCTTCCCTGTAAAGGGCGCTTCGCGCGATGATCTCCGCCCCCTCGACCATCATTGAAAACTCTACGGCCCGGACCCAGTCGAGGTTGAACCTCTTGAAAGAGGGGACCTGGATGCGCGTCACCTCCTCCCTGATCTTTCCTATCTCCTCAAGGGCCCGTTCAAGACCTGCCTTGTCTCTAAAGATAAAGACATCCCTTTCCATCTCACGCTGCAAACGGTTTTTTAAGGCGCGCAATGAGACAGGATTACGCTTTTGTTCCAGGAAATTGAAGATCCTCTCCCTTTCCTTCTCCACTATTTGATAGGAGGAAGATTCCCCGGTCTTCAGGACCCCTGTTGCATAGTCCGCGGCCTGTCTCCCGGCTATGAATCCAAAGACAATCATTTGCGTGAAGCTATAGCCAGGAAGGCGCAGCCCGCCATGCACCCCGCCCATGATCTCGCCGGCGGCAAAGAGGCCTGGAATGGTCGTCTCGGTCTTCTCATTGACATAGAGTCCCCCCATGCAGAAATGCGAGCCAATGGCAAGCTCTATCCTGTTTTCATTGGGATCGATCCCTAACGACTTGATGTACCTCCTCCTTCGATCCCATGCGCGGATCCCGGAAACATGATCCGGTTTCTCCATTGCACGCTGATCGACATATACGGGGCCGTTGCCCTTCTCGAATTCCCTGGCGAGTTTTTGAAGGAAGAGATAGGAATAGGATCCACCCAGATATCCCTCAATATCCGACTCTACAACATCGCCGTGACGGTTCAGATAGGGGCCGCGCCAGAATTCGGGAAAGTATCTCAGATTCAGGCACCTGGGGTCGGTCGGCAGGGGCACGAAGGCCATCATTTCCATGTCTATGAGGTGGGCCCCGGCTTGATAGGCCATGACATGCCCGGTTCCCGAGGCATCGGTTGTGATTCCGAAGGGGTTGTTACTGGTCCGTGGATAGAGTTCCCCCGCGATCCCTCCTGTGGTAAGAATCACGGCAGTGGCTACGATCTCAAAAAGCTCCGCCGTTATAAGATCCAGGGCAACGGCGCCAATGATCTTCCCGTTCTCATGAATGAGCCGGGTTATCAGGACGTCCTCAAGGAGGACGACATTGGATCTCTTGCTAAGCTCCCGTCTCGCGAGTGAAAGGGTCTCGACACCCGGGACGCAGATGCCGTGGGGTCCCAGGGGTGTGACAGTGACCCCGATCCTCTTTAGCTTTTCTATCGCATCCTGAGTTTGGCTGAACATTGACCATATGACGTCCTGGTCGTTCAGGTAGTTGCCCGCTGTCACCATATTCTTGAAGAGGTGCTCGATCGAACCGGAGAAGGCCGTGCCCCCGTTGCCGGTCGGGGTCAGCCCGCTCTGGCTTATGGGCCCCTTGCTGGCCAGGATGACTTTTAACTTGCCCCCTTCCGAGGCCTCAAGCCCTGCGAGCGCGCCGCTTCCGCCACCACCGATGATTAGAACATCACAGGTCATCCTGTCATGGCGAGGAATATTCATGCCTTTCCCCTTTCCTGGTGGAAAGACGGCCACCATTTCAGACGGTTAATTTTTCAGGCCCATTTTGTGTCAAAAGGAATGTATCTCCCGTCATGACCGCGCCAAATTTCTTGCTTTTTGCAGCCAGTCGAAGTACGAAACACATCCCCTCTTTCATCTCTATGGGACTCTTGTCGTCAATTACGGGAAATTCATTAGGGCCGAGTCCGATGCCATGCCCCAAACCATAATCAAGGATAGGCTCCAGGCCACTCTTATCTGCATCGCCCAGGAGCCCTTTGTAGAATTGAGAGACAGTCCTGCCGGGGCCCATCCCCGAAAGGCCCTTCTCAAATATCCCTGCGAAGGTCCCCAAATCCGGTTTCTCAAAGAAGGAATCCTTGAATGAAAAGGTCCTGATCCCTTCTGCCCAGTACCTTTCAAAGGACAGGGCAAGATAGATAATCACAGAATCTCCTTCGGACACGGGGAGGTCATCCGCAGGCCTCAAGGCCCATTGCTTCTCCCTGGGTTTTCCGATGAGTATCCTGACATCCTCGACTCCTTCAAGGCGCATTTCCCGGTCGATCATCGCCTCGATCATCCTCTCGTTCGTGTCCGGAAAAGCGGCGCCGCTAATAAAATCAAAACCCCGGGCCACAATCCGGGAGGCCCTGCGCATCTGATCGCATTCTTTCGGAGATTTCACCATCCGCATCTCTCTCAGGACGTGATCCATATCGATGACCTCGCAGGGAGCGATTCCATCCATAAGGACTTGATACTCCCGAACAGGCATCCATTCCCTTATACCGGCGATGCCCACCCTTGAGGGGACAAGACCCTTTTCCTTCAGAAATTTGACACAGGCCTGGGGGAGATCCATGGCGGGTCGGGTGTCTTCAATCCAGGTTGTGGTCTGGACGGTCTTCAACTCGCGAGAACCTCCCTGAAAGATGAACGTAACCTCTCCCTCCTTCGGGAGGATGACGAGCGCGCCCTGGGGCATCTTTGTGACAAAATTGCTTAGGTAACAGCTATTGCCATACTCGTTGAGACCTGCCCCGTAGACAAGCATCACATCAAGATTCTCTTTTCTGATTTTCTCTTGAATCCTCTGGGCCCTCTCCCTGAATTCCGCTTCCGGCATGTTAATCCGGTCCCAGACGTCCCTGCCTCTTTTTAATATGGGTTGAATTGTCTCCATGCTAAACCCCTTTTGAATAAAGTATTGTCTTCGTCTCCGAGAGACGTTCGGTACCGCTCTCCGTGACCAGTACGGATTCGCCGCAGGCCAGGTATCCGGTCTCGGGCAGATACTGATTCGGATGCACGACAACAACCTGGTCCTTTTCAAAGTCCGGCTTGGTCTCATCATCGATTGTCGCTCCAGGGGAGATCGATCCGAGACTGAATCCATGTCCGCGCGCCCGCATGTAAGGTGGGTAGCAATATTTTGCATAGCCCGCATCGCTGATGACCTTGTTCATGGCAATGGACATGGAGGATGCCGGGACATGGGGCCTTATCTGTTTGATGGCCTCCTTCAGGGCGTGGACGAGCATCTCATACTTTTCCGCAAGCAGGGGATCTGGCTCCCCGAGAACAACGGTCCTGCAGATCTGGACAACCTGGCCCTCGAAGACAGGCGATATCTCACCTATAACGATGTCCCCTGGGGCAAGCCTCTTGTCCGAAGCCGGGTGCATAGAATAGTTGTGTCTTCCTGAACTGATCAGGGTAAAATTGTCTGTGGCTCCCGCGGAACGCATGGCAAATTCCATTTCGCCTACCAGCTCATATTCGCGTATCCCGGGGCGGGCGTATTCCAGAAAGGCATTGAAACCCGCATCCGCGATCCGTCCGGTCTTTCTTGCAATCTCCACTTCCCTTTGCGTCTTTTCCCTGGCTACCTCCTCAAGGATATCATCGGCAGGGACTACCCGCGCCGCCTCCCCTATGGCCTGGTATACATCCAGGGTCATTTCTCCTGTGCCGGCCACTCCGACGGATCCTGAGATATCGAACTCCCTGAGGATACTGGTCAGGTCCTTTGAAAAATTCCGGGTCCCCCTCGTGTCTTTGATCCAGGACTTTTGGGAGGCACGGTTCAGATCCCACGGCGGTTCAATTAGAAGCGCGACCTTGCCCGATTTTGAGACCACGGCTGCGTTGCGGGGGCCCAGGGGCCTCCATTCCGAAAAATAGTTGAGTTGATTGGGCCTCAGAAAATAAAAGGCGCCGCTCGAAAAAATCACAAGGCCGTCTAATCCCTTTTGCTTCAGGAGTTCCAGTGCCTTCTTTAGCTTGAAAATTTTGTTATCCATGAATGCCTCCTTACGCCAGAAGCTCGTATTCATCTTTATGACTCATTATGTACTCCTGAATGCCTCCCGCCTTTACTATCTCCATGATGAAATCGGGATATTCCTTTGCCTTTATTTCAGTCCCGTTGGTCAGGTTCTTGATCTCACCCGTTTTCACGTTGATTCGAACCCTGTCGCCCATCTTAATATTTTCTACCGCCTTTCCAATATCGAATATGGGGAGACCTGCATTGATGGCATTTCTGTAAAAGATTCTCGACGCGCTGTTACACAGGATAGCGGCAATCCCCTTTTTCCTCAGGTAATGGGGTGCATTTCTGGATGAGGAGCATCCAAGGTTGGACCCCCCTACCCAGATATCGCCTTTTTTGACTTTTTTCGGAAACTCCGGGATAAGGACCTCTCCGATGTGTTCCATGAGAGGATCAAAACCTTCATGGAGCCACTTGGTCGGTGTAATACTCTCCGTATTGACGTTGTCACCAACCCTCCAGACAGTCCCTTCCACGATCCATTCCTTACCGCTGCCTTTATCTGACATGATTGTAACCTCCTATAAGTAGTTCCTGGGATCGGCGACCTTTCCCTCTATAGCTGTTGCGGCACAGGTGGCGGGCGACGCCAGATAGGCAAAAGAGCCCTCGGCCGTCCTCCCGACCCAATTCCTGGGACCCGGATGCATCTGGGTCTCGCCCGGGGCCAGGTGCCCGGCGCTGAAGGTCTGGCAGGTGCCGCAGTAGGCCGGAAAGAGGTCGCAGCCGCTCTCCACAAAGACCTGGAACAGCCCCTCCGAGGCACATAATTCCGTGACCTCCCTCGTGCCCGGGATAATCATGGTGCGGGCTTTTACCTTGCGGCCCTTGAGTATCTTGGCTGCCTCCCTGAAGTCATAAATACTCCCGCCCGTGCAGGTCCCCAGACACACCTGATCGATATTCTGGCCCAGGGCCTCCTCGATGGACCTGGTGTTGCCCGGTGATGAGGGTATGGCGACCTGGGGTTCCAGGCCGGAGACGTCGAACTCAAATGTCTTTTCAATCCGTGCCCCCGGATCGCTCCTCACAACCTCAAAGGGCCTTTTCACCCTCCCCTTCAGGTATTCCAAGGTAATCTCGTCCGGTTCGATAAAACAGCATTTTGCCCCGAGTTCCGTGGTCATCAGGGTGAAGGGGAACCGCAGGGGAATGGGGAGGGAATGGATGT
This sequence comes from uncultured Desulfobacteraceae bacterium, assembly GCA_964526655.1. Classification (GTDB taxonomy): domain Bacteria; phylum Desulfobacterota; class DSM-4660; order Desulfatiglandales; family HGW-15; genus CAZGIZ01. The sequence goes on along the minus strand of CAZGIZ010000063.1, from coordinate 4,497 downwards.
AGGAGCCGTCAAACTCTATGGCCTTATAGACCGAGGCGTCCATGCCGACCTGGCCCACGATATACTGGATGATATCCCTCGGATAGACCCCTTTCGGCGTCGTCCCTTCAATGATATATTTGTGGGTCTCCGGGACCTTGAACCATAATTTCCCCGTCAGGACCACCCCAAGTAATTCATTGCCGGCCTGGGCGCCCATGGCCCCGATAGCCCCGTAGGCGTTGGCATGAGAATCTCCGAAGAGGCACAATGCCCCTGGAAAAGCGTTTCCCTCCTCCATGATCAGGATGTGGGCAATGCCGCTGCCGAAATCGTGCACCTTGAGCCCCAGCCTGCGTGCCCAGTCCCTGGTCTCCTTTTGACTTTCTGCCAGTTCATCGCTATGGGCGGTGCAGAAATGATGGCTCAGGTAGACTCCCACCTTTTCGGGGTCCCACACGCCCTTAAGCCCATCCGGTCCCCCAAAGAGCATGTCGAAAATCCTTGCATTAATTCCCTCGTGAACGCCCACATAATCTATGTGGGCGGTGACAAAATCCCCTGGTGAAACCTTTTCCAGGGGCTCGACGGAATGTTTCATCAGGATTTTTTCAATGGCTGTAAATTCCATATTCGCTCCCTCCTAAATGAGTTTCATTGTTATGTCCTATTCAAAAAAGTATGCTGAATTCTTGATATGTTTCTCAAACATCTCTAAAAATTTATCCCTCTTTTTTGCCTTAAGCAATCCTATCAACACCTTATGATCCTGGACAATCTTTTTATACCGTTCATAGTCGTACTCATTTGCTTCGTTAAATCTCCATCCGAGGTCTGAGAAAGCCTCGATAATATTGAGCATGAGCCTGTTATTGTTGACCCTGGCAAGGATAATATGAAATTGAATATTCGTGGAATCCTTAACGCTGTTCGCAAGGCTTGCCTCTGCTTTCTTTATATTCTCTTCCAGGGCCTCCAGAACAGCTGGTTGAATCCGGTCAATTATTGAAGGCAACATCGCCATCTCAACGGTCAACCTGGCATCCGTCAATTCCTCCATTGAGACGTTGTCGAGCCGAATAATTCCTTCAAAGGCCTCTGACAGGACCCGAGTACCTACTTTCTTGACAAAAGCGCCGCCTCCTGCACCCGGTTTGACGAAAATCAGTCCCGAATTCTCGAGTGATTGGATGGCCTCCCTCACTACCGGTTTCCCTACCTTAAAGACCCCGGACAGGATATCCAATGAAGGCAGCCTATCGCCCGGCTTGATAATTCCGTCGTAAATCTGGTCCTTTAGCTGTTTTGAAATTCCCTGGGACAGCCTGGTCCTTTTGGCAGGTCGCAATTTGATAATGGATTCCGTCTCATTATTGTACATAATCAATCTCTCTATCCCTGAAATTTATAAATAAAACGACTTTCCAGCCATGTATTCCACAAATAGCCTGGCGAACGATCGTTTTGAGCCAGGCCTCCAGGTGAATCCCGCGAGAAATCCGAAAACTCTGATCCTGGCAGGTCGCAAGGTTAAATATGATAAAAAAATATCTTAGTCAAGTATTAATTTATTAAAATATTAAGTTACAAATGTTCGACATTTCATTTACAAAAAAAGGATACTCTCAGAACTATGCCGATGGGCATTGTTGCTACAAGCATCTAACACTTGATAATGTCCAGAGATGGACAAAAATCCCTTGTCCTAAATTGATAATGTAGAAATTTGATAGTGGATTTTGGTAATGGGCTAATGATTGACAGAAGAGCGACGAAGATGTTATTTTAAAAATTGAATGGTATCTTTGGCGATCATATCATGCACAACCTTACTGTTTCGCCCAAATATCAAGTGGTTATCCTAAGGAACAGAAGGGATACTTTGATTAATATTATTGAGTAACTTAGGCGATTTTTCACTATCACGGCCTTTTGCCGCCTGCCACTTTTGTATCAGCGTTCGCTTGAGGAAAATAAATATGCATTATCTACTTGATATAAGGACACTATCTCTTGGTTCGGGAGTGATTAGTCTTATCCTCTGCCTCTGTATGCTCTTTGTGTCTCGCAAAAGAAAGACTTACGCTGGTTTTTCGCAATGGACAATTGCTTCCATTCTCACCTATTTCGGTATGTTATTCTTGAGCCTGCGAGACATCTTCCCTGACTTCTTTACAATTGTAGTCGCAAATACCCTTATTATAGTATCATACGGACTTATCGCTGATGGAATAGAAATTTTTACACACGGCCCGAGGAGAATATGGCTTTTCATATCGCTTGGTGTGCTTACGTTTTTTTCATTTTTATACTTTACTTATTACTCACCGAATATAAATGCCCGTATAATTGTTATTTCCGCTGCTCTAACAATACTTTTCGGATACTGCGGCTATATTGTCCATCGTTATGTTCCGCTATTAATAAAAGATAAAAACGTATTGTTGACGGCTGTGTTCGGCATTCAAGCTGTCTTTTCCGCATTGCGACTTATTGAAGCTGCCTTCTTTGAAGGCCCTGTTGTTGACTTCATGGATGCCTCCGCCACTCATGGAGCATCTTTTGTGTTCTTCTCCATGGGGAATATATTTGTAATAATAGGTTTAATTATACTCAATTTCCAAAGAGTCGAGAATGATATGTTTGCCACGATTGAGGAGGTCAAAACATTAAGAGGAGTTATTCCCATCTGTTCATCCTGCAAGAAAATCAGGGATGATGAAGGAATCTGGAGCCAGATCGAAACATATATCAGAGACCATTCCGAAGTTGAATTCAGCCATGGACTCTGTCCTGACTGCGTAAAGAAACTTTATCCTGATTTTCCAAAGGGGGGTGACAGCAATAAATAAATTAAAGTCTTATCTGTGCTATTTCTTCATTTCATCCTTCAGTGCGGCAAGCTCTTCCTCCATTTTCTTCATCTTCAACTCCCTTCCGACGGCTACTTTGGTAAATTTCTCCAGTTGATCCATCTGTCTCCTGAGCTCTTCTTCCATCTGTTTACGCTCCGTAATGTCTCGTGCGCAGCATACTATCCCTTGAATCTCGCCCTCACTGTCACGAATTACCGAGCTTGAAAGGAGGACAACTATCTTTCTACCGTCTTTCAGGACATAGGTTTTTTCCATATTCTGGACAACACCATTTTTTATTAATTCAGCAAGCCCCACATCTTTTTCTTCTTCAAAAATGGTGGCAGCAGGCCTCCCGATCAATTCCTCCCTCTTATACCCGACAACCTCTTCCATCCTCCTGTTAACGGCGATGAAATTCCCGTTCTGGTCGATTACATAGATAACGTCACTGACCGACTCGAACAGATCCCTGTACTTTTCTTCAGATACCCTCAATTCCTCAATCTTTGTCTGCAGGCTGTGAATCAACTCTTTGTTTTTACGCCGCAACTCGTAATTATGTACAGCCTTGAACAGGGGGTCCAATAAGTCTTCGATATTCTCAAGGGGCTTTAATAGGTATCCAGTCGCATCCAGTTTTACCGCTTCTTTGGCAGACTCCAGGCTCGCATATCCTGTCAGCATGATAACAGGGATACTGTTGTTCAACTCCCTTATCTTGGCCAGAAATTCCATTCCGTCCATGTTCGGCAGTTTGATATCAGAGACGACCGTATCGAATTCCTGCGCTTTGAGCTTATCCAGCGCCTCCTCTGCTGAAGTGGATAATAGAACGTCGATATTTCTCTTCTTAAGACGCCGCATCAGGGCAGGAGCAAAATCTTCGTCATCTTCTACTAATAACAGTTTTATCGCCTTTATGGTTTCCCCTGTTTCCATCTTGGTTCCTTCCATGATTATCTGCCCATCTCCTCCACTGGTAAAGCAATGGTAAAAGTTGAGCCCCTGCCCTCTTCGCTCCTGACCTCGATATCGCCGTTATACCTCTTTATAATACTGTAGGAGATTGAAAGCCCTAATCCCATGCCTGCCCCGGGGGCTTTTGTGGTAAAAAAAGGATCGAATATCGTCTTTTGTATATCCTTAGGTATACCCTCCCCAGTATCGGAGACCTCTATTTTGATATTTCCATTATCCTTGCATGTTCGGATAATCACCTCGCCCTCTTCCTTTATGGCCTGAGAGGCGTTTGAAATCAGGTTCATAAGCACCTGCCTTATCTGCAGGGCGTCCAAATTCAACTTTGGTAAGTCCGACGCTAATGCCTTGGATATCTTGATTCCAGGGTTTGTCCTCTCCTTCTGTGCAATAGAAACGGCCCCATCCACAATGTCATTAATGCCCTGCAGCCTCAAATCCTTGCTCTCTCGTGAAAAGGTCAAAAGGTCGCTTATTATCCTTCTACACCTATCAGTTGACTTCTCCGCCCCTTTCAAGGCCTCCCAACGGAGATCATCCTCTGGGGTATCCTCCAAGACATCCTGAAGGGAAGCCCTGATTGCCGCCACCGGATTATTAAGCTCATGGGCCATTCCCGCCGCCAGAACACCGATGGATGCCATCTTTTCCGACTGCACCAGCCGCTCCTGGCTGTTTTTCA
>CAZGIZ010000062.1:22355-25482 GCA_964526655.1 uncultured Desulfobacteraceae bacterium | reverse complement strand
TGAGCGGCTTTTTATTTGACCTTGGATAATCAGGCAGCCTTTAATCTATTTCTTTTCGTGGCAATCCCTGCATTTCGTCTTCCTGGGTGCATTCTTGCCTTCCTCTTTGTCGACCTTCTCGTGGCAGTCCTCACAGTTGTCGTGATAGGCATATCTCAGGCCCATAGGGCTGTCCTTGTGCTTTCCATTGGGGTCATGACACTCTTTACAATCCTTGACGGGATCGCCTTCCTTCCAGACATTTTTCCCGTCCTGATAATCATGGTGGCAGTCCGTACATTTGGCCCCATATTCCTTTGAATGCTTTAGATGGTCGAATTTAACAGGACCTTCTCTTTTCTTCTTATATCCTGAATTATTAATGAGGATCTCATCCGGTGGTTCAGTCGCTGTCATCGCATCCACCGCAATAAAAAGGAGTCCCGCAACAGCCAGAATAGCTATCATCAATACCCCGTTTTTAAACTTCATTTATTCCTCCTTGATAAGTAGATATGCTCAAGCCTCCGTCCCGTTCAGTTTTCAATAAAATTGCGAATTAGAGATTGATATACAAAAAAATCGGAAACCTTGTCAAGAGATAATGTGCAGTGTTTATTTACATTCCCTGATATCGTCGCCCACAAGGAATTTCATCAGGTCTTCCCCCATCAGGAGCGGCCCCGAATAGACGGAGCGGGTTCGTGACAGCAGCTCGTCCATTTCAAGGCCCGCCAGAACAATGTGTGTATAGACCGCGAGTCTGGGTCTGGTGCGGTGGAACACTTCTCCGGCCTCTCTCGCGTTAGTGTGGTGATCCAGGGCCCTGGCCAGCCCTGGATGCCTCTGCTTCAAGTGATCCGGGGCGTCGCCGACCTCGTGGATCAGGAGATCGACCCCGTCAGCGAAACGGATCAGGTTTTCAGAGAAACGGGTATCCCCCGACAGGACCACGGAACGACCCGCGTAATCGATTCTGTATCCCAAGGCCGGGAAAATGGGCCGGTGATCCACGTTAAAGGCGGTTACCCGGACGCCGCCGGCTTCATAAACGGCCCCTTCTTCCACTTCGGTCGCCTGGACTTCTGACCCTGCGGGTGAGAGTCCATCGTCCTCGACGCGAATCCGGATGTCATAGTCAAAGGCCCGGGTCAGGTGCTCCATCATCGGGGCGGTACCGGCAGGGCCGAACATCCTGATGGGCTCATCGCGCCGTCCGTCCAGCCATCCCGAGAGCCAGAGGTCGGGGAGCCCCACCACATGATCGGAATGGAGGTGGGTAAGGAAGAGGGCGTCTAACCGGCTGTAGCTGATCCCTATCTGATGCAGGCGCTGCATGGCTCCCCTTCCCGCGTCGAAGATCAGGGTCTGATTCCCGGCCCTGACCAGGATACTGGGTCCGAAACGGTCCATGAGGGGCCGGGGTGAGCCGGTCCCGAGCAGGGTAACCTCGATCTCGCCTGCCTTTAGGCGGTCTTGCACACCTGTTCAATGGCCGCGGCCATTGCCTCGTCTTCCTTGCGGATGTCTTCAAGTGTCTTGGGCTTGACCGTGTTAGGCCTTTTCTCCAGGCCGTACTTCCATTTCAGGAACTGCTGGCCAGTTGTCGGGTAAAGGGCGTAGATGAGCAGGTCAAAGTCGTCCTTTGCCAGGTCTCCAATCTTTTCCCTGGCCTTTTCCAGTTCAGGCTCAAGATAGTCCGCGGCCCTGCCCGTAACAGGCGTTTCTCCCCTTTTGTAGTTCTTCAGGACCTTTTTCTGGATCTCAGGATCCACGGGAATGGGGGTCTTGCCATAGAGGCCGTAGGCGAGATCCTTGACCTCGTTTGTCACCATCTTGTACCTGCCGAAGAGGACGTTCAGCACGGCCTGGACCCCTACTATCTGACTGGTGGGTGTGACAAGGGGGGGCATTCCGAGTTCCTTACGGGTTACCGCGACTTCTTTATACACCTCATGAAGACGATCCAGGGCCTTGGCCTCCGTGAGCTGGCTCACAAGGTTGGAGATCATTCCCCCGGGCACCTGATGGGCGAGGACGTCCGTGTCGATCACGGACATCCTGTTCTTGGCGAGATAATCCCGGTATTTGGGGGCTACGGTCTCCAAATAGTCGTCAAGTTCGAGCAGGAGACTCAGGTCGAAACCCGGGTCCCTCGTTGTGCCGTAAAGGGTGGCCACGATGGGCTCTACGGCGGGTTGGGAGGTCCTCAGGGCAAAGGGGGCCAGGCAGGTGTCTATAATATCCACGCCCGCCTTGATGGCCTCGAGGTAGGTCATTGAGGCCATGCCGCTGGTATAATGGGTGTGGAGGTGAATAGGGATAGTGATTATCTTCTTCATCCCTGTTATGAGCTTGGCTATATCAAAGGGGGCTATAATGCCGGCCATGTCCTTGATGCAGAGGGTATCCGCACCCATATCCTGCAGTTCCTTCGCCTTGTTGAGATAGTATTCCAGGTTGAACACCTCACCCCCCATGCGTCTCTCCGTGAGGCTGTAGCAGATTGTCCCCTGAAAGTGTTTTCCGTTCGCCTTTATCCTCTCCACGACCGTCTGGAAATTACGGAAATCGTTCAAGGCGTCAAATACGCGAAAAATATCTATGCCTGCCTCGCAGGCCTTGTCCACGAAAAGCCTTGCCACATCATCAGCGTAGTTCCTGTATCCGACAAGGTTCTGGCCCCTGAGGAGCATGGAAAAGGGCGTCTTTTTAATATACTTTTTTAGGGTCTTGATACGCTCAAAGGGATCTTCCGCTAAAAAGCGGTGCATGGAGTCAAAGGTCGCGCCTCCCCACACCTCCATGGCCCAGAAACCCACATTGTCCATTTTTTCGGCAATGGGAAGCATGTCCTCGGTCCTCATCCTTGTCGCAAGGAGGGACTGGTGGCCGTCCCTGAATGTGTTGTCCTGAATCTTTATGGGTTTTTTCGGTCCATCTTCCAAAAAATCATTCATCTTACATCTCCTTTTTCGTGAAATTAGGCCCCCATTAAGGTATATTGTGAGCAATTGTCCGGAAATTGATTTTTTCCGGCATGGCCGCTATCTAAAATGAGGGTGATACTGCCGGGATGACTCAGGCCCCATTAACAAACATTTTAATATAGACATAAAACAGTCAGTAGTCAACACCCTTGGGTCAG
>CAZGIZ010000062.1:0-22255 GCA_964526655.1 uncultured Desulfobacteraceae bacterium | reverse complement strand
CCTTGAAATGTGAAGATTGTCATAGATATTTTCTCTTTTTAATTATAATATTATAATAACATTTCTCTAAATTCTAAGATTCATGCTTAACCGGTAAAAACAGGTGCCCTGTCTCTCCCGCATTTAATATATAGATAGAGGTTTGATTATGATAGATGAAAATGAATCCCTTCATTATCACAGGCATCGAAGGCCGGGCAAGATCGAAGTCATGCCGAGCAAGCCCTGCATGTCTCAATCGGATCTGAGCCTGGCCTACACCCCGGGTGTGGCCGCGCCCTGTCTCAAGATCAGGGACGATCGGGAGTGTTCGTTTGAGTACACTACCAGGGGCAATCTGGTCGGCGTGGTCACAAACGGCAGCGCGGTGCTCGGCCTCGGAAATATCGGGCCCCTGGCGGCGAAACCCGTCATGGAGGGGAAGGCCGTCCTGTTCAAGAGATTTGCGGACCTCGATGTCTTTGACATCGAGATCGACACCCAGGACCCGGATGAATTTATCCGCTCCGTGAAGCTCCTTGAGCCCACCTTCGGGGGAATCAATCTTGAGGACATCAAGGCGCCGGACTGTTTCTATATAGAAGAGCAGCTTGTGAAGCTGATGTCCATACCGGTTTTTCACGATGATCAGCACGGTACGGCGATCATCTCGGCGGCAGCCCTCCTCAATGCCTGCGAGCTGACGGATCGAAAAATGGAAGACATAAGTGTGGTTATCAACGGGGCGGGCGCCGCCGCCATTGCCTGCGCCAAGATGTACGTAAGCCTGGGTGTAAGAAAGGAAAACCTTGTCCTTGTGGATTCAAAGGGTGTCATCCGCAAGGGCAGGGCCGAAGGCATGAACCCCTACAAAGAGGATTTCGCCATTGAAACAGACATGCTAACCCTGGAAGACGCCGTAAAGGGAGCCGATGTCTTAATCGGTCTTTCTGTCAAGGGCGCGTTTACCCCCGGGCTCCTTTCCCTGTTGGCCGAGAGGCCGATCATTTTCTCCCTGGCCAATCCGGATCCCGAGATTAGCTACGAGGAGGCCACGGCCGCTCGTCCCGATGCCATTGTGGCGACCGGCCGATCCGACTACCCAAACCAGGTCAACAATGTCTTAGGCTTCCCCTTCATCTTCAGGGGGGCACTGGATGTCAGGGCCACGACCATCAACGAGGCCATGAAAATCGCCGCCGTAAAGGCCCTTGCTGGGCTTGCCAGGGAAGACGTGCCGGATTCGGTCATCAGGGCCTATGGGGGGAAACCCATCCAGTTCGGACCGGAATACATCATTCCCAAACCCCTTGATTCCAGGGTCCTCCTGACGGTCGCCCCTGCAGTGGCGGAGGCGGCCCTTCAAAGCGGTGTGGCGAGACTCAAGATCCCGAGCTTTACGGGATACATCCAGGACCTGGAGGCAAGGCTCGGTCCGGAGCGGGAGATCATGAGAAAGATTATCACCCGGGCCCAGATCAACCCCAAACGCATTGTCCTGCCTGAGGGCAACCACCCCGTGATCCTGCGCGCCGCCCATCACGCGTCCCAGCAGGGCATATGCAAGCCAATTCTCCTGGGAAACGAGGAGGAGATCCGCTACCTTGCCAGGCAGCTCCACGTACCCCTTGAAGGCATAGAGATCATTGACAGCATGAAAAGCCCCTATCAGGAGGAGTTTGCGCTGGAGCTATTTAAAATACGCGGCCGGAAGGGCTGGTCCCTGAGCGAGACCAAACGACAGCTCAAGAGTCCGCATATCTTCGGGGCTATGATGGTCTATCAGGGGGTGGTGGACGGGCAGGTGGACGGCATCGACCGGGACTATGCGGACGCCATTCGGCCTGTGCTCCAGGTCATCCCGAGGCGCGAGGGTGTCTCAAAGGTCGCGGGGGTCTATATCATGATCTCAAAGAATCAGACATTCTTTATTGCCGACCCCACCGTGAACATAACGCCCAGCTCTGAAGACCTGGCTGAAATAGCGATTCTGGCGGCTGAAATGGCCGAGTTCTTTGATGTCAAGCCCAGGGTGGCCATGATCTCCTTTTCCAACTTCGGTTCCACACGGCACCCGGAAGCTGAAAGGGCCAAGAGGGCCGTTTATATTGCCAGGGAGAAAAACAAGGACCTGATCATTGACGGCGAGATGCGGGCCGATGTCGCCATTATCGGAGAGATACTGGAAAAGGAGTATCCCTTCAACCGGCTGGGAGGCCCCGCCAATGTCCTTGTTTTCCCGGAACTGACCGCCGCCAACGTCGCCTACAAGCTCCTTGATTATTTTGGAGGGGCCAGGGCCGTGGGCCCCCTTCTGACTGGTCTCAGCAAGCCCTTCAATGTCCTTCCCCGGAACACGGCAATGGAGAATGTGATAAACGTGATAGCCATTACCGTGGTCCAGGCCCAGGAGCTGGAGCAGGGGGCACGGCGGCAATCCTGAATCCATAAGGGCAACAGGAAGAGTTTTTAACCCTTTTGAAGCCTTTTTAGCTCTTCCTCCCTTGCGGCTATCTCCTCTTCAATCTCTTCGATTGCCTGGATCTGATGGGGCCTGATGGAATGGGCCGGAAGCGCATCCTCCCGGTCACGGAGCAGCCCCTTCAGTTTTTCAATCTCCTTTTGTAGCTCATCCTTTCTTTTCATTGAAGTCCCTCTCCGCCCGTCTCACTTCTTCAACGAACCTTTTTACCTTTTTAAAATCCTTTTGAAACCTTAAAGACCTTCCCTCCCCGTCCGCTTTGTTGGTGAGTGTGCAGCTATCGGCCCCCGCCGGGTGGAGCTCCATCAGGGCGTCATATACATTTTCAGGGGAGAGCCCGCCCGCCAGGATGACCGGTATTTTACCCCGGCCGATCAGTTTCCCGGCGGTCTCCCTCTCGCATGTCTTCCCTGTTATGCCGATGAAGCCCTCAATTGGCTCTTTACCGAGCCAGGTGTCCGTGAGAAAGAGATCTGTCACGGGCTCAAGTCTTCCTGCTATATCGAGCGCCGGAAAGCCCGACACAGGGCCGGCGGGTATTGGTATCGACCTGATGATACCCACTTCAGGAAACTCCTCCTTTATTTCCCTTTGTATCCTGACGAATCTTGTAAGATCTATCTCTTTTCCATGATCGTCGGTCAGGCTCTCGCAGAAGTGAATAAAGTCAGGCCGGTAATAGTCCAGCATTTTAAAGAGGGTATCCCTGTCCTGGAACAGCGGTATGAGGGAGTTCTTCACTCGAGTCCCTTCCGAGACCCCTATGGTCTCCCTGAGACCGGGCTTTCTCCATTCCTTTTCCGATAGGACCACGCTTCCCACATGGTCAACACCGGCCTCTATGCATTTTTCCGCCTCTTCAGGGGATTGTATTTCATATATCTGAACGATCATCCTATAAAGATATCATTTTCTCTGATCACACACAACCGACCATTTAAAAGACGCCCGCCTTTCTCCTCCTCTTAGATTAAAAGGAGGTCGGGAGGGGTTATCCTGTAAGGCGGACCGCTTAACTCCCCCGGCCCCCTTTTGCCCCAAGAGGGGGAGCTTAGAGCGGAAGCCTCGCGGAGCGACCAAAAAAATCAAATGCGGAATTGACTTAATTTCATACATCTTGTAACAGTTAGTATCAGGCGTGGCACGTTGTCAGTTTATCCCGCGCTTATTGCGGGGCCGGGGTGACAGGATTTTTTAATTGAGCATCAGATCAGGGCACAAACCCTATATATCAACTGCGTAAAAAAATAGTGGGAAGGGCAAGGAAATGGATACAGAGCATTTGCAGACAGACATCCTGATTATCGGGGGCGGGGTGGCCGGCCTGAACGCGGCCCTTACTGCGAGGGAGTCGGGGCAGGACGTGCTCATCATGGACAAGGCCGTAATAGAGAGGAGCGGCCACGCCGCGGGCGGCATTGATCACTTCTGCGCATACCTGGAAACGGGCCCGGACTGGGACACGGGGGAGGCCTACCTCAATATGACGGCCCGGGGGGCCAGGGGGGCGACGGATATCTCTGTGGTTGAAAGGATATACTGTGATGAGCTAAAAGGGGCCATCCAGCGATTTGAGGATATCAACTGCACCCTCCGGCAGCCTGACGGCACCTTTTTTCGCACCCAGTCCTATGGCCAGCCCGGGCCCTTTTACATCAATTTCAACGGAAAGAGGATGAAGCCCCTCCTGGGCAGGGCCGCGCGTGAGGCGGGATGCAGGGTCCTGGACCGGGTGGTGACGGGGGATCTCCTGGTCAGGGACGGTGAGGTCTGCGGCGCCGCGGGGTTCCATATAAGGGAGGGGAGGTTTTACGTGATTCATTCCAAGGCGGTCATACTCGCAACGGGGGGCACCAACCGGCTCTATCAGAATCCCACTGGCCTGAGCTTCAACTGCTGGATGTGCCCGGCGAACACTGGGGACGGAGAAGCCATGGCCTTCAGGGCCGGGGCCAGACTGGCCAACGTGGAATATATACGGATGTCGGTTGTTCCCAGGGGATTCAGCGCGGCCGGCCTGAACGCCCTTGTGGGCATGGGCGCGAGGCTTATCAACGGCAGGGAAGAGGAGTTCATGGAACGATATGATCCCAGGGGGATGCAGGGCCCTAGGTACAAGCTGGTTCAGGGTGTCCTGGGTGAGCTCAAGGCCCACAGGGGGCCAGTTTATATAGATTGCAGGCACCTGGACCCTGAGGCCATGAGGCACCTTGTCACGACCCTGAGTTACGACAAAGACACCCTGCCCGACTATTTCGAGCAGAAGAATATCGACCTGACCAGGGACCTCATGGAGATCGCCACATCCGAGGGCATGCAGGGAGGGCCCAGCGAGGTCTGCGGGAGCGGGATCAAGATAGACCAGGACTGCGCGACCAGCGTGCCCGGACTTTTCGCCGCGGGCAACTCGGCGGACCAGTGCCGCAGCCTGCACATGGCCGTCACCAGCGGAATTCACGCGGGCCGTATGGCTTCGGCCTATTCCATGGATAGGGGGAAACCTGCTCCCGTGCAGGGCAGGCAGGTCGATGAGATCCGGGATCGCCTGTTCGCGCCCATGGAAGGGGCCGGCTCCGTCTCATGGCGGGAATTTGAGGATGTACTTCAACGCACTCTGACTGAGGGGATGGGTCCCGTACGCTCCGCCTGGGGCATGGAAAAGACATGGAACAACCTTGATCTTATTGAAAAATGGAAAGACCGGGTCAGGGTGGATGACTATCATGGACTCTTAAGGGTCCAGGAGGTCCACAATATGATGACGGTCGCCCGCTGCATGATCAAAGCCGCCATGTTCCGGGAGGAGAGCAGGTTCGGTCCATGCCACTTTCGCCTGGATTTTCCTGAAACGGATGACGAGAGATGGCTCGGACAGATCCTGGTGAAAAGGGACGGGAAGGGGCAGCCCTGCACCGAATTCCTGCCCATATCCTATGACTGAAAGGAGGGGATGAAATGCCGCCGGTAATCAAAAGGGAATTGTGCCAGGGATGCGGCACCTGTGAAGATTCATGTCCCCTGGACGTGATCCATATGGACGAGGGAGGGGCCGTGCCGATAATTAAGTATCCGGAAGAGTGCTGGCACTGCGGGTCATGCCGCCAGGATTGTCCGGAAGGCGCCATTACCATCCTGTTCCCCCTGCGGATGATGGTAAGCGCCGGGATTGTACCCTATTGATCGGGATTTGTGGGAAATCCAGCGAAAAAGACGGCCTTTGAGTTACTTAACATCCGCCTTTTTATCGCCTTCAGGGTAACCTTTAACCTCCGTTTCTATTACCCGGTTTTTGCAATCCTTTTTCTGGATTTCGGATTGACCCTGGAGCAGTTCTCGCTGCTCAATGCCGTATGGGCCGCCTCCATCGTCCTCCTTGAGGTCCCCTCGGGCGCAATGGCGGACGTGATAGGCAGGCGAAACCTCCTGGTACTGGCTGGCGCCTTGATGGTAGTGGAGATGTCGCTGCTCTCCTTCGCGCCCAGGGGCAATTTGAACCTCCTTTTTATGGTCTTTCTTTTAAACAGGGTGTTGAGCGGGGCGGCTGAGGCATCGGCCAGCGGGGCTGATGAGGCGATCGCCTACGATACCCTAAAGAAAGAAGGCATCGAAGATCAATGGCCCATGGTCCTGGAAAGGCAGATGAGAATCAGGTCCATAGCGTCAATGGCGGCCATGAGCCTGGGCGCCGCCCTTTACGACCCTGTCCTTTTGGGGAGGATTGCCGCGTGGCTCGGATTAGATCTCCATCTGACCCAGGGTATCACAATGCGTTTCCCCCTCTTTCTTACCCTGATCATGGCCCTCTTGACCCTGTTTATAGCCCTCCGGATGAGGGAAAAGGACAGCGCCCTGGGCGAAGAATGTCTGTCGGAAAAGGGAGATATAAAAACCGCTCTGGAGGCAATGAGGTTGACCGTGGGAGCGGGCCGCTGGATTATTTACACACCCTTTGCCCTCGTGGCCATCCTGACGGGCCTCCTTTTCGACAGTTTCTCAAGGATAGTCATCACCCTGAGCAGCCAGTATTACAGGTCGATACATCTGCCAGAGGCGAGCTTCGGATTGATTGCTTCACTGGTATCAATTGTAGGGATATTTATCCCCCGTTTTGCCCGTAAGCTCGCGCAAGAACGCTCTCCCCTTTTCAACCTGTGTGTAATGAGCGTGTTAACCCTTTCAGGCCTGACGGGCATGGTCTTTATACTGCCAGTCATCGGGCTTATTCCCGCGATACTTGTGTACAGCTCCATGTTTTTAAATAGCTTTTTCCTGAGCCATTACCTGAACCGGATTACGGGCTCGGGGAGAAGGGCGACCGTGCTGAGCTTCAAGGGCCTGTCATTCAACCTGGCCTATGGGATAATCGGGCTGTTATACTCCCTGCTGCTGGCCTATTTAACGGGCAGGGTGTCCGTGAAGGAATCCATGTCAACGGGGGCCGGGCTGGAAAACCTCGTGTTTGCGAGGTCCCTGGCCTGGTTTCCCTGTTTTTTCATCCTGGGGCTGGCCATTGTGCTGCTCTTCGCCGGAAGGAGACTGAAAGATCACGGGGAACACAGGACAGCGGGGGGACCTGGATTGTGAGATAAAAGTCACCCGTGTCTATGAAACGGGATTCAAGGCCTTTGGTGAAAGCCATCGGGAGAGAGGGTCGGGGATCCAAGAAAAATAGCGACTATGCCGGATTTTCAAGGAGACCTTATGTTTAAAAAACATTTTTTGAAAGACATGAAAAAAGGATTTTTGATAGCATTCTTATTAACCGCACTCCATTCAGGCGCGGCTTCGGCCGCCGAGCGTTATGCGATAACAGGTAAGATAGCCAACATACGTTCCGGGCCGGGGACCCGGTATGAGGTCCTGGTCAAGGCTGAAAAAAATTATCCCTTGGATTTTATAAAAAAGTCAGGAAACTGGTACGAGGTCAAGGACTTTGAAGGCGATGTCGGGTGGGTGCACAAGTCCCTGATCAGAAAGATGTCCGCAGTAATCACGGTCAAGTCCAAATGCAATGTCCGGGCGGGACCCAGCACCAAAGAAGGAATTGTCTTTATCTGTGAAAGGGGTGTCCCCTTCGAGGTTATCAAGCGCGAGGGGAATTGGATAAATGTCAGGCATTCCGGCGGGTATGAGGGCTGGATACATAAATCACTGGTCTGGTGATAGCGGGGTCGGAAAAGAATATGAAACTCGAATACGGGCTTGATGAAAGGGTGCCTTTCCTGAAAAACATACTCTTCGGGCTTCAATGGGCCGCGATCCTGATCTCCATCATTATTATCCTGGGAAAGATTATAGGGGTCCTCCATTTCGCGGATCAATCCGCCCAGGTAATATACCTCCAGAAACTCCTTTTCCTGAGCGCCCTGACCATCATATGCCAGATCTTCTGGGGGCACAGACTCCCTCTGATCGCGGGGCCGTCGGCGATCCTCCTTGTGGGCGTAATCGGGAGCCAGGGCTTTGAGATGTCAACCATATATTCCTCGGTGATGACCGGCGGCCTGCTCATTTTTATCCTGGCCGTCAGCGGGCTTTTCGGATATCTCCAGAGACTCTTTACATCCAATGTGGTGGCCGTGGTCCTGCTCTTGATCACCTTTACCCTGGCCCCTACGATGCGGGACCTGATGGTGGATATCAAAAGCGGAATACCTCCTCTTGAGAACATGGGTTTCGCCCTCGCACTGATCTTCCTGATGTTCCTCTTTTACAGGATCCTGAGCGGGATATGGAGGGCCACATTGATAATCTGGGCCATGGTTGCCGGGAGTTTCTTGTATTATATAATCCTGCCTGCAAGCCTTGATCACGGCCTGTCCTATGACATGCCCTGGTTCAATATTTTTTTCCGGCAGATGAACTTTGAGTTGTCCATTCAGCCGGGAGTCCTCATATCCTTTCTGTTCTGTTCCATAGCCCTTTCCATCAACGATCTCGGGTCGATGGAGGCGGTCAACGAGATCATGGAGCCCGCTGACAGGGAAATCCGTGTAAAGAGGGGAATATCCCTGACGGGCCTGGCCAATATCGTCTCCGGCCTTTTCGGGATCATCGGGCCTGTCGATTACGCCCTCAGCCCGGGCGTAATCGCCTCAACAAAATGTGCGTCCCGCTTTACCCTGATTCCGACCGCCGCAATAACACTTATCCTTTCCTTTTTGCCTGCCGCGACCGGGTTCCTGGGGAGCGTTCCATCCGTGGTTATCGGCGCCATTTTGGCCTACACCATGACCTCACAGGTTGCCTATGGCCTGACTGTCGCCGTAAAAGGCGCCAGGAGCGAAGGAATTCTGTTCGAAAACGGACTTGTGATCGGGCTGTCTGTATTGTTAGGGACCATTGTCGCCTTTCTACCGGCCCAGGTAGTAAATACATTTCCCGGTTTTCTGAGGCCCATCCTCGGGAACGGTTTTGTGGCGGGTGTGGTGAGCGCCCTCATACTGGAACACATTATTTTCAGGAAACAAAGAAGTCCTGAATAACGCACCTATAATTCCTAACCTTTAATAAGTTCGATGATCATTATAGATCTATAAGTAGGGTCGGCCACCGTGCCGACCATTTTTATCGGGCAGAGGGCTGCCCCCCGCCGTCGCGACGCTGTGGATGTACAAGATGGTGGGACACAGGATATAAAGAAAGAAGATTTTTTGGGGATTTTAAGGGATGCTATCAAGGAGGGCCTCGATCTCCTTCTGCTTAACCATCTCCGAGCCCCATTTTTTAGGCAGGGCCCCGGGTCCAAGGTGCGCACCCAGGACCATCCCCACGACCATGCCCCGGGCTGCGTTGTCTCCCCCTGCCATCACGGCCTGGACAAGGGCCTCTTCCAGGTTGTTTTCATATTTCGCGATAAGGTGCACCACGCCCGGAAAGGCCTCATTGATGTGACAGCTCTGCCCGAACCTGGAGATAACGGGGACGCTGTCCCTGTCCCTGGACTCCAGGCCCGCCTTGACCCAGTTAGAGAGGATGGTGCCTGCGAACCTCTCCTTCGTCACTTCCTTCAGGGCATCCACGGGGGATGCCCCCTTTAAGACAAGCAAGGCGACCATGGCAAAAAACTCGGCGCTGTCATTGGTCAGGGGATCGGTGTGTGTCATGTAGGTCTGGGCCCTGACGTCCCTAACGAGCTTTTCCGGGTCATGGCGGTCACAGAATATTAGAGGCGACATCCTTGAAGCGCCGGCCAGGTCATTTGAAGGAGATCCGGCCTCTTCAATTGACCTGTCCGAGGCGTAGTTGGAAAGGGTCGCGCGGGTTGCCTGATCGTAATAACCGTCGTAATCCCTAAAGAGGGCCCGCCATCGGCTGGAGAAATCATGGAGGTCAAATCCCTTTTTTGCTGCGATTGATTCAAGGAGAACAAAGGACTGATCACCGTAGTGGGTGAATTCGCCCTTCTCCTTTGTGGGATGAAATGAGTTGGACAAGGGCCTCAGAAAGGAATCGACCCTCCTCAAGTTCTTTGAAATCCACTCAACATCATAGATCCAGTGGGCTCCAAGGGCCAGGGAGTCGGCCGCAAAGGAGGCCATGACCATGGTCTTGGCTTTGTCACGCATAGGGCTCCTCCTAAAAAGTTGCAATAAGGTAAGCCTCAAAGATTATTCTCACAATGAAAACCTGATCCTCTGGGCCAGGACAAAGAAAAATGGCTCTGCCAATATAAATCCACTGGGGTAACGCAGTGATGGAGTATTGGAGTGTTGGGGTTAAAAATGAAGTAGGATCCCGCTTTCCAAGAGGCTATGAAAGAGGGGGATTTTTCCATTGCTCCATCACTCCAGCGTTCCATTACTCCTTAGGCACATGAAATGCCAGTAAACCAAATCCCCTCCGGGGATCACCAAAGCGGTGTCCTCCGGGCCCTGATCTTTACACTTTTGTGTCTAAGTGGCTGAACGAGTATGCATAAAGTCTTATCTTCTATCAAGGAAGGCGGGCATCAGGTCATGGCCTTTCTCAAAGAGGAGCCCGCTTTCCAGCGCCGCCCTTTCCGTGAAGGAGGGTCCTTCGTGCCTTGATTCCAGTTCATGCCCGGCGGCCCAGGCAAAGGGGGTGGGTTCGCTTGTATGGGTCCTCCTGGCGATGGGCGTGAAATGGTCGCTGATTACCATGACCCGGTAGTCCTCATATACCCTCAATCCTTCAAGGACTGTCCCCACAACATCCCTGTCAAAGGCCTCAATCGCCTGTATCTTTTCCCTGTAATTGCCGTTATGGGAGGCCTCATCAGGGGCCTCCACGTGCAGAAAGATGAAATCAAGGTCCCGGAGACCTTCCAGTGCCCCATCCGCCTTGCCGCGATAGTTGGTATCGAGATAACCAGTAGCCCCCACCACTGGGATGGGCCGGAAACCGGCATAGATCCCGATGCCCTTGATAAGATCCACGGCCGATATTACGCCCCCCTTGATGCCGTATATGCTGCTGAAGAGCGGAATCTCAGGCGCTTTTCCCTGGCCCCAGAGCCAGATGGAATTGGCCTCTTTCAGGCCGGCCCGTCTCCTATCCGCATTCACCGGATGCCCTTTGAGCATAGGCCATGACTTGCGAATGAGTCCGGGAATCGGGTTGTCCGGATCGCCGTTCAGATAGGGCGCCATGTCCCGGTCCAGCACGTCATGGGGAGGAATGGTGCGGGCCTCTTCAGGGCCGTCATCCCATATGAGGAGATGGCGATAGGCCACGCCCGGGTAGATGCTGATGCCTGGAATACGCAGTTCCTTTTTCAGGTCCCTCACGATCAGGCCGGACTCCCTGGTTGAGATGTCACCGGAGCTGTGGCTGACCATGATTATCTCGTCATCCGATCTTCTGTCCAGGGTCACCAGGTTCATCCTGAAGGCGACCTGATTGCCCTTGAGAACGACACCCATGCTCGCGGCCTCCAGGGGCGCCCTTCCCGTGTGGCATATCGACGGATCATACCCCATCACGGAGAGGTTTGCCACGTCGCTGCCCGGCTCCATACCCTCGGGGACGGTCCTCGCGAGGCCGATACGGCAGGCTGCGATCCGGTCCATGTTGGGAGTGGACGCCGCCTCAAGGGGAGTCATTCCCTCAAGCTCCTTCAAGGGATAATCGGCCATGCCGTCTCCCACGAGAATGATATATTTCCTTTTGTTTTGACTATTCATCTACCAGTCACGATAACGAAGAAACGTTATTGATTCACAATTATTTAAGGTCAGGCATTCGGCCATTACCCTTTTCTCCCGCCGGGCTGGAGGCCCTCTGGGCCGGAGGCAAGGGAATATCTATAGGTTAGGCGTAAGGCTTAAGGCAAAAGGCCCAAGGTAAAAATCAAAGCCTGAAGCCAAATTTTTGGATTTATCTCCTTGCGCCTTACGCCATGCGCCTTGCGCCCTAATCCTATCCCCCCTCCACCCTGATCATTATGGTCTCATCCGTGAGCACGTCCAGCCTGTCTATCAGTTTCAGGGCCTTTCTGACGTCCCTTTCTCGGGCCTCATGGGTCAGCATCACAATGGGAACCGGTCCCTTGATCTCTCTCCCCTTCTGGATCACGGAGGATATGCTGATATTGTTGTCGCCGAGTATGCCGGATATCTTTGACAGCACCCCGGGCTTGTCAACAGCCGAAAAACGGAAGTAATAGGCGATATTCAGGTCCTCGATGGACTGGATATGGATATCCCTCTTTCCCGACCCTGCGTGGCCTAATGGGGGCATTAATGACCTTATTCCCTTTCTCATCTGTCTTGCAATGGATATGATATCAGAGACCACGGCGCTCCCTGTCGGCCTCCTTCCCGCCCCAAGTCCGTAATGGAGCGCAGGGCCAACGAAATCGCCCTCAATATAGATGGCGTTGTAGACATCATTAACGCTTGCCATAATGTGGTCCAGGGGGATCATGGCGGGATGGACCCTTGCCTCGATCCGGCTGCCCTGGTCCCTCGCAACGGCCAGGAGCTTGAGACTGTAGCCGAACTCTCCCGCAAAGCGGATGTCTTCCGGGGTCAAAATGTCAATCCCTTCCCTGTAGATGCTCTTTAGGGATACGGGGACCCCGAATGCCACGGATATCAGGATTGCCAGCTTATGGGCGGCGTCAGTGCCGTCCACGTCAAGGGTCGGCGGGTCCTCTGCGTAGCCCAGGTCAATGGCCTGCTGCACGGCCTCCCCATAGGAGAGCCCGTCCTGGGTCATCCTGGTCAGGATATAGTTTGAGGTGCCGTTCAGGATTCCCATTATGGTCCTGATGTTATTGGCCGGGAGGCCTTCCCTCAGGGAGCGGATGACAGGGATCCCGCCTCCCACGCTGGCCTCGAAGGCGAGACTGACATTATTCTCCTCCGCGGCCCGGTATATCTCTTGCCCGTATTCCGCTAACAGGGCCTTATTGGCCGTTACCACGTGCTTTCCCTTTTTAATGGCCTCAAGGATGTAATCCCTTGACTTTTCAAGGCCGCCGATGAGCTCTGCGACGATATCTATGTCCGGGTCGTCAATAATTTCCGAGGCGTCCGCTGTCAGGATGCCCGGCTCCAACCGGATATTCCTGTCCGTATCCAGGTCCAGATCGGCAATCTTTTTGACGATAATTTCCGAACCGACCCTGTTGGCAATCAGTTCCCTGTTATTCAACAGGATCTCCACCGTTCCGGAACCAACGGTGCCGAAGCCGATTATGCCCACATTGATTTTTTGCATGGCACACTCTTCATCTATAATATCTGCTTTATCCCTCTGACAGCCTGTCTCGTGCGGTGGGGATTCTCCACCAGGGCGAATCTTACATAGTCATCCCCGTATTCGCCGAACCCCATGCCGGGAGACACGGCGACTTTTGCCTTCTTGATAAGCATCTTGGAGAATTCCACTGAGCCCATTTTCCTGTATTGCTCCGGTATCTTTGCCCAGACAAACATGGTCCCTTTGGGTTTTTCTATGGGCCACCCTATGCGGCTGAGGCCGTCAACGAGGGTGTCGCGTCTCTTCCTGTATGTCTCGACAATCTCTTTCACACAATTATAAGGACCGTTTAGTGCTATAATGGAGGCGATCTGTATGGGCTGAAACATCCCGTAATCCAGGTAGCTCTTTATCCTCTTCAGGGCGGCGATCATGTCCCTGTTTCCCACACAGAATCCTACCCTCCACCCGGGCATTGAGTAGCTCTTTGAAAGGCTGAAGAGCTCTACACCTATGTCCTTGGCCCCGGGGATCTCCAAGAAACTGGGGGGCTCGTACCCGTCAAACACGAGATCCGCATAGGCGAAATCGTGGACCACCATAATATCGCGTTCCTTGCAGAACCGGACGATTTTTTCAAAAAACTGCCTGTCCACCACCTCGGTTGTCGGGTTATGGGGATAGGATATGATAAGCATCCTTGGAGCAGGCCATGTCTGCTTGCTCGCCGTAAGGAGGTCCTCAAAAAAGTCCCTGTCGGGTCCGATGGGAATAGACCGAAGGTCTCCCCCTGCGATGATTACCGAATAGGGGTGGATGGGATAGGTCGGATTGGGGGCGAACACGACATCACCCGGGCTGATCGTCGCCAGAACCAGGTGGGCCAGGCCCTCCTTGGCCCCCATGGTGGCGATGGCCTCCTGATCGGGATCTATATCGACGTCGAACCGGCGCTTATACCAGTCGGAAATGGCAAGCCTCAACTTGGGGATCCCCGCGGAGGCGGAATACCTGTGATTGCGTCCCTTTGTGGCGGCCTCAACCAGCTTTCTCACAATATGTTTGGGCGTCGGCATATCCGGATTTCCCATACCCATATCGATGATATCCTCGCCCTTATGCCGCAGATCCATCTTGAGTTTATCCACCGTGGCAAAGACGTAAGGGGGCAATCTGCTCATTCTCCTGAATTCATGCATGACTGTAGTCTCCCGATTTAGAGATTTATGAATAGCTTGGCTTTAACCTATTGCAGCGATAAAATCAACGCCCATACCACTTGTCGCCGATTAAAAGTATATCCGAGATGAGATTCACCAGTCCCCAGATGGAGTCGGCGGTAAGATGACGTTCGATGGATCTGTCAAAGAGGATCGATAGCCTGGGTTGAAACTCTTTATCTCCTTCCCATAAAAGGTAGTAAAGAGGCACCTTGGGAAAGGCCATGAACATGTACGAGGCGTCGGCCATATCAATGACTTCGCCTCCCATATCTTCAGATGACCTTTTAAAACCGGCAAGATTGTTCCCGTAGCGATCCACGAGGGGCCGGACCTTGAGCTCGTGAGGTCCTTTGAAAAAGTGGGACGCCTTCAGCCCATCCACACCGATCATTTCACCTTCAGGGGATTGGGGCCCCGCTCTAAGGAGGTACACAAGGCATAAAAGCTCGAGGAGAGGATTATCAACCCGATCCCACCCGCCGTGGATCTGCCGACGAAGACACCTTTTCCTGATATCGATCAGGATAAACTCCTTTAAAAAGGGGAGCAGTATTCCGTCAGGGGGATAGTTTTTGGCCGCGGCGTTTTTACAGACCTTTTCCAGGTCTCTTTCGATGAGGTCATCCCAGTATTGGACGGGGACCTCAATATCCGCGCCGGATGGACTCCTGAGGGGCGGGCCCTCCTTCCTTCGCCTCTCCTGCATGCTCAAAAAGCCCTGACTGAAGGGGTAGGGGCCATCCTTAAACCGGTTACAGGGAAATTTTTTACAATCCCTCGGACAGTACTCCACCCGGTTATCCATGGCACAGGCGAGAATCGGACAGGGTGATCCGAGGATTCTCTGTTGAGCGGCTATCTTGTTGAACCCTTCCTCACTCCTGCCGGACCCGCAACTTGTGCAGATACCAAGGAGATTCAGCCGGCAAACGTCGCAATCAATTCCGCAGGCCCCTGTAGGCATTTCACAATTCCCTTAGGCTGCCTTTGACAGCTTTATCGCGCACACCTTATATTCCGGGATCTTTGCCACGGGATCAAGGGCCCCGTTTGTCAGGACATTTGCCGCGGCCTTGGCATAATGGAATGGGATAAAGACCGTCCCTTTTACGGCCTTTTCGGATATCTTTGCCTCGGCCTCGATCTCCCCACGTCTCGAAGAGATCTTCAGGAGGTCACCGTCGGCAATTTCATATTCATCCGCATCCTGACTGGAGATCTCCACAAAGCTCTCTGGCGCGAGTTCGTTCAGGCCCTGGGTCTTCATGGTCATGGTCCCTGTGTGATACTGGTAAAGCACGCGGCCCGTGGTGAGATACAGGGGATATTCCTTATTTATTACCTCAGCGGGAGGTATGTATTCAATGGCGTGAAAGACACCAAGGCCGCATGTGAACTGATCCACATGGAGGCATGGGGTCCCCGGATGATCCGTTGACGGGCACGGCCAGTGAATGCCTTCATTTTCAATACGGCCGTAATTTATACCGCAATAGGAGGGTGTCACCCCGGCGATCTCCACCATGATGGCCTCCGGGTCCCTGTAAGCCATGGGATATCCCATGAGGCCTGAAAGGTCGCTGATGATCTTCCAGTCCTGCCTTGCATCACCAGGGGGATCCATGGCCGCGCGCACGCGCTGGACCTTCCTTTCCGTGTTGACAAAGGTGCCATCCTTTTCCGCAAATGAAGTGGAGGGCAGGACCACGTCAGCCATTTTGGCCGTCTCTGTCAGGAAGATATCCTGGACCACCAGGAAATCCAGGTTTTTCATACACTTCCTGGCGTGGTTGAGATCCGGATCGGAGATCATCGGGTTCTCGCCTATTATGTAAAGGGCCTTGAGATCCCCTGAGTGCGCCATATCCATCATCTGTGTCACCGTCAGCCCAGGATTCGCCGGAAGTCCTTCAACCGTCCAGGCCTTTTCCATTCGCTGCCTGACGGCAGGATCACTGACCTTCTGATATCCTGTATAGACATCGGGAAGACCCCCCATGTCGCAGGCGCCCTGGACGTTGTTCTGCCCCCTCAGGGGATTTACGCCTCCTCCTTCAATCCCCACGTTCCCGCAAAGCATGGAGAGATTGGCCAGGGATTTGACATTGTCCGTGCCGCTGATGTGCTGGGTTATGCCCATGGCATAAAGGATGGACGCCGCGGGGGCCCCGGCAAAAAGCCGCGCCGCTTCAATGAGACGGTCAGCGGGTATCCCCGTAATCCCTTCCGCGTATTCGGGCGTGTATTTCTCGACCGTCTTTTTCAGTTCATCCAGTCCCACCGTCCTGGTTGTCACATACTCCTCGTCGAAGAGGTTCTCCTTGATGATGATATGCATCATACCGTTTATCCA
The DNA here is from genome assembly GCA_964526655.1 of uncultured Desulfobacteraceae bacterium. Taxonomy (GTDB): domain Bacteria; phylum Desulfobacterota; class DSM-4660; order Desulfatiglandales; family HGW-15; genus CAZGIZ01. The sequence goes on along the minus strand of CAZGIZ010000062.1, from coordinate 5,550 downwards.
TGCCACATCGGTTCCCACGTTCTGCCTGAGCCAGATGGTAGCGAAGTTTGTGATGGGTATCCTTCGTGGATCCACCACGATCAGTTTGGCCCCTTTGAATGTCACGGCCCTCTTCACATAGGCGGAAAGGACGGGGTGGTTCTCCGTGGTGTTTGATCCAGTAATCAGGATCACGTCTGATTTCTCTATGTCTCTGATGGGATTTGTCATCGAGCCACTACCAAAGGCTGCGGCCAGACCGGCCACTGTCGAGGAGTGTCAGAGACGGGCGCAATGGTCAACGTTGTTTGTACCCAGGGCCACCCTCGTGAATTTCTGTGCCAGGTAGTTCTCTTCATTGGTGATTCGCGCGCTGCATAGAACACCCAGGGAGTCAGGGCCTGTCTCATCTTTTATCTTTGACAATTTCTTCGCGACCAGATTGAGTGCCTCGTCCCAGGTAGCCTCCCTGAAATTTCCGTCTTCTTTTATCAGGGGCGTCTTGAGCCTCTCCGTGTTGTTGATAAAATCATAGCCGAACCGGCCCTTCACGCAGAGGCTGCCATAATTGGGTCCCACATCCTCGACGCCCGTGACCTTGACCACCCTGTTTCCCTTTGTGTGCAAATAGAGCTGGCATCCCACACCACAGTAGGAGCAGGTGGTACGGATCTTTTTCACTTCATGGTCCAGCCCTCCCGGCTGCGCTCCCGACTTGGGGATAAGGGCCCCCACGGGGCAGGCCTGGAGGCACTCTCCGCAAAAAACGCAGTCCGAGTCCTTGAGGGCCCTGTCGCCCTTTGTAACGATTTTGGATTCCGAGCCCCTGTAGCCGAAACTGATGGCCCTGTTCACCTGGATATCATTGCAGGCCTGTACGCACCTGCCGCAGAGTATGCAGCGGGAAAGGTCGCGGACAATAAAGGGATTCACGTTCTCGATGGGATGGGTGGAATCCGAGACAGAGAACCTGTTCATCTTTACCCGGTAACGAACCGCGAGTTCCTGCAGCCGGCAATCACCGTATGCGGGACACAATTCCCTGTGCTCGGCCGGATCCATTGCCTTTAGTTGAAAATCGGTCCAGGAGTCCATGTCCAGTCCCTGGACAAGACAGTTGTGATTCCCCGAGGAGAGCAGGAGTTCTATATTGAGACGGCGGGCCTCTATCACCCGCCGGGACTCGGTCCTGACAACCATTTTCGGGGCGGCCGGCATGGAACAGGATGTCACGAGGGTCCTGGCCCCCTCCACTTCGACGAGGCAGATCCTGCAGGCCCCTGTGGGGGCGGCCCCTTTCAGATAACAAAGGGTGGGGATATCGATCCCGTTACGCCGGGCCACCTGAAGTATGGTTTCACCCGGTTCAAATGAAAACTCGTTACCGTCAATAAGAATAATGTTTTCAGAGCCCATATTTTATCCCCCGAGGAATATCTGTATCAATTTTTACCCGATATCATGACAGGAAAAAAGGCATTTTTATGATGAGGGAGGATAGAAAAAATAGGCCCCTGTGTCAAGAAAACATTCTTTGTCCTTTCACCCGTGCCACGATTCTTCCAACGTACATAACGTTCTCCCCTCAATGAGTGAACGATCTTTGAAAATCATTTTGACATTTGAGGGCCTTTGCCAATCTCCATTTTCCCTTTGTGATACCTGAGTTTGATCTCAGCGGATTTATCGATAAAACCTTCCACACCGTCCCGTTGAATCGTGCATAGATTAAACACCTTGAGATTATGGGGAAGGACATCGGCCCTGTCAGCGGATGGATGCAGTCTTGAGCAGGGAAAATCTCCGCAATCAAAACAGAAATCAACATTATTCTCCGCGACACACGCATAGGTTGCGCATTGGGTGCCAATGACGGGGCAATTCCCATCCAGGTCCCGGCATCCGGCACAGGGCAATTTCTCTTGCGGGATTCCCCTGGAGACTAAAAAGGCAAACAATTGCTGATTATCTTTAGAGAGGTATAATTCACAGGTTCCACAATCAATGCCACAGGGCGCAACCAAATTTATTCGTTCACGTGTACTCATTGATAATACCTCCTTTGTTAGTTAGAACGGGATCTACCTATTAGCAAGCCTTATGTCCAGCACGGCCGCCCTCCCTTTGCGGACATGGGCAAGGCCCTTTTTCAACGCAGGGATGACATTAGCCGGGTCTTCCACAGTCCGGCCATAGGCGCCGCAGGACCTGGCGATTCCGGCGTAATCGGGTGAAGGCGTGATCTGTACGCCCACATCAAAGGCCATCTTGTCCGATAGTTTTCCGCCGGTCATCATTTCAAGGAGTCCTTTGATGGCCCCATAGGCCTGGTTATTGTAGATAACCGAGAGAAAAGGGGCATTGTAGGCGGTCGCGGACCAGAGGGCGGCAACGGGGCAGCCCCAGACAAAGCCGCCGTCAGTCATCAGGCTCACCACCGTTTTATCGGGGGCGCCCGCCTTGGCCCCGAGGGCGGCACCCAGGGCCCAGTTGATGGAACCCCCGGGGCAGGTGAGAAAGGTCCCGGGTACCGTGCGGGAGATCTGTTCGTATAGGGATTCCATATGGCTTATGACATGACTCACGACGATCATATCATCATCCAGGACCTTACCGATGCAATGAGAAAGCCAGTCAGGAGAGATCGGCTTCTTTCCGGCATCCCTTATCGCCAGGGCATGGCAGGAATCACGCATCTTTTTATGTTCCATCTCCAGCCGCTTGAAGCGTTCACTGAATGCCGCGCGTCTTGTCCCATTCAATTTCTTAAGGATTGCTTCCTTGAGCTCCCGTATGGCCACCCTGGAGTCCGCCTTAATAAAGATGTCCGTCTTCCGTCCCCACAGGGGAATGCCCTGGGTGGTCGGGTCAACGCCGATATGGATGATTTTGGCCCTGGGCCCTGGCTTTTCCATGGCCGCTGCGTATTGCATGTCGAAATCGAGCGCCAGGACAACGTCGGCATCCGAGAGATGGGGATTGGGTCTCCTGTTCCCCACGCCCTTTTCAATACCCGCGCACAGGGGGTGATCGGTGGGAAAATTCATCCGCTGGGGACCCGTCAGCACGGGGGCGCAAAGGGTCTCCGCCAGTTCCACGAGCCTTTCCACGGATTCGGCATACCTGCCCGTGAAGCCCGTGACGATAAGCGGTTTTTCCGCCTTGATCAGCATCCGGGCCACCCTTTCGAGTTTGTCAAGATCCGCCGGGGCCAGGGTCGACAGGGGAAATCTCCGGGAGGGCTGGACCTTTTCCTTATTAACCTTTCCTCTCATGTACCCTATTTCATGGGTCAGATAGACCGGACCGCAGGGCTCCGTGCAGGCAGTTTCAAAGGCCTTCTGGAGGACCTCGTGAATATTGTCCGTGTCTTTGATCCTGTATTCCCCTTTTACGGAATTCCGCACGATGCTTCCCTGGTCAAAGGGTTTTTTCTGCCAGGTCTTTCGCGCGCCCTCGGAAAACTGCCCCACGAACATGATAACCGGCACCCTCCCCCACTGGGCGTTAAACAGGGACCCGCCTAACTGGAGGGTCCCTAATTCGGCATGAACAAGCACCACCTGCGGTTTCCCCGTGACCATGTAGTTGCCATGGGCGGCACTCAGGGCCACGGACTCATGGAGACAGAGGAACACCTTGGGGGCGCGCCTGCCTGCAGCTATGTATTTGGCAATGGCCGCCTGAACGGGGGCCACGTCGAGACCGGAGTTCATGAAGATGGAATCCACGCCGTTCGCGTTCAATACCTCAAGAAAGGCCTCCGCACGCTCAGATTTTGCCATGTGATCCTCCTTTAACAATCAAATATCAAAATGCTGAAATGAAATTATTAAATAATTTAAGGGCGTTCCCCTTAGTGTTTTTCTCAAGACCGAATGCTGAAATCATGTTTTGGTTCATCATAATCAAGCTATATTTTATCTCCTTTTCAATGCATTTTGGACAACGAGTCTGTCGAAAAACCCTTTTACAGGATGATATTATCCCCCGCAAAATGAGGTGTTAAGATTAGAGTGTTTTTAATGTAAACCAAAAGTATTTTGAATCTTCAAACAAGGGGAAGAAGCTTCCAGGGCTTCTTAAACACCATTATGCAGGCATTCCTCTTCAATTTCTATCCCCTACACTCCCTGTATCGAATAACTTCTCCCATAGTTGCTGATTTTTCCAATATTATGTACCAGACAATATAACATCCATTGGATATTTACCTTAATCTTATCTCTTAAAGTAAACTTATCCATTCTTTTACATGCCAGGATATTGCCAAATACCGGCTCCACTATCCCAAGTCGCTTGCTGTAAATACGACGTCCTTCAGGTGTATCAATCTTCCGTTTCATCTCATCAGTAAGGCTTCCAGGACGTTTACCATAGAACACATGTACCTGGCGTAATTCCGTATTTGGGTTGCGAAGGCATTTCGATCGTAATTGGCAATCACGGCAGGCTGTCTTAGGTGCCTGATAGGCAATACCCTTGTATCCGCCAGTAGTGTGATAGTTCCGGTTCCTGACGTATAACCCATGTCCCGCAGGGCAGATAAGCTTGCCGGTACGATCATCAAGCTTGAAGTCTTCCACACTGAAAAACCGTTTCTTGGATTTGTATCTTTTATGCTGCTTGTCCACAGAACGCCGGTGTCTACCTGCATCCGCAAACCGGACATCCCGTTTCCGGAATTGAGGATCAGGAACATATGCATCAACCTCATGCTCTTTACATGACTCAAGATTCTTTACACTATAATAACCAGTATCAGCACTGACTTGTCTATTTTTCAGAGGATCTTCCCAGCCAATAGCCTCCAGTTTCTCTTCGACACCTTCCAACATCGATTCCATACTTGAGGCATCTTCACCTTTTCCAAAAACTTCACCATGCAACACTATCTGATGCTTCTCATCCACTATCGCGTTGGCATTATAACCCTGCAATACACCTTGTGAAGTTGCCATCTTTGCTGATTCATTATCCGTCACATTACTCTGTATCTCTTTGCCCTGTGACCCTATCTTCGGCTCATTCTCAGAGAGAAACTTCTCAATACGGTCAGCCTTCTGCTTTAATCTCTTTATCCGCTTCTCCCTTTTTACTCTATCTGTGTCCGCCTTCTTCGATTCCTGCTTATCCGCCTGACGATGTTCCTTTATCGCCTCTTTCAACTTTCGCTCAAGCGCTTCCTGTTTCTTCTTTAAATCAGCAAATGTCCCGCTCCATTCCTTTGCAGCATTCGAAGAGAGCTTCAATCCATCAAGACTTAGATGCGTACCACTGAGCAATCCTTCTTCTTCACAAACCAGGAGTACCTTGGTAAATAAGGTTTCGATCTCTTCATCAATCGATGAAATAAATGCTGCGATAGTACTGTGATCAGGTTTATGATTCTTCCCCTTGTCTGAGTTGTCCAGTAATCTCCTCATCACCGCGCCATGAGCGCGAACACCCCCCAGCCCAAGTACTCACGCGTGTACGCGGTGTAGCGTGCGGGTTCCGAGTTCAGTTGGGCTCGTACTTCTTTCGCGAAGTCGTCATCGGGATTCGCTTCAAGCCATCGGCGCATTGTGA
>CAZGIZ010000061.1:0-25727 GCA_964526655.1 uncultured Desulfobacteraceae bacterium | reverse complement strand
CCCCAATCCCCAACAGGCACTCAGAGAGGTTTACAGGGTCCTTTCCTCTGATGGTATCGGGCTGTTCTCAGTCCCACTTTTTGTCTCCATTCATGGTGATCTATGGGCTGACCGCCGGAGGTTCACCGCGGTAAGGCTGAGAGAGATCTTGAAAGAGGCTGGTTTCAGGGAGATTGAGATTAAGCCCATGGGCTCAACCGGCGCGGTTATCTGGGACATTTTATATGTATCCACGGGCTATGCACACAGGGGCCGGAGATCTTTTTTGTCCTCTTTGTCGCGGATAATCCTTTTTGTCTCAAGGCCCTTTGTTATCTTTCTTGACCGCCGCATGAAAGGACAAAAAAGATATATCACAACAGGATATTTTATAATCGCAAGGAAATAGGGTCATCAAGGTCGCTGAAACAGGATCAATTCATTTTCATGCAGATTTACATACTATTTCAAAACACAAAAACTCCAGCCGGAGGCGGGAACCAGTTCCTCAGGGCGCTTGATAAGGTACTTGAATCAAAAGGGATTAGTGCGGGATCCATTGAGGAATCCGACTTTATTCTGATTAACAGCCATCATTTTATCCATAGCGCGGCAATTGCAAGATGGCGATTTCCCCAAAAAATTTTTGTCCATAGGATCGACGGTCCTATGAGGTTATATAACTCATGGTCTGATAGGCGTGATCATATGGTAAACCTGGCAGCGACAAGGATTTCCGACGGGACAATTTTTCAGTCTGAGTGGTCCAGAGAGGAAAATTATCGATTGGGACTCTTTAGAAACAATTTTGATGTTGTTATTCATAACTCCGTGGATCCGGAGATATTTAATAGAAAGGGAAAAGATCCTTTTTCAGTTAGCCGGAAAGTTCGGCTTGTTGCGACAAACTGGTCACCTAATCCGAGAAAGGGATTTGATGTCTATGACTGGCTTGATCAAAACCTTGATTTCTCCAAATTTGAAATGACATTTGTGGGCAATTCTCCTATTAGATTCCGAAATATAAACCATGTAAAACCGTTGACCTCAAAAAAATTGGCAGATGTATTGAAGCGACATGATATCTATATATTCGGTTCAAGGGTCGAGGCATGTTCAAACGCATTGCTGGAGGCCCTGCATTGCGGATTGCCCTCCATAGCCTACAATTTCTCAAGCAATCCGGAGATAATCGGCAGAGGGGGAGAGCTCTTTGATAGACCGGAGGATATACCTGACATTTTAAAAAAGATCATATCAGGGTACTCCGACTATCAGGAAAGAATCTCATTACCATCAATTGAAGGTGTGGCAAATGAGTATGTGGATTTCATGAAAGGGATCTACAACAGCGTATTGAAGGGTGATTATGCGACTAAATCTTTGAGCACGGCAGGCCTGATAAAAATCTTCTTCAGACTATTCGCATGGAAGTTTAAGGGAAAGGTATCCTCAATTAACTGATATAAACCAGGGTAGTATGGGTCCATGAATGAGGGGTGGATATAAAAAAATAACCAAGGCGATATTCTGTTCAAGGTTTGTTGCTTCAAGGATAATTGATATTATTCTCAGGATTCATAATGGGGCATATTACCTTGCGGGATTGATGTCACAGAGTCTGGAACCTAATGGATTTCATCCGAAACACAGGCTGATGGATTACCACGTCTGGTTTTCATCGAAAATAAAGCCGGATTGGACAGTCTTTGATGTAGGCTGCGGAAACGGTGCGCTGGCCTGCGATCTTAAAAACCACTGCAAACATATAACCGCAATTGACAAGGATCCAGAAAAGATCAAAGAAGCGAAAAAACTTTATTCTGGCAGGAATATTGACTTTATCGTCGGTGACGCAACTACCTATTCCTTTAATGAATACTTTGATGCGGTAATCCTATCAAATGTACTGGAGCATATAAAAGAAAGGGTTCGGTTCCTGAGGAATATCTCACAATACTGTAACCTTTTCCTTATAAGGGTGCCGATGATTGACCGGGACTGGATTACACTTTACAAAAAGGAGAGAGGCATACCCTATCTGCTGGATTCCAGCCATTATATCGAATATTCATGGGAATCATTTTCCAGGGAGGTGGGTGATGCCGGCCTCAGTATTACGAATTATAGGATAAGGTACGGTGAATTGTACTCTGTTTGTTTAAAAAAGGAGTAGGCGCATTTGTCTACACCTATTAGAGTCTCTTGACTCCTTATGAAACTTGTCCTCTTTTTCAGCCGCGGCATCTCTCTCTTAACCTGGCAGAATTCCGGCTTATTGTATCGTGAATTGGAAATCTATAAAAGGATGCGGCCTTATCTTGAGAGTATCTCTTTCATTACATATGGCAAAGATTCAGAGGCATCATTTGTTAGGGATATTGAAGGTTTCAGGACACTCAATAATCAATGGCGGCTCCCCACTGATCTTTTCAGTCTTCTAAGCCCCTTACTGTATAGATGCAAGATACGCAGCGCGGATATCATTAAAACCAACCAGATCAATGGGTGGTGGGCTGGTGGGCTCGCAAAGTTTTTATATGGCAAACCCCTTGTAGTTAGATGCGGCTATCTCCTGTCACTGGATCAGGAACGGAAGGGATATGGTAAACTCCGAAAATACATTGTCTCCCTGATAGAAAAATGCGCGTTTAAATATTCAGATGCCTCCATAGTAACTACACCTCAAATCAAGGAAGAAGTAATTCGCCGGTACCGGATTCCATCTGAGAAGATTAATGTTATTCCAAATCCCGTTGATATCAATATCTTTCGGCCCATTCCCGAGATAAAAAGGGTGCAGGGCCGTCTATGCTTTATCGGAAGGCTGAGTCCTGAAAAAAATATCGAATTATTATTGGAGGCCTTGTCAGGAATTAAAAACGCGTCCATTTTGATAATCGGTGATGGAGAATTAGAGTCCGATCTGAAATCACGCTCAATCCGCATGGGAATAAATGCGCGCTTTCTGGGAAATATTCCCAATAATGAACTGCCCGGATTGCTGAATACATGCCAGGCATTCGTACTCCCTTCAAAATGGGAAGGGATGCCTAAGGTCCTGATAGAGGCAATGGCCTGCGGCCTCCCTGTAATAGGGACCAATGTGTCCGGCATTAAAGACCTGATCGAGCATGGCAAAACAGGTCTTCTTTGTGAACCTGAAATTGGAAGCCTTCGCGATGCGATAAGGAAAGTCCTTAATAATTCTCAACTATGTAAAGATATAGGGCGTCGGGCGCGGGACTTTGTGGCTAACAACTTCAGCCTTGAACAATGTGTCTCTAAAGAACTGGACCTGTTGACCTCCCTTGTAAATCGATGAAACAATCTTACAGGCTTTCTTCACCAGCAATAAGCGTTATTATGTGTGTGCTTAATGAAGAAAGGTGGGTTTCCCTGGCAATGGAAAGCATTTTATGCCAGACTCGATCAGATTTTGAATTCATCATTACGGATGATGGCTCCACTGATAAAACGTTTGAGATCATATCCGGATATAAGGATGATAGCCGGGTTCGTATAATAAGGCATCCGACCCGAAAAGGGCTGGCCGTTTCCCTTAATGAACAGATTCACCAGACACGCGGAAAATACATCGCCCGGATGGACGGTGATGATATCGCAAATCCGGAGAGGCTTGCAAAACAGGTTGCCTATTTAGACAGGCATCCGGATGCCGGACTTTTGGGTTCATTTTGCCGTGAAATAGATTCAAAGGGAAACCATATAAGAGTATGGCGTCGGCCCGTTTCCGATAAAGCTTTACGCCGTGCCATCATGCGGTATAATCCCTTTATCCATTCCAGTGTCATGCTCCCACGTCAAGTTTTTTTAAAAACAGGTCTTTACAATGAGGGACGGGCCTATGCCCAGGATTATGATTTGTGGCTCAGGGTATCCATGCATTATCAGCTTTCCAACCTTCCTGAGCCTTTAATTGATCTGCGGGTTGACTGGAAAAAGATGAACCGGAAAAACAGGGAAGCGCGTAAATGTGAATTACAGATCATGAGAGATCATATTTTTGCCGGCCCGTTTCCAAAATATTACTATTTTTATCTTATAAGACCCCTTCTGTTGAGTGTCTTACCCACGGAATTGACAATGAGGTTAAAGGAGATTCAGCGATATTTCCGGTTAGTGTTTTTCTCATCACCCAGGATAATTTGACTTTGCGAATAGAATAATACTCCGAAGAACATGCTTTCCGATATCTCAACATCTCTCATTGTCACAACCTACAACTGGCCTGAAGCCCTTAGGATTGTACTTCTTTCCATATGCGATCAGTCGGTCAAGCCATCGGAAGTTATTGTTGCCGATGACGGGTCCGGGCCTGAAACGGAAAAAGTCATTAAGGATGTTTTATCGTCGTCAGCTTATAAATGGAATCACGTTTGGCATGAGGATAAAGGAGTGAGGCAATCGAGGATCAAGAATTTGGCAGTCAAATACTCATCCGGCCAATATCTTGTTTTTATTGATCATGACGTTGTTCTCCATCAAGATTTCATTGCCGATCATCTGACGATGGCTGAGAATGGTTTTTTTTTACAGGGCAAGAGATCGCTATTACCAGGCTATTACACGGAAAAGGTTCTGGAGAGAGGTCATTTCAACTCGCCGAAATTCTGGGCAAAAGGACTGAAAAATAGGAAAAACACATTTCACTCTCCTTTCATGGGCAGGCTATTATCCCGAAGAAAAAATTTCGAAACCTCTCTTAGGGGTTGTAATCTTTCCATGTTCAAATCGGATTTTCTTAAGGTAGACGGTTTTGATGAAACCTATGATCAGAGCTGGGGGAGAGAGGATTCTGATTTGTGTTACAGGATGTTTCATCAGGGCATCGGTGTTAAGATACTATGGTTCATTGCATTACAGTACCACTTGAAGCACAGGAAAGTGGAAAATTGGGACAGAGACCGGCTAAATGGAGAGCTTTCAAAGACCCTCAAAGAGAAAAGGGGATTGGCTAAAAAGGGATATTCCAAACTTACACCTGAAGGCGAGGTTGTCTCTTCCTCTTATGATATTAATGGATAAGATAAAAGTAATTAATAAGATGTCTATCAAAAAGGCGATCTTTTTTCTCTTTTGCGGGGCCTTTTTTGCGATGCCCATGGGGACCTCTCCTTTTACTATTTTGGGGGGGTGCGCCTTGCTCCTGTGGCTGTTCAGCGGTGAATTTATCAGGAGCAGACAGGGATATATGGGCAAAAACTGGCTTTTTCCAGTGGTTGCCATAATAGGCTTATACTGGGCAGGTCTTATCTGGAGTTATGATCCAACGGGACTGGGTTTTAAGTTTGCCAGAAAGACCTATTACTGGTTGTTTGCCTTTGCTATTACATCCATCCTGGTTAAGGATTATTCAATCGAGTATCTTTTCAAGTCTTTTCTGGCCGGTCTTTTTCTCAACGCCCTGGCCGGTTTTTTACAATTTGTTCATGTCGTCCCGATTATTTCGAAATTCGGAACAGTGTACACTGGATTTTACGGCGGATACAATACCCTTGAAATCCTGCTTGTTCTCGGCATGATGATGGCTTCCTTTTATTTTAATAATGCTACCGGGAAAAAAGAGAAGATCCTATACGCTCTCCTCACGCTCTCCTATTTTTTTCATCTTTCTATCCTCACAGGGAGGGGAGGGTACCTTACATTTTTCATTATGTCTCCCTTTATTATTTATAACCTTGTTCCCAAAAAAAAGATGATATTAACACCCATTATCTTTTTTATTGCTATCGGACTGCTGTGTCTTTCCCCGGTCGTTCAGGAGAGGGCTGTTGAGACTGTAAACGCTATCAAAGAGCACTTTAACGCCAAAGAAGCCTATGTCACCGGGAAGCAATATTCTGCACCGCTTGATAGGATCTATATGTGGCGCTGGGCGATTTATCTTTTCAAGAAACACCCCTTTTTAGGGGTGGGCACAGGAGGTTATTATAAGGCAATCCTTTCATCAGGCGGGGATATGGGTATAGCTCATCCCCATAACAATTTTTTATATATAGCAGTAAGCTTTGGAATCCTGGGATTATCGATCTATGCCTGGTTTTTCTGGATTATGCTGAAAAGCGCCTGGAAAAACAAAGAGAATCCGGTGGGATTCTTCATCCTATCATCCACGCTGGTCATACTTGTTGGCGGATTTGTTGACACTCATATACTTGATGCAGGCGGGGCATTTTTATTGGCCGTAACAACCGGCCTTATTTCAATGCTTCCTGAAAAGAATGTATAATGATTTTCAGCTTACTATGAGAGTACTACAAAAATACATTGCCAAAGAATTAGTAAAGCTATTAATCCTTTGTCTGCTTATATTCCTTTCAATATTTCTGGTAATAGACTTTGTAGGGAAGGTTGATAATTTTATCGATGCGGGTGTTTCAAGGAATATGATGTTCTCCTATTTTTTTCACAAAACGCCCTTTATTATAGTCCAAATGATGCCTGTTGCGACGCTGATATCAGTTATCATACTCCTCTGCGTAATGAAAAAAAATAATGAGATAATGGCGATGAAGGCCAGTGGCCTGAATATTTTCAGGCTTTTCCAATCCATTATTATCTTGTCAGTATGTATAAGTATTATAACATTTCTAATCTCTGAATTAATTGTACCATACACCAGCTCAAGGAGTAATGAAATCTGGGATATTGAAGTCGAAAAACAGGATCCATCACGTTTCTATGGGAGTGATCAGATCTGGTACAAATCCTCTGATGCCATATATTGGATAAGACATTTTGACGGCGGAAGAAAAATCATGCAAAATCCGACCTTCTATTTTTTCAATAAGGATTTTCATCTAATAAAAAAAATAGATGGTAAAATAGGAATTTGGAAAGATGGGAACTGGATAATTGAAGAAGGGATCATCCAGAAGTCAAGGCAAGACGGGAGTTATGAAGTCAAAAAATTTGATCATCTCTTACTGAAAATCCCGGAGACCCCTGAAACCTTTATGAGGAGGATAAAACAACCGGAAGATATGAGTTATCTGCAGTTGAAAAAGTACTCGGACAGGGTCAGAAATGAGGGATATGACAATACCAGATACCTCGTTGATTTAAATATAAAACTCGCTTTTCCGCTTATCAGTCTTGTCCTTACTCTTTTAGGAATTCCCATTGCGCTCGAAATAAAGAGAGGAGGAATACCCCTGGCCGTCTCTTTAGGGGTCGGCCTGTGTTTTTTATATATGGTTATCATGAGTTTTTCGAGGTCCTTTGGCCTTTCCGGAATTTTGCCGCCCGTTTTAGCTGCCTGGACAGCCAATCTATTGTTTCTGATGTTTGGAATCCATCTGATCATGAATGTCGACAGATAAAATTGCTTCAGGATTTAATCAAATGGGGCTATATGGCCCTGGAAACCTGAAAAGAGGGTACTGTCATTTTGAAATTGCTTAAAAGATATAAACATTAATAGATGCCCCATAAAAGACCCATCAAAATATTACAAGTTATTGCGCGTCTGAACATCGGCGGTCCAGCTAAACATGTTGTTACGCTCACCGCTGGTTTGAACCGTGATATTTTTCGTCCACTTCTCGTATGCGGTACGGTAGGACCTGACGAAGGGGACATGTCCTATATGGCAAAGGAAAAAGGGATAAAGCCCTTTATCATACCTGAACTGGGAAGGGAGATAGCGGCCTTGGATGATGTCAAATCCTTTTTGGAACTCAGGAAAATAATCAAACAATTCGGGCCAGACATTATTCATAGCCACACGGCAAAGGCCGGGACATTAGGACGTTTAGCAGGGATTAGTCTCAATCTATTAAGGAGAGATGAAAATAGAATAAGACTGCTTCATACATTTCACGGACATATATTTCACAGCTATTTCAGCAAAATAAAAACATCCGCATTCATTAAAACAGAAAGATTTTTGGCAAGGAAAACGGATAAGATTATTGTTGCCAGCCCTCTCCAAAAAGAAGATATATGTAAAAGGTACAAGATAACCGGCGATAATAGGGTGATGGCAATTCCCTTAGGATTTGATCTCAAAATTTTCTCAGAATCCTTTAATAATGGTAAGGTGTTCAGGGATAGATACCTCCCACGGGAAGATGATAACTTCCTTTTCGTGGGAGTGATAGGCCGGTTGACGGGTGTAAAAAATCACCGTATGTTACTGGATACCGTGAAATTTCTGAAAGATCAAGGGGAAATCGACCATTTCAGATTTATTGTGATCGGTGAAGGAGAACTTAAGGACGAGTTGGTGAAGTATTCAAGAGACTTAGCTGTACAGGATTTTGTTACCTTCGTGGATTGGCAAAAGGATATACCCTCCGTTTATCATGCACTGGACATTTTTGTCCTCACATCTTTAAACGAAGGTATTCCCTATACTCTGATCGAGGCCATGGCCTCGGGAAAACCGGTAGTGGCAACGAGTGTCGGGGGTGTCCCTGACCTTTTAGGGTATGCTGAAGCAAAGACAGAAGAAGGCTTTACTCTTGCCAGAAACGGCATTCTCATACCATCAGGTGATAGTGAGACATTGGCAAAGGCATTACTTTATTTATCACATAATAAGGAAAGTACAAAAAAGATGGTCGATAACGCTAAAAAATTTGTTCTTGACCATTATTCTATAATAAGAATGATAAAAAATCACGAATCGTTGTATCTTAATCTTGTTTATGGTCGAATGGAGGCTCTTCCGGTTAATGAGTACGATCCAAATTAAAATGCAAAAGTCTTATAGATACCCGACGGGTCATGACATCTTTTCTTCGATTCCGAGTCTCCCGGCCTGGTCATTTCAAGATGTTAGGGACGGGTGAAGCCTCCCCCCTCCGCTGTTCTCCCGATCCTTTCGGATCGTGAGACAGGGGGTCCCCCATTCCCTAACATCCTGAAATGACGAAGGCCTACCGCCAGTCACTGCGAAAAGACGTCATGACCCGTGCTTAAAAATAGCCCCTGTTCATTATTCAACGTACTCATTAACCGTAAGGACCCGAATGGATATGCAGTTAAGTATATAAATAATCTTAATGGACTAAAAGATGGGGCCATTCTATTATTAACCGACTTTTTAAAATATTTAAACTTATCCATTATAGATGAAGATTTTATCCATATATCAGTATCTGACCTTTTTTTTATCGAGCTTCCTGCTCTCTCTCCTATTGACCCCCCTTATTAGGCGTATGGCAATAAAAAGTGGTCGGGTCGCCCTGCCAAAGGAAGACCGTTGGCACAAGAAAGAGACCGCTCTCATGGGTGGAGTCGGTATTTTCTCTTCTTTTGTCATTATCTGGGCTGTGGCCGTATATATGACAGGATGGACCGCTTTTGGTCTGCCCTATCTCCCAATGGTTCTGTGTGCCTCTGCCGTATTTTTTCTGGGTCTAACCGATGATATATTTAACATGATGCCACAACACAAACTGGCAGGTCAGATTGTGATCGCTTCAATCCTTATTATTTTTGGATTCAGGCTGGACTGGACCACTTCAAAGACCATAAATCTGTTTCTTTCAATTATCTGGTTAATCGGCATCACAAACGCCTTCAATCTCCTGGATAATATGGACGGGCTATCTGCAGGAATCGCCTTTATTGCTGGTTTCTTCCTTTTTTTGATGCATTATTTCAATCCGGATATAGGTCCATCAAGTGGTCCTTTTCTATTAGTCTCAAGTATATATCTGGGAGCGATCCTGGGTTTCCTTATTTTTAATTTTAACCCCGCCTCCATTTTTATGGGTGATGCCGGCAGTCTTTTTATCGGCTTTCTATTGGCCGGGATGACAAGCATTCACAATGCCGGTAACCCATCAGGCCTTAATGTGGGCCATTTGATTTCCGTCATCGCCATCCCGATACTCATCTTGTTTATCCCTATCCTGGATACCGGCTTTGTAAGCGTCATGCGCAGGCTTTTCAGTCGTCCCATATCCCAGGGTGGCAAAGATCATTCTTCACATCGTATGGTCGCCATAGGCTTTTCAGAAAGAAAGGCGGTTCTGGTCCTGTACGCCTTCTCAATAATATCAGGTGTGATAGCGCTTATAGTCAGGAATTTAAACACAGGAATCAGTCTCCTGATTATTACAATATATCTATTATTTGTTATCTTCTTCTGGATCTATCTGGCAAAGGTCAAAATCTATCCGGAGGTTTCAATTCTTTCCGGAAACGGGAGGAAAGGCGTAACACCGATTCTAATTGAAATCACATACAGGAGAAGACTGTTTGAGGTCTTTCTTGATCTAATATTAATCACGATAGCCTATTACTCCGCCTATCTGCTCAGGTTTGAAGGCAGTCTGGGCGGTAATTTCGATTATTTTCTTAAATCCCTGCCGATTATGATCGCATGTCAGATCATGTGGTTTTTTATCATGGGAACTTACCGGGGCGTCTGGGAAAAGACAGGACTAAGAGATATTACCGGCTATGTGAAGGCTATTACAGCGGGAACCGTGATGCCGATGCTGATTATTGTCTTTATTTACCGGTTTTCAAGTTTTTCAAGGGCCGTGTTCGTCATTTATTGGATTCTTATGCTCATACTGGTCTCCCTTTCCAGATTGTCATTTCGACTCTTTGACGAGGAAATCAGGAAAGGGAATCAAAAAGGAAAACACACACTGGTATATGGCGTCGGCGTGGGTGGACAGATGGCCATGAGGGAGATCGAGACAAATCGTGACCTCGAAATGGTCCTCGTTGGATTCATTGATGACAACCCAAGAATGCACGGCAGGAGGATCGAGGGATACCCCGTTTTCGGGGGCCAAGAAGAACTGGAGAAGATTATTCAAAAACATGATATCAAAAAAATTGTCGTCTCCTTCAAGAAAAATGGTCCGGAGAAAAAAAGGGAGATCCAAAGCCTTTGCCAGAGCCTGGGTCTTGAGTTGGAGATCGGGCAAATGAAACTCATCATAAGTTAGGGTATTGGAAATAGACGAATGCTTGATCGCATCCTTGGAAAAGATATCGCCTTTTATGTGAGGAGGCACCGAGGCCTGGTAGCCTGCGCAATTGTGCTTACCGCAGTATCATCGCTTTTCGCTGTGGTCCCCGCCTATCTTCTGCAGCCCTTTGTTGATGAGGGAATGAGGGGCGGAACCGATCCGGTGACATGGAAAATACCATGGATCGCATTCAAGTCCGGGTCTCTTTTTTCCTGGTACCGCACGGAATACACGCTCGTGAAAGATATCTCACCAAACCTACTCCTCCTGCTCCTTACATTTGTTGCCTTTTTGTCCGTACTTTTTAAATCAATTACTATCTATCTCAGCCAGCTCTCAGCATCTGCATTTTCCAACAGGGCCATCAAGTCCTTGAGGACCGAGTTGTTTGATAAATTCGTGTCCCTGCATCTGGGTTTCTATCATAAATACAAGGCCGGCACACTCATATCCCGGGCCACCGTTGACTTGACTGTGATGCAGGAACGTATTGCCAATATCACCATAGGTCTGATCCAGCACCCCCTGACCGCCCTTGTCTTCCTTGTATTCTTGATCTTGATGAACTATAGACTCACGCTCATTGTCCTCCTGGCCGTACCGGTTATTGTCGGGCTCATAAGGCTGTTCGGGAAAAAGGTCAAAAAACATTCAACAAGCGTCCAGGATACGACCGCCCAGGTGACATCTGTTTATCAGGAGACTCTGCTCTGCTTAAAGGTGGTACAGGGATTCTGTATCAACAGGGCCCAGTCCAAAAAATTCAAGGACTTGGCCGATCAGCTTTATAAAAAGGTGATGCGATGGAACCGGTGGCAGTTAGGGTTAGGCCCACTGATGGACTCTACTGTCTTCATGATTCTTCCTGTCGTGCTCATGGTGGGCAAAATCTATTTTCACCATACCTTGGGAGAGCTCATAGCTATGTTCTATGCCTTCTCGCGGGTATATTCACCGGTTAAAAACCTTGCAAGAATAAATAATGAACTGCGTACCCTCCAGGGGGCCACTGAAAGGGTCTTCGGAATTATGAAGACAGCGCCTGGCATTCAGGAGAAAGCCGGTGCACTGGTACTGCCCAGGCACAGGGAATCCATTGAATTCAAGAACGTGAATTTCTCCTACGAGAGGGGGGTGCGTATACTTGAGGATATATCCTTCAAGGTAAAGGCAGGGGAATTGGTGGCCTTCGTGGGTTCTACAGGGGCCGGTAAAAGTACACTCTTGGATCTTATTCCGCGTTTTTTTGATGTCACCAGTGGAAACATCATGATCGACGGGGCAGATATCCGTGATGTTACTATTGAATCCCTCAGGGGGCAGATAGGCATTGTAAGCCAGGAAGTCCTCCTTTTTCATGACACGATCGCCAACAATATAAGCTGCGGATCTCAGACCATTGATACAAAAAAGCTGTTTGAAGTGGCAAAGGCCGCCCATGCCCATGACTTTATTATGGCACAACCCCTGAATTACGATACCGTGGTTGGAGATAGGGGGACGCTGTTATCGGGGGGGCAGAAGCAGAGGATTGCCATAGCGAGGGCTATCCTGTCTGATCCTTCTATTCTGCTTTTTGATGAGGTCGCATCCGCACTTGACGCTGAAAGCGAAAGACTAATCCAGGCGACCATTGAAAACTTAAGGGGTGAGAGGACCATTTTTGTCGTGGCTCATCGTTTAAGTAGTGTCAGGACCGCGGATAGAATCTTTGTCCTTGAAGGGGGAAGGATCGTGGAGTCGGGGAGCCACAAGGATTTAATGGGGCTCAGGGGGCGGTTTCGTGAACTACATGATATGCAATTTCAGGTATAGCCTAATCCTTACCAAACCTCTTGGCAATATCTTCACTTGAAAGGCCATATATTCTAACGATCTTCATCCTTGACCCCTTTCCAGATATTATCTCGATATCCCCCTTTGCTACCCCCAGCTTCTTTGAAAGAAATAAGATTAGTGCGTTGTTTGCCTTCCCATCAACAGGCGGTGAAGTCACCTTGACCCTGTAGACATCACCTTCCCTACCCATAATCCCTTCCATTGAAGACCGTGGCAGGAGCCTTATCCTGATGTCGGTCGCCTTTCTTTCCCAATGATCTGGCCTCTTCTTTGACATTCCGTAAATTTACCCGAGATAAATTACCTGTTCGGCGCTGGATTTTCCAATTTGAACTTAAGCATTCCCTGTAGCCCGTCCGAGCGGAGGGTAGACCCCGCTTGGGGGGCGGGGCTGCAGGGCCGTTCATTATTAGGTTGAATTCTTTTTTAGGTTGTTGTAGCTTTGCCGTTAATCAAATCCATTAATTTGAAAGAAGTTCAGAATGTATTTTATTAAGGCTGTCATAGATATAATAATTATCCTTTTACTCATAAGACTATTTATCAAACCGAATGAGGCTTATTTTAATAATATATTCAACTTGCTCTATCGGATAACCGATCCACTTCTTGTTCCCGTGCGATATATCCTCCGCAATGAAACAAAAGGGATTCTCCTGAGCGTCCTTTGCCTTGTGGTGATCAGGGGGTTGGTGTATGTCTCCATCAAGCCCATGTCATTTATCTCGGGCATTGGATATAGCTTTATAAGCCTGTTTCAGCTCCTTTTTCGCTTCTATATGGTGATATGGTTTGTCTCTGTTTTGACAAAATACAGCTTTGAGTCATCGTTTTTGAATATGGTACAGAGGGCCTTCGCCCCATTGAATAGTATATCTAAAAGATTTGGGCTTGCCAGCCGCCATTTTTATGTCTTTACATTCTTTTTTCTCTGGGTCCTCTACGCCCTATTGATCTCTTTGATAAATTTCGCCATGCTCACAGGGGCCGTCCATCCCTCTTTTTCTATTATTAGAGCCCTTGGAGAAGGGCTTATTCTAATGATAGGACTCTTTCCAGGTTTTTTTTCACTGGTAATCATCGTGGGCGCCCTCCTCTCCTGGGTCAGTCCTGACCCCTATAATCCCGTGGTCCAGGCAATTTATGGAATCAGCGAACCCTTTTTAGCGCCTTTCCGCAGAATAATACCCACCCTTGGGGGATTGGATGTCTCTCCAATTTTCGCACTTCTAAGCTTCCAGATCCTTGGAAGGCTCGCGCAGCAATTAGTTGCCGTTGCAATGGGGGTAATCTAAGACCTCGGCAGGATTAATTGTTTGTGGCATTCGCCATTTCAAGGTCTCGTAATTTCTATAACTATTTGAAATTAAGGGTTTATAATGGCATCTTGCTAATGCGAGGCATAAGGCCCGCCCTGGCGCGACTTCCTGGCAAATAGCAATTGGATCGTAATTAATAGGGACAAAGATCCTTAATCGATCGCCCGTTCGTTTCGGTCTGGGCCAGGGTATGTTGGAAAGACGTGTTAGAGCAGTCCATAAGCCGGGTTTTGTTTCCAGGAGATATGCAATACATACTCCTGGACGATGACCATTCATCTAGTCTTGACGTTGCCGTCAAGATCAAGCGACCTACCCGGGAATTTGGACGGACAGCCCTCAAACTTCCCTTATTTGGTCTTGCTCCAGATGGGGTTTGCAAAGCACCCTCCGTCACCGGCGGGTCTGGTGAGCTCTTACCTCACCCTTTCACCCTTACTCCCGGAATATACCGGGGGCGGTTTCCTTTCTGTTGCACTTTCCTTCCCGTCACCGGGACTGGACGTTATCCAGCATCCTGTCCTGCGGAGCCCGGACTTTCCTCCCCTCTGCCTCAGGCAGAGCAGCGGTCATCCGTCCTGCTCTAACACGGAAATGTATTATATCCCCTTTTTGGAGATATGTCATCAGGACAGACTGGAAAATATATCAAGAATTGCGTCAAAAAAGTCTGTTTTTATGTACAACTAAAATTATCACTCATTAGAACCGATGCCCTGTTCGCAGGACTTGCCTATCACCTTAATGAATAATTCATCCTCTCCCCAGTAGATCAACCGGTTACAGTTAGGGCAGGTCATCAGGGAATTACACTTTATTAATTCATTATATTTTTGGGGCGGTATACCCATGAAACATGCCTGGCAGACACCCCCGATCACCGGTCCGATGGCAAGCCCCCCTTTTCGCTCTTTAAGAAACATGTAATTTTTCAAGAGGTCATTATCGACTTCCTTGCAATATTCGGCCCGCTGTTTCTCAAGGAGATTTAATTCCTTATTCAACCCTTCCATCTCTTTTTCTATCTCTCTTTTTTCCGACTCGAATCTCTTTCTCAGCCTTTCCTCTTCTTCTCGACTTTCTGACCAGTCCTTTTCAAGCTCCTCAATCTCTTCCATAAGCTGGAGTATCTTATCTTCCTTCAGACTCTTTTCCCGATTCAGATCATCGATCTCCTTGAGTGCCGCCGTATACTCTTTATTCGACCTTATGCTGTTCAGTTTTATCTGACTTTTACCCGCCTTGTTCTCAAGATCCTGGACCTCCTGTTCCAGCTTGCGCCTGTCTTTCTTATATTGCTCGATGTTATCGTGCTTTTCCTTGAATTTCATGGTCCTGTCATTTAATTCCTTTTCCAGACCATTGATTCTTAAAGGTGCTTCTCTTTTTCTGGCATGGAGGTCTTTTATCCTGGTATCACATCCCTGAAGTCTTATCAGACTGCTGATTTTATCTTTCAATCTCCTTACTCTCCTTTTCTAATCATATCTCATGGGTCCCTTCTCATCCCTATGGACCTCTATGATAACTTCCCAGCCATGTTCATCTAATTTTTTCATGAGATGACCCGTCAAAAGATCCATGGCCACCTTCTCGGTCTGGAAATGCCCGCCATCTATCAAGGCAAGGTCCATGGTTTGGGCCAATAACGCATCATGGTGGCTAATATCCCCCGTGATAAGAAGGTCCGCCCCCCTTTTTGAGGCCAAAGACACCATCCCGCCGCCTGCTCCACCCACCACCGCGACTCGTCTAATCTCTCTTTCTCCGGGGCCCATGACCCTTAATATTTTTAGGCCCAGGGACTTTTTTACGGTCTGGATCATGTCAGCGAATCTTATGGGAACGGGGATATATCCGATTCTCCCCATTCCTGTCCAATCATTGTCAGAATCATCTCTTTTTTGAAGCGCTTCTATATCCCGAAGCCCAAAAAGGTCAGCCAGAATATCACTAACGCCGCCCTTCGAGGCGTCTAAATTGGTGTGAATAGATACTATGGAAATATTTTTTTTTAACGCCTCACTAACCACGTCACCAGGATAGATATTGACATCGATCGACGAGAGGGGCTGAAAGATCAGTGGGTGGTGTGTGAGAAGGAGCTGCGCGTTTCTTTCTGAGGCATACTCCAACGATCTGATGGTAGGATCAAGGGACAAAAGGATCTTTTTTATTCTCTGCGAATAGTCTCCGACTTGAAGACCGGAATTATCCCACCCTTCCGCCAGGGAAAAGGGCGCCATTTCGTCAAGGAGCATTATTATTTCTTTGAGCTTAGGCATTATTATCCATTCGTACCTCTCAGTCCCAAAGTGGACAATGCCTTATGGAATCTCAAAAAGATATCCCATGAAAAGGAAACACAGTATCTACCTCTGTTAAAAAATTCCCACCAGGATAAAGCAAGGCAACGTCCTCTGGCCATGGATTTTTACAAAAAGTAAAGGGCGCATCATTTTTGAAAGATGCGCCCTTTTACGAATTCGGGAGTCTGATATGAGGAATTTATAATATATCATGAATAACAGGTTGAGCATCATTGAATAAAAGTCATTATGGGCCCACCTGGGTTCGAACCAGGGACCTACCGGTTATGAGCCGGTGGCTCTTCCAGCTGAGCTATGGGCCCGTAAATCTACAGGGGCTTCGGAATATAAAATGCAGAGGGAATGGATATTTGTCAAGAAAAAATATCTCTCCAGGGGCATCTACCTCTCTATGAAGCTTTTTAGCTTCCTGCTCCTGCTGGGATGCCTCAATTTCCTGAGGGCCTTGGCCTCGATCTGCCTTATCCTTTCCCTTGTAACATTAAAATCGCGACCGACCTCCTCCAATGTGTGATCGGATTTCTCACCTATGCCGAACCTCATCCTAAGAACCTTTTCCTCTCTCGGGGTGAGTGATGTAAGCACCTTTCTTGTCTGCTCCCCTAGATTATGATTCACGACGGCCTCACCGGGTGAGATGACCTTTTTGTCCTCGATGAAATCACCGAGATGACTGTCTTCCTCCTCTCCGATGGGGGTCTCGAGGGAGATGGGCTCTTTTGCTATCTTCAAGACCTTTCTTACCTTTTCCAAGGGGAATTCCATCTTTTCGGCTATCTCTTCCGGAGTGGGCTCGCGGCCGTGTTCCTGCACAAGGTATCTCGATGTGCGGATAAGTTTGTTTATGGTTTCAATCATGTGTACCGGAATCCGGATAGTCCTTGCCTGGTCCGCAATAGCCCTTGTTATGGCCTGCCTTATCCACCAGGTTGCGTAGGTGCTGAATTTATACCCCCGCTGGTATTCGAATTTTTCCACCGCCTTCATGAGGCCGATATTACCTTCCTGAATGAGATCCAGAAATTGCAGGCCCCTGTTTGTATATTTTTTCGCTATACTTACTACCAACCGTAAATTTGCCTGAATGAGCTCTTTTTTGGCTGCCTTCGACTTATTAAGATTCTCAACCACCTTTTCCAGGGTCTCCTTTAACTCCCTCTGGGTCATTCCAGTGCGCTCTTTTATTTCTTTAATACACTTCTGATTAATATTTATTTCCGATTTCAATTCCATTAATTCACACTTTTTTAATTTAAGTGGAGTTACCACCTGCTCATCTTTGGCTGTCTTGGGTATTCGTGTGATACACTTTTTTATGTATGATATGGGTTTGCCCCCCGCCTTGAGCATACAATCTGTCAACTTCTTTTCCGAGCCTTCGATCTCGAAAACAACTTCCCTTAGCCTTTCAACCATATTATCAAGCTGTCCCTTCTCCAGTTTGAAGGAGCTTATCAACTCAACCATTTTTTTGTGATTTTTATCAATCTTGGCGCGAAGTTTCTTCTTTTTGGCGGCCGAACAGCTCTTCTTGGAGATCTCCCGCTTTAGATCGCGATACTCCTTGTAGGCTTCACCGATCTCGTTTATGACTTTAATGAGGTTCTCTTTCTTCTCGATAAGTTGTGTATGACCGTCTTCATAATCGGGGTCATTGATGATATTCTTCAGCTTGATCTCGCCGCTTTTCAGTTTTTCTCCCAACTCAATGATATATTCGATGCCGACACAGCATTTCAACAGTGATCTGAGCGTATCCTTTTCCCCTTCCTCAATCCTCTTGGCTATCTCTACCTCTCCCTCCCTTGTGAGCAGGGAGATACAGCCCATCTCTTTCAGATACATTTTTACCGGATCAGAGACCCTTGTTGAGCTGTCCATTATATCTGCACGATGGGCCTCCTTCTCCAGTTCTTTCTCCTGCTTCTTTTTGTTCTTTTTGGATCGTTCGATCTCTTTTCTGGCCGCCTCATCAATGACCATGATATCGAGTTCTTCAAACATCATCATTACATCATCAATATGCTCTGATGATGTGATCTCCTCTGGTAGATCATCGTTTAACTCCTCATAGGTGATGTAGCCTTTATCCTTGCCGATATCTATCAATCGCTTCAGGTTCACCATATCAGATTTATTGTTCATTATATCCTCCTGAAAGTTTTTGATATAACGCCTAACCCTGCATATCTCTTTTTAACATTAATATCCTGTTTTTCTCTTCCAGATTGCCCTGTGTCTTTATCAGGGATTCAGAGAGTTTTATCTTGTTGACTTTATTTTCAAGCTCCTTCAAGGCCTGCTCCACGGCTTCATCCGGATATATGGGTGGCGATAGCATGGCCTCCCTGAGCCTTTCACGCGCCGCTTCCCCTTCAAGCCTTTCTAATATCGCGTCAGGGGTAGTCTTCTCCCCCTTTTTATATATCTCATGTATGAATTCAAATAACTCCATTACTGTCGGGTCGGAGAGGAGCAGCCTGCAATCGCCGTCCATCAACCTGCCTATGGTATGAGGGAAGTGTACAAAAAGGTTCAACATATGGAGATCGTCAAGACCTTTCGCCCTGGTGCCGGATAATTTCTTCCTGAGATTCCTTTCCTGATCCTGTCCGGGATCTGAAATCCTGTGGTTTCGAAGTTCACTCAAAATAACCGATTCGGCGATGCCGCCCCTTTCCGAGAGTCTCCGGACATATAGTAAACGATGTGACTCACTGTGGAGATCTGATAAGACCGGAATCATCTCCTCCAGGATATTGATCTGGCCTTCTATGCCTTCACCCGCCCCGGATAATTTTAGATCAAGATAAAATTCAAAAATGGGCACGGATTCAGCCAAACAATTTAAAAAACCATCTAATCCTTTCCTGTTGATGAAGCTGTCAGGATCATCTCCTTCGGGCAGTACCATCACCTTTGATGACAGCCCCTCATTTTGAAATAGAGGAAGGCTCTTGATTGCGGCCCCTTTCCCCGCGGTGTCCGCATCAAACACTACGACCGCCTCTCTTGCATACCCTTTCAGCCTCCTTATGTGTTCCTTGGTCAGTGCGGTCCCTAATGTCGCAACAGCCTCTTTAAAACCGTGCATTCTCAGTGCCAGGACATCTGTATATCCTTCCACTATCAGGACCCTGCCACTCTCTCTTATGGCCTGATAGGCCGAATGAAGGCCGTAGAGCAATTCTCCCTTATGAAAAATAGGGGTCTCCGGACTGTTTAGATATTTAGGCAATGATTCGTCCAGGACCCTGCCTCCAAACCCGGCGACTTCTCCTCTTATATTGTGGATCGGGAATATGATGCGATCCCTGAATCTGTCGTAATATCCAGAGCCCTTCTTGGTGATAATCAGACCTGCCTGGACCGCCTTTTCCATATCAATTTTCTTGCCCCTCAGAAACCTGGTGAGATTATCCCACCCGGACGGCGCGTACCCGAGCAAAAATTCCTCAACAACCTCCCTGCCCAGAGACCTTTTATCAAGGTACTCCCTGGCCTGCCGGCCTTCTTCGGTTGCGGCAAGGATATGGTGATAATAGTCGGCGGCCATAGAGTTTATATCGGACAGTGACTCCCTTAACTCCATCTTTTTTCTCTGGGACGGGGTCAATTTCCTCTGGGGGAGCGTTACATGATATTTCTCGGCCAGATCCATCATGGCCTGTGAAAAAGGGACCTTATGGTATTCCATCCAGAACCCAAAAATATCCCCCCCTTTTTTACAGCCAAAACAATGAAACATCTGCTTTGATGGACTGACCGTAAAGGAAGGGGCTTTTTCCGAATGAAATGGGCATAATCCCAAATAATTCTGTCCCGCCTTTTTAAGCTGGACATATTGACCGATGAGTTCCGCTATATTCGCTGACCTCTTTATCTCTTCTTTTGCGGATTGATATGCGTCCATTTCAGTTATCAAGATGATTAATCTTTGAGAAACCTCAATTCAGTTCCACTATCGTGATGGCTTCACCACCATACCTGGGGTCCTCGCCGGCGATCCTTTTGACACATGAGAGGTCTTTCAGGTGATTCCTGATCGCCGACTTTAGTCTGCCCGTCCCGTGTCCGTGAACAATCCTCAGGGAAAGATCCCCTTCAACCATGGACCTGTCAATGATCTTATCAATTAAAGGGATTGCATCCTCGACCCGGTACCCTATCAAATTTATCTCCCTTGTCAGATTACCCGAATAGCGGTATGAAATGTCCCCGGAGGATTCATCAAGGCCCTGCCCCGTCTTATCGGAAACGCCCATCAGATCATTTATATCTGCAGAGAACTTGAGGTTGCCGGTTATTATCTGGGCCTTGGAACCGGCTGGATCCAGGGAAAGAATCCTTCCTTCCAGGTTGAGACCCCTGTGGCGGACTATCTGACCCGGTTTGAATAATTCGATATCGGCCGGGCGACCTTTTTCTTCTGATAAATATAGCTCCTTATTG
This sequence comes from uncultured Desulfobacteraceae bacterium, assembly GCA_964526655.1. GTDB lineage: Bacteria > Desulfobacterota > DSM-4660 > Desulfatiglandales > HGW-15 > CAZGIZ01. The sequence continues at coordinate 4,844 of CAZGIZ010000061.1, read as the reverse complement.
AGTCTCCCGGTCATCTCATGGTATTTTTGCTGGACAAAGGCCTGCGACGCCCCCTTTTTTTCCTTAAAAGTACTAATGAGTTTTTTTAGTTCCTCCCTGGCCTCCTTGATCAGCAGTTCCGCTTCATTCCTTTTGCTTTCCAGCATCTCCTTCCTGTCGGATTCCAGCTTTTTTATGGTCCTTAAAAGTTTTTCTCTCGCCGAACGATACTTATTTCTTATGTGTTCCGCCTCCGATCTCGCAACCTCTGTCTCACATTTCAAATGATTTAATTTATCAATGAGCCTGTTAAGGCGGACCTCATCCTGATCGAGATAAGTCCTTGCCCGGCTTAGTATATCCGGTCCTATGCCCTGTTCCTTTGCCAACTCAAAGGCATAGCTTGTTCCGGGTGTGCCGTATCTTAGAGAAAAGGTCGGGCGGTTGGATGATTCATCAAATTCCATGCAGGCATTTTTTACCCTTTTCTCGAGTAATCCATAGGACTTTAAACGATTATAGTGTGTCGATACAACCACCAGCGCGCCTTTTTGAGCCAGATCGTCGAGCAATGCCATGCCCAGGGCCGCACCCTCGTCGGGATCGGTTCCCATCCCTGGTTCATCAATAAGGATAAGACTCTCATGATCCGCGTGATCAACCATATATTTCAGGTTGCTGATATGCGCCGAAAAGGTACTGAGACCCGCTTGGATATCCTGCTCATCTCCTATCTCAGCCAGGATGTTTTTAAAAACCGGTAATCGACTCCCCTCTTCTGCAGGTATGTGAAGCCCTGCCTGGGCCATGAGGCTCAATAACCCGATCGTCTTAAGGGTTACTGTCTTCCCGCCCCTGTTGGGTCCGGAAATGATCATGACATTCACGTCGCTGTCCAAAAAGATATCCACCGGAACCGGGGGCTCCCCATCAGGGGCCGCAAACATTAGAAGAGGATTTATCGCACCCTTGAGCTCGACCTTGCCCTCCATGTCCATAACAGGCCTGACTCCCTTTAATGCATTACTGAGCCGTGCCCTCGCATATAAACCATCAAGTCTGCCCAAAAGGGACTGGGCGTCAAGTAAGTCATCCGCCGCGGCCCTCACGATCTCAGTCAAAAGGGTAAGGACCTTTAACTCTTCCTCCCTCTCGAGGTGCCTCAATTCGGCCAGACGGTTATTATCATGAACCGCCTCCAGGGGCTCCAGAAAGCATGTTGCCCGGGTCCGGGAATAGTCATGGATTATCCCCTGAATCCTGTTTTTCATCTCGGTCCGCACAGGGATGACATAACGCCCGTCTCGAATTGATATAAGGGGGTCATCATCCCGTGAATCAAGACCGATGGTTGCTTTGATGTCTTCCAGTCTCTTCTGAAGGGTCCTCCTGATTTCCGTTTTCCAGCGCCTTATCTTCTTTAATTTCTGGCTAGCCGAATCCTTAATAGTTCCATCCGGATATATGGATTTATTGATAGATTCTATCAACTCATTGCAGAGGACTATCTCTTTAATGAGGTCGCACAGGCCGGGACAGATATCCCTTTGGGATAATATTGACTTTTTGGCCCTGCTTGCTGCCTGGGCGATCTGCAATATAGAGAGCAATTTTTCAGGTTCCAGGCTGGATCCCTCAGCCTTGGACTGCTTTATAAAGTGTTTTATATCAATCAATCCCTCAAGGGGAGAAAACCCCTTCAGCTTCAGGAGGAGCTTCATCTCCGAAACCAGCCTATGCTCATTATCAATTTCAGTTAAATCTCTTGAAGGCTTGCGCGATAAACAATCTGATCGGCCCAATGGGCAGGAAGCGTAGCCTGATAAGATATGTAGTAATCTCTGGAACTCAAGAACATGATAAGTATGTTTGATCATGCAGGCTAACTCAAAAGTTTCCTTGCTATCTCATTAACCTCTTTGCCCTGGGCCCTCCCCGCGATTCTTGCCATAGCGGTTTTCATCACCTTTCCCAGATCCTTGGGACCCTGGGCAGACAATTCGGAAATTGTCTCTTTGATAATCCTCTCTATTTCATCCGGTTGAAGTTGTTCAGGCAGGTAACTATATAGAAACGTTATCTCTTCTTCTTCTTTGGCGGCAAGATCCGCCCGGCCTCCCTCTTTAAATTCTTTGGCAGCCTCCCGACCTTTTTTAATCATGGAAGAGATGATGGATTGAATCTCTGCATCACTCAATGTCTCACCCTTCTCTACCTGCCTGTTTTTGAGATTGGATTTTAGCATCCTCAGGCAGGAGGTGCGGAGTTTCTCTTTGGCCTTCATGGCCTCTTTAAGGTCATCGGTTATTTTTTCTGAAAGTGACATAGCTAAAAAAGAAAAAATTTGCCAGAGGTAAACATTCTAAAATATTAATTATTTTTTAGAAGTCAAGTATTAAATCATTTTTTCGCCATTTTTATGGCATCAGCCAGATTAAGCGAACCTTCATAGAGGGCCTTACCGACAATCATGCCCTCCACACCATATTTTGATAATGATAATATATTTGCCACATCATCAATTCCAGAAATTCCTCCTGACGCTATCACCGGGACATCCACTGATTCTGCAATTGTTTTCGTGGCCTCAATATTCGGGCCCGTCCTCATGCCATCCCTTTGGATGTCGGTATAGACAATAGCAGAAATTCCCATAGATTCATATTTCCTTGCCAAATCAGAGGGTGAAATCTCGGTATCTTCTATCCAGCCTTCAACTGCCACTCGTCCATTTCTGGAATCAATACCGATTATGACCTTACCGGGAAATTGTCGGCACGCCTCGGCGACCAATTTCGGATCTTTATGGGCCGCTGTACCCAATATTATCTGCCTAACGCCCAGGTCAAGGTAGGACTCAAAAGTCCGGATATCCCTAATCCCTCCTCCAAGTTGAATTGGAATCGGGACAGCATTGACGACCCCGGCGATAACATCCCGATTTACAGGTCTCCCCCCAACTGCCCCATCCAGGTCCACAATATGAAGCCGTTCAGCCCCCGCCTCATACCATTTAATCGCAATTTCTTCAGGGACTTCCGAGTATACAGTCTCTCTGGACATCTTGCCCTGTTCGAGACGGACACAGCGGCCATTCTTTATATCTATTGCGGGTATTACGATCAATCTTTAGTCCCCTTTTTCTTTTTGAACCGGGAGAGATTTTTGCAGCAACTCGTCCAGGCCCAATTCAGCAAGGCCCTCCACGGTCATCCACTTGCCTTTTCCTTTAATAAAGGTCCGCAGATCAAAAAGGTTTTCACTGAGGGATAACTGTGTCTTGTCGAATTTGCCCTTCCACAGGATTGCCCCGTTCTCAGGCTTTATCAGATACAGGTCGAACGCCACGGATGCCGGGCGATTAACCGAATAATCCTTTCCTTCCCTCTCTTGCCATCTGTATATTTGACCAGTCATGACCGCATCCGCCGAGAAGGCCTGACCAATTTTCTTAAAGATCGATATGTCGCTTATGCCCTGATCCTCGGAAACGAGCCTACTAAATACACCTCTCGCCCGGCCAGGGCCGATCAGCTCATACCTCTTATATTCAAGGAGTTGATCAAATAAAAGGGCGGTCATTTTATCCGCCACGTCAGTCGGCACGGGCTCAGCCATAAGCACGGTTCCTGAGATAGGGCTCCGAATCACATCGGGCTTTCCCCCCAGGGCTATAGCAGGTCTGAACCCCAAGACGACTATTTTTCCTGCTTCCAAAGGAATAGGTTGAATCCCGGAATCCCGTCCCTTGATAGACACACAACCGGCAAAGAGGACAATCAGGATTATTAAACATACACATGCAAAAAAATGCTTTAATTTTAATATATTATATGACATTTTATATCGTCGGCCCTATAATATCCCCTTGGTGGATGGTATTTCGCCCCCCAGCCTCTTTTCGACGCATATTGCCATGTCCAGGGCCCTGCCGAAGGCCTTGAATATGGACTCAGCAACATGGTGAGGGTCATTTCCGGAGATCAGGTCCACATGCATGGTTATGCCAGCATAGTTCACAAGGGCCCGGAAGAATTCCTTTACCAGGCCTATATCGAATTTCCCAGTCTTTGTCTTATCTAAAGGGACACGGTAGGCAAGAAAGGGCCGGTTGGATATATCGATTACCACCCTTGCAAGGGCTTCATCCATAGGAACTGTTGAATGACCATACCTGCGGATCCCCTTTTTTTCGCCAAGGGCCTTGTTAATGGCCATGCCTAGGCAGATTCCAAGGTCTTCAACCGTGTGGTGATAATCGACCTCAGTGTCACCCTTTGCGGAAATCCGGATATCCATGAAGCCGTGGGCTGCCATTAGGGTCAACATGTGATCAAGGAAGGGTATCCCGGTTTTGATTTCAGATATCCCTTTTCCGTCCAGATTCAAGTTCAATCTGATATCCGTCTCCCTGGTCTTTCTGTCTATTTTTGCCTTGCGATTCATTTATATGGCGCTCCATTGATTAATAAAATGAGATAATCCCAAATTTTTTAAGTCCTTAAGTCCGCTTATAAAACATGAAATATAGTGAAGACGAGGTTGACACTGGACGCGGATGAGATGCCTGACTGCCCCATGGTGGTTGTAGATTAATTCCGATTTAGATCCTTTTGCCCCGGGAAGATGATTTATCCCTTTGTCGGAGATTAAGAGACTCGATTCAACGATCTGCCCGCTGTGAAGTTAATTATTTGATTATATTAAGCAAATAGAAATAAGCCAAACGATGAAAAGATCGCAGACCCTTATATCCACTTTACATAAACACTATATGATAAATAATCAGGTTTAAAAGTCAAGAACTTGAGTGATTGTTCCTTTAATCTGTTATCCGGTCTTTGCCATAGAAAATAACTGCCCCC
>CAZGIZ010000060.1:18561-25750 GCA_964526655.1 uncultured Desulfobacteraceae bacterium | reverse complement strand
GCAGTGCCTGCTCACGGGGGACTTTCTTTTAAATCTCATAAAATGGAACTGGGCGACCATCTGGCATTTTTCAGAAGAGATGCCGGATTTCGCGGATGAGTATCCCTTCACCAATGTAACGGAGGCCTATGCCCTGCTCGTGCTTATGGGCAGAGAGACCTTTTCCATCATGGAAAAATTGACCTCCCTGGATCTCCTTTCCCCTGAGCGGAAACCCCCTTTTCTCATCATGGGACCGGTTGCTCACATCAGGAGTCAGGTTGTTGTGCTCTCGAAAGAAGAGGAGAGATCCTCCGTCCTGGTCGCGTGTCCGCGAGGATACGGGCAGTCAATGGCGGAGATTATGCTCGACGCGGGAAAGGAATACGGGCTCAAGCCTGGCGGTGAGGAACTCTTTTCCAGTTTAAGGGAGCGGTATTTCAAATGAAGGCGTTGCCCTGCTTTTACCTTATCGATTCAGGTACGAATACTTGAAATTCGAAAAATAGGACGCATAATAAGTACAATTTCGATTTTATGATCAAAAGGAGGAAACAATGGAGGCCTTAAAAGAGTACTTCGAAAATATAAAGGGAATCGGGGTGATGGCTACGGCTGACAAGGAAGGAAAAGTCAACGCTGCGGTCTACTCCAGGCCCCATTTTATGGATGACGGTTCAATCGCCTTTATTATGCGCGACCGTCTGACACACAATAATCTCCAGTCAAATCCCTATGCCGCCTTTTTATTTGTGGAAGAAGGCACCGGATATAAGGGGAAACGCCTTTACCTGAAGAAGATCCGCGAAGAGGAGAACAGCGAGCTCATTCAATCCCTAAGCCGCAGGGAATACAAGGATGATAGGTCCGGCGTGAGATTCCTGGTGACCTTTCAACTGGACATGGTCTTGCCGCTTATCGGTGCCGGGGATGAGGAGCATGAAAAAGCCAAGGGAAGGGCTGAGAAGAAAGAGGACGGGAAATAGGTTAGAAATACCAATTTAATGATTGACTTTTAAACATGAGTGGCTTATCTGTGCAGAGTTTTGAAGAATAAAAGAAAACAATGGTGGATACAAATTTTTATCAATATCAGAAGGCTGAAAGACCGCCGGTTATTTCAAGGAGTATTTTGAAGGTACACGGCAATGAACAGTGACGATGGGCCTTGTGCCCGACAATTGACGCGAACATACACACTGAAAATAGAAAATACGATTCAGCCGCATACTGCAGTCGCGGACTCCGTCCCGGTGAACACCCCCCTGTTTTTAACCTTTTGAGGCCCAATGCTCACCCCGGGGACGCAACCGCTTTGCGGCTCCGGGAGGTGAGCCATGAAAAATCCCTTCCTTGCTCCTGAGCTGCGGGAGATCATTGAAAAAAATGACGACAACGCCATCCAGGCCTTTTGTGCCTCTCAGCATCCCGCCACTGTGGCGGAGTACCTTGGGGCCCTTTCCGTCATGGAGATCTGGCATGTCTTGACCCTCCTTGAACCCAGACTCAGGGCCGAGATCTTTGGGGCACTGGACGAGGACATCCAGGTTGATCTGGCCGAGACCCTGAAGCGCCAGGACCTGGCCCAGATCGTTACTAACATGTCCGCGGACGAGCGGGTGGACCTCCTCAAACGGCTGCCCGAGGACAAGCAGGAGACCCTCATGCCTGCCCTTGCCCAGGTCGAGAGGGAGGATATCCGCCGTCTATTCTCCTATGAAGAAGGGACGGCCGGCGCGGTTATGACCTCGGACTACGCGACCCTTTCTCCTGATCAAACGGTCCAGGAGGCCCTGGCTAAACTGAGGAGGGAGGCGCCTGACAAGGAGACTATCTATTACTCTTACGTGGTGGATTCAGAAAGGAGGCTGATAGGATTCATCTCCCTTAAAGACCTGATTATTGCGCGACCTGAGAGGCGGATTGAGGAACTCATGCACCGGGACCTCATCTTTGCCTTTGCCGGCGACGACCAGGAGGATGCCGCCCAAAAGATTGCAAAATACGACCTGATCGCTTTGCCCGTGGTCAACAGCGACAACGTGCTCGTGGGCATCATCACCCATGACGATGCCATCGACATCATCGACCAGGAGCATACGGAGGATATGGAAAAGTTCATGGCCATCGCAGGGAGCCATGAAACAGGCGCCTATCTGAAGACCTCCTCCTGGGGACATATCAAGAACCGCTTCATTTGGCTCGTGGCCCTTGCGGCCCTGGGCATGGTATCCGGCTATATCGTACAGAGCTTTGAGGGCCTTCTGCTCCAGTTCGCCGTTTTAGCGACTTTTATGCCCATGCTGGCGGACACGGGCGGCAACACGGGAAGTCAATCCGCGACACTGGTTGTCCGTGCCCTTGCCGTCAGGGAGATATTGCCTAAGGATATCCTTAGAGTACTCTGGAAGGAGTTCAGGGTGGGACTTCCCATAGCTGTCCTTCTGGCGTTCCTCGCCTTCGGACGTGTGGTCCTCTTTGCAGGAGGCTCAAGCAGGCCACAAGGGTTTTCTGTCTCCTCCATAGGGATTGCCGTAGGAGCGGCCCTTGGACTCCAGGTCCTGACATCGACCCTGATCGGAGCGCTGCTCCCCCTGGCGGCGGCCAAGCTGAAATTCGACCCGGCCGTGGTGGCAAGCCCCGCCCTCACGACCATCGTGGATATTACGGGATTGTTAATTTATTTCAGCACTGCTAAATTCATTCTGGGATTCTGAAAGCCCATGTCTATTTACGACATTGACCGAGAACCTATATTTGGGGCTCAAGGCTTTGGGCCCCGGATATAGGACCTTTGCGGAGCCTGGTGGAATTCCTTATTGAAATAAGGGCCTTGTACCGGTTCAGCCACTAAGACACGAGGGCACAAAGAAAGAATATGATGAAAATGCGATACTTTTTTTCGGGCATTGCCCTGTGCCTGGCCCTGTTCTTCACTTCAGCGGGCACGCCCTTTTGCCAGACCCTCTCAAATAACAAGGTAGCATCCCTGATCAAGGAATTTAAAAAGGACCCTCGCGGCCCCTATCAGGCCATCCGCTGGTTTTGCCCTGACGGCAGCGTCAATCCCGCTGACAGGCCCTGTCCTCAGCCCGGCGGCATTCAACACGCCCTGCCCAAGGATATCGTGCGGGTCATTGAAAAGGAAAGGGACCTCTACCTGGGCCAGATCCTGGCCGGCAGTTCTTTTGAGGAATTCTTCGACGAGGGCAGTCAGAACTCACGGCTGAAGCAGTATCAGGTGGAGAAGTATCTTAAGGCCGTGGATGATGGATGGATCCTCAGGCGGGCGCGTTATTACCGTGGGGCCCTCCAGGATGAAGACGAATCCGCCTGGGGCAAGGCATTCCTGACATGGCTCCTGTCCACGGACGAGGCAGTGGGGTCCAGGTTTTTCCTTGTTCGTAAGGCGGTAAGGGATATCCCCCACAGGGCCGAAACAGGGCACTGGAAGAGTTATCATGCAGACTCCGTCCTGGTCTGGGGCGATGTGTGGCGAAGGTATATACTCACCGCGATGGTTGAAAGCGACCAGGGAGAGCAGATTATGAGGGACCTGGCAGAGGTGGCGGAGGGTGTCTTGCGGTCTCATACCGTATCCTGATGAAGCAATCGAATTGCAGGGGACCAAATCCGATATTTCATGGAAAGGGGGAAGTAATCATGGGCAGCGCCGCCTTATCCCCTGGCGTCCCAGATAAAGAAGGATGTCGCCACGGCCACGGCAGTCACCGTGTAGGCTGAAAAGGTGAACATGGTGTGAAAGCCGTAGATATCGATAAATCTCCCCATTATAGGCGCGAAAATGGCGCCCGTATATTGCATGGTGGCATAGTACACCCCGTATATTTTCGAACGGTGCTTTGCCGGCGACTGGCTCATGATAAACACTTCAGTCACGGGGAATCGTATGGCCTGGATAACCCCCATGACCCAGAGCACAAGCCACAGCCCGAATCCTAATTGCACCTCCTTGAGCAGGAATATCATCAGGCCGCTTAGAATACCCGTAACTATAATAACCTTGGTGCTGCCGACCCTGTCCGATATGTAGCCTCCCACGGGACCGGCCCAGAGGCCAGAGGAGAATATAATCGAGAGAGACATGGCCGCGACCTCATTGGATGCGCCCAGGTCATTGGCTATGTAAAGGGTGAGAAAGGCGGTGACCGTGGCGGCTGCGCCGCCGCCTATGAGCATCATCGTGAGGAAGGCCAAAAGCCTCCGCTTGTAACCGGGCTGGGGCGGGCTTTCCTCGACCTGCCGGCGCTTCATTTCCTCCATATGGGCCTTCCCGTAACGGCGGTTCAGGTACATGAAAAAGAAAATGCCAAAGATAGCGGTCGGAGTAGCAAGGGTGAGATAGGAGCCTCTCCATCCCCAGGACGCGGCGATAGCCCCGGCGATGATCGGCGCGAGGAAAAAACTGGAGTTTCCGCCGATAAGGTGCAGTCCCAGGGCCCGGCCCCGCTGGTTGATCGGAACGGAAAGAGAGATCAGAGGGGTTGCTGCCGGGTGGTACCCTCCGGCCATAAGTCCCATGAAAACCATGGAGACGAGGAGCATGGCATAGGTCTGGGACAGTCCTACGGCCAGACCTCCCAGGGCTACCCCGAGGATGCCGATAGTGATAAGAACCGTAGGTCCGATACGGTCGGCCAGCCATCCTGACGGCAGTTGGGCCGCCCCGCTCGAAAGGGCAAAGGCCGAGGTAACGGCGGCCGATCTGGTGTAATTCAGCTTGAACTCCTGTTGTATATAGGGGAGCATGGGCTGAGGCAGCGCGGTCAGGAGATGGTGGGCTGCGTGTGCCAGGATAAAAAATGGTAGGGATGTCAGGAAAAACGAGCGTTGTTTAGGCGGGTTACCGTCGGAACCGGACTCATCGGCCGACTGTCCTTCAATATCTTTTTTTGTTCTATCCATTCCCATGTAATATCACTCAAGTCAGTTCCTTCGGGAATCTTCAGCGCAAGTTCAGAGGAGCCCTCAGGTGGATTTTGAGGTCTTATATATCTTTTGAGGAGATTCTACAAGAATAAATTGCCAACAAGGGCCTCTTGCAAAATTCTAAAAAATGCCGTCACTCCGGCCCCGCATCTGGTGCGGGATGAACTCCAGCCGGAGTCCAGATCCCCTTGAATCCGCCGGAGCAGGCATTAACTACCCCAGGAGGGTTCTCTCCTTCAGATCCACGGCCACATCGGCGAGTCCCAGTTCCTTTAGTTTTGTCTCCTTTGGCAGGCCGCTTTCCACGTCCCACCCCCTGAGCCCGTAGTACTCGCTCTTGAGGTCCTCGAAGTCGCTCCTTTTGATGCTCAGGCCCTTCCGGGAAAAGATCTCCCCCTTTTTGCCAGGTACAATGCAGTCGGGATTGAAGAAGACTGCCTCAAGGGGTTCATCATGCAGGTAGTCAAGGAGACGGTCGCCCTGCCTGCCTCCCCAACCCTGGCGGAGAAGGATCGCCCTCTGCAGGTTGAAGATCCTCTCCCCGATTTTATTCAATCCAGACTCGTCTATCTCTATACCCGTGATAGCGGACAATACCCGGCTCTCCAGGGTCGGATCACCCGTATGGTCGTCGGCGAACCTGACCCATATCACCGGCCACAGGAAGTCACAGAGTATGAGGCTCTCCTTGGCATAAGCACGGTCCTGTATCTTCTTGGCGGCCAGGGCCTTGCTCTCATATGTGGAGAAGTCCGCTGCCTGGATCCCGCCCCAGAAGTTTTTAGCGACATTTAGAAAATCATCGGTTGATAGAAAGGCGTCTTTCTCCCCCTTTATCCAGTTGCGCCACAGCCAGAGGGCGTGGGTCAACTCATGCACCTGGTTTATGGGCCTCCTTTGTTCAGTGGCGTAAAGCAGCGTGTTTGTGGGCACGAGCCTTGGATCATAGTCCCTGCTCTCGCTCGCCCTGGTGAGGACCGATTCGCAGGCCATTTCCCTGGCGCCTTTCCCCACTTCTTCAGCGGCCTTGAGGGTGCCCTTGGCGAGCACATCGCCGAACCCTTCCCTCTGGGCTATCTTGGCGGTCAAGGCCTCTATGAATTCCGCGCTGCCGATCTTCGACAGGGGCAGCCCGGTCTCCTCCTCCCCCAGGATGCCCTTATTATAACAGCCCTCCAGCCATGCAATCATGGGCTGCATAACGGTCGTGTCCAGTCCATACCTGTCACAGAGCCGCATGGCATGAAGGGCTACACCAATGCTGTCCCCCCCGTATCGCTGGGCAAAATCCCAGTAGACACGGGTGGCCTGGCAGAAAAATTTGAAACGGTGTCCTTCTTTTTCATAGGATTTGCGGAAACAGCCCATTCCGCACCCGTAGCATGCCCGGAGCCCGGTCAGGCCGGGGACGTTGAGCAGCCAGTTCTTCCAGGTATCCTTACGCAGGCCGTGAATACGCCTGATAAGGGCCTTCAGTCCCTCCGGGTCCGCAGCCACGGGTCTTTTTTTGTCGCGGGCAATGACAACGGCCTTCAGGTTCTTGGACCCCATAACGCTGCCGAGGCCGCTGGCGCCCGACGCCCCTTCATCCGTAAGGAGGGTCCCGAAGACCACCAGGTTTTCAGCGGCCGGGCCTATGGTAAGTACGCTGACATTCTTTCCCAATTCCGCCTTGAGGGTGTGAGCGGTCTCAAAGGTGTATTTGCCCCAGAGCGACGCGGCGTCCCTTATTTCGACCTTGCCGTTCCCTATATGGATATATACGGGACGATCGGCCTTGCCCCTTACTACCAGTCCGTCGTATCCCGAATATTTCAGATAGGAGCCCCATCGCTCTCCAAGGTTGGCGTAGGAAAAGACCTCCGGATCCATGATAGGGGCCTTGGCGCAGACCTGCCACCTGCACCCGGCGAGCCCGGTAAAGCCCGTGACAGGACCGTTGACATAGACCAGGCAATTTTCGGGGTCAAAGGCCCTGGCCTCCGGGGGCGCCATCTCCCAGAAAAGCCTGGCGGCAATACCCCTGCCTCCCAGGAACCTTTCTGCGTAGGAGGCGGTCGGGAAGCTTGTTATTTTGCGGTCAGACAGGTCAATCTTTAAAATATCCCCTGCATACCCGAATTCAGCCATATTATGCCTCTCTCCAGCGAGTTACTTTTGTTTGATGAAAGAGCTCCGGTTTTTTAGGCAAGGTCATGGTCACCCGGCTATGCATTAAAGGGTTCAAGGTTCAGGGTTCACGGCCCATGGGGTTAAATAA
>CAZGIZ010000060.1:0-18461 GCA_964526655.1 uncultured Desulfobacteraceae bacterium | reverse complement strand
TGGGGTTAAATAAAGGCAATGTCCTTTAGTAGTGGATTTTTTACTTTAACCCCCAATCAATTGGCAGCTTTCTTTGTATGTTTTGCAATGGCCTCCAGGATTTGGGGCCAAGTGACCTTGGGGAGGCAATGCCCCATCCCCTCTATTATCAGCATCTCCGCTCCCTGAATTGCCTCGGCCGTATCCTTGCCGTGCTCAACAGGCAGGAGCGGATCTTCAGACCCGTGAATAACGAGGGTGGGCGACTTTATGGAGGCAAGCCTGGGTTTTCTGTTGCCGTTGGCGATAATAGCCGCGTGCTGCCGTAAGATTCCAGGAGGATAATAGGCCCTATCATAGGAAAGCGCCGCCCTCCTCCGCACGATATCCTCGTCAAAATTGAGGGAGCCCCAGAATATTTTCCACATCACTACGGAGTGTTCGATGTAGGCCTCCCTATTCTCCGGGGCCGGGGTTATGAGCATCTCCATGGCCTCCGGCCTGGCCGGGGGAAGTCCCTTACGTCCCGTTGTCCCCATTATGGGGATGAGAGTCAGGACCCTTGAGGGGCGCCTGTAGCCGATGACCTGGGTTATCATGGCGCCCATTGAAACCCCGCAGATATGGGCCTTTTCAATACCGAGGCCGTCCATCAACCCGATCGTGTCGTCGGCCATGTCATCAAGGTTATAGGGGGCCTTAAATTCCTTCCCCTGCATTGCCGCCATAATATCTGGAACCCCGGCCTCTTCGAACTTGGTGGAAAGGCCCACGTCACGGTTATCGAACCGGATAACGAAGAGTCCCTTTTTCGCAAGCTGCTCGCAGAACTCCTCCTCCCAGCCGATCATCTGGGCGGAAAGCCCCATTATCAGAAGAATGGGTGGCGAACTCCTTTTACCGAATGTATCATACTCAATCCGAATCCCGTTGGCTTTTATATTCGGCATGACTGAAATCTCCTCTATCTGGATTTATTTTTTGACAGGGTCATCAAAAAACTGACGGCCTTTTCAAGGTCGTGAATATTTACAGTTGATCTAAAAAATTAATTAGGTTATTATATTAATCATATGATATTATTAAAAAATAAATCAACTGTAAAAATATCCAACCCTCTCCCAACAAAACCGGAAAGATAATAGTCAGGGCATAAAACTTTATCCGGCACAGAAAATTCCCAGTATCAATGACTCCGGCAGTTCGTTAATCTTATGTCGATAGTTGAGTATTGTTAACGAATCCATAAAATAAATTGATTAAAATATAATATGCCATTTATAAGAAAAGGCAACTGACAGGCAAAGGAGTGACTCTGATGGCCGTCAAGAAGAAGCTGGGTCCTGTGAATAAAGGGAAAAACGGGAAAAAGAGAAAGGCGTCCGGAGGAATTGAGGCTGAAAAATCCCGGCCAGTTGCATGGAAAGGTGAAGATTCTTTTTACATCGTAGGGATGGGCGCCTCTGCCGGGGGGCTGGAGGCCTTTGAAAAGTTCTTTCAAAATATGCCGAAGGACCCGGGCATGGCCTTTGTCCTGGTTACCCATTTGGACCCCACCCATACGAGCATTCTTCATGAGCTCCTGCAGAGATACACTGATATGGGGGTCCTGCAGATCATGGACGGGATGAAGGCTCAGCCGAACAAGGTCTTTGTGGTGCCCCCCAACAGAGAGCTGGCCATCCTCCAGGGGACCTTCCATCTTATCGAGCCAACGGAGAGTCATGTCTCCAGGATGCCCATCAACTATTTCCTGAGGACCCTGGCCCAGGACAAGCGGGACAGGGCCATCTGCGTTATCCTGTCGGGGATGGGAACGGATGGGACCCTCGGCCTGCGAGACATCAAGGGCGAGCTGGGAATGGCCATGGCACAGGATGTGGCCTCGGCCAAGTATGCCGGTATGCCCAAGAGTGCCATAGAGACCGGCCTTGTGGATTATGTCCTGCCAGTGGAGAAGATGCCGGACCAGCTAATCAGGTATGTCAGGCACGCCGCCAACAACAAGGGAGTGCCCCGAATCATCCCAGCCGACGGGGCCATACCCAATACATTGCAGAAGATATTCATCCTCCTGCGAACCCAGACCGGGCATGACTTCTCCAATTACAAGCCCACGACCATTTCCCGCCGTATTGAGAGGAGAATGAATGTTCACCAGATCGAAGACATCTCCCACTACTTCCGATATCTCCAGAGAAATCCCATCGAGGTCACCTCCCTGTTCAAGGAGATCCTGATCGGCGTGACGAATTTTTTCAGGGACCGCGAGGCGTTTCAGTCCCTCAGGGAAAAGGCCCTGCCCGAACTGATCAATAAAAAACCCGAGGACCAGACCTTCAGGGCCTGGGTGGCTGGCTGTTCCAGCGGTGAAGAGGCCTACTCAATTGCCATTCTCATAAAGGAATGCCTGATCGAGTTGAATAAGCATATCCACGTCCAGGTCTTTGCCACGGATATCGATGCTGACGCCATCGAGACGGCCCGCGCAGGGAGCTATCCGGATAGTATTATCACAGATGTGGAGCCAAATAGGCTGAAGCAGTTTTTCACGAGAGCGGACGGGGCTTACAGGATTAAAAAGGAGATCAGGGAGATGCTGGTTTTCGCGCCGCAGGATATCCTCAAGGACCCTCCCTTCACAAAACTGGACCTGATATGTTGCAGGAACCTCCTGATCTATCTGAATACTGTGGTCCAGAAAAGGCTTTTTCCCCTTTTTCAATACAGCCTGAGGCCCCAGGGCATCCTCTTTTTAGGCACATCCGAGACCGTGGGAGGGAACGAGGACCTCTTTTCCATGGTAGATAAAAAATGGAAGATATACAGGAGGAATGAGACTGCCTCCGGAAACCATATAGCGGAATTCCCGGTTTCCACCATTAATATAGAGGAAAACGGAACCCGGGGAGAGAAAACCGTTGCGCTCCCCATCAATCAACTGGGCCCAAAGCTCTTGATGGACCTCGCTCCCCCCGCCGCCCTTGTGGACTCAAAAGGCAATATCCTCTTTATACATGGCCGGACAGGCAACTACCTGGAGCCGGCGCCTGGGGAGGCCAAAATGAACATCCTGGAGATGGCGAGGGAGGGTCTGAGAGTTGATCTGGCCTTGGCCATTCGCAGGGCCGTTACGATGAAAAAGGAGATTTTCCACAGGGGACGTGAGGTCAGGACCAACGGCAAAACCCGGCTTGTAGACGTCACGGTAAGGCCTGTGAATGATGCCAGGGCCAAGGGGCTGCTCTGGGTCATTTTCGAAGAAAGTCCTCTCATAGAAGAACAAGACGAGGTAAAGCCGAAACGAGCTACAAGAAAGATGAAGGACAAGCGATTGGATTCTATGGAGGATGAGCTCCGCTACACCAAGGAGACCCTTCAGACCACGATCGAGGAACTGGAGACCGCCAATGAAGAGCTGAAATCCACCAACGAGGAACTCCAGTCCACCAACGAGGAACTCCAAAGCGCCAATGAAGAACTGGAGACATCCAAGGAGGAACAGCAATCTCTCAATGAAGAGCTGGTGACCGTTAATTCCGAGCTCCAGGACAAGATTGAGGCGCTGACAAATACCAATAACGATATGCGGAACCTGCTGGACAGCATGGAGGTCCCGACGGTCTTCCTTGACAATGATCTTCACATCACTCGCTTTACCGCTCACGCCACAAAGCTCTTTCATATGATTGAATCGGATATCGGCAGGCCCATTACCCATGTGGTTTCAAAATTGAAACACGCGACCATCGAGGATGACGCCAGGGCCGTATTGAAAGATCTTGTCCCAAGGGAAAGAGAGTGTGAGAACCATGAGGGGCACTGGTACCTGATAAGGCTTTTGCCCTACCGGACCATGGATAACGTGATTAAAGGCGTGGTTATGACCTTCCTGGATATCCATGAGCAGAAAACCGCTTCGATGAAGGTCAATCAGTTAAATGAGGCCCTTCAGGAAGCCCTCGAATATTCGAAAAACATTGTGGAGACCATGCGCGAAGCCATCATTGTGCTGGACGGCGATTTGAAAGTGATCTCGGCGAATCGAAGCTTTTACAGTATGTTTCAGGCTGTTCCAGAGGCCACGGAAGGACGGTTCCTCTATGATCTGGGAAACAGACAATGGGACATCCCCGCGCTGCGGGACCTGCTCGAGAAAATAATCCCGAGCGATAATGTCATCGAGGACTTTGAAGTCGAGTACGACTTCCCAAAGGTTGGTGACAAGAAGATAGTCCTCAACGGCCGCAGGATGGTCAAGAAGGGATCGGACAGGGAACGGATCCTCCTGGCCATTGAAGATGTGACGGGTCATAGATAGCAGGAAGGGTCAGTCGCCATGATATATCGCAACCATGAGTCAAATTCTTCTAAAGACCTGAGGAAACGGGCGGAAGAGTTCCTTGTGAAAAAAAGCTCTGCCGTTGAAATAATAAAACCCGGCGATGTCATGGACCTGGTGGAAGACCTGCGCATACATCAGGTCGAGCTGGAGATGCAAAACCAGGAACTCCGCCGGGCCTATGAAGAACTTGAGGAATCAAAGACCCTCTATTCGGATTTATATGACTTCGCGCCTGTCGGCTATGCCACTCTTGATGAGAACAACCTTATTAGCAGGATAAATCTCGCAGGCTCCGAGTTGCTGGGTATCGAGAGGCGACGTTTGCTGAAGATGAGGTTCTCCAGATTTATAACGGCGGATTACGCTGATCGCTTCTACCAGCATAGAAAACGGTGCTTTGAAACCAGGGAAAGGCAGACATGCGATCTCAAGCTTAAAAGGTTCGACAACAGTATTCTCCACGTCCGGATGGAAAGTATAGCCGCGCCTGACGATCAAGGGGATCTAAACCGGATTCGAACGGCAATAATCGATATCACCGGAATAAAAATGGCCGATGAGAGGATTATGGCCCTGTCCCGGGACCTGCTGTGGGCCCAGGAAAACGAGCGTAAAATGATATCCATGGAACTGCACGACCGGATCGCCCAGGACCTTTCGGCCGCGAAAATGGAAGTTGACGCTATCCTGTGCGAGCCGGCGGCAATATCGCCGGAGTTAAAAAATAGGTTATCCGAAGTATCAGGGATTATCCGGCGCGCGGTTTCGGCAGTACGCGACCTCTCCTATGATTTGAGGCCTCCCACATTTGAAAGGACAGGCATAGCCAGCGCGGTTCGCGGATATTCCGAGGAATTTTCGGAAAAAACCGGAATAGTGGTGGAATTCTCTTCCGTGGGCATGGAGGGCATTGAACTCGATGATCTGACCAGGATAAACCTGTGGCGCCTGCTTCAGGAGGGTCTCAACAACATGCGAAAACACGCGGAAGCAAGCAATGCCCGTATATCCCTTTCCTATGCCTACCCCAACATAATTCTGCGTATAATGGATGACGGCAAGGGGTTTGATATGGGTGAAAGGAATGCCTCAATGATCCCTGGAAAGCGGATGGGCCTCAGGAGCATGGAGGAGAGGGTCAGGCTCCTCAGGGGCGCGATGGAGATTTCTTCAAGACCGGGGCTCGGGACAAAGATCCTGATCAGGCTTCCCTATGGCAAGGAGACCGATGGATAAAATGAAGACCATATTAATTGTGGAGGATCATCCCCTTTTCAGGGAAGGACTTGTTTCTCTTTTATCAAAGCAAATGGATTATGAAGTTGTTGGAGAAGCAGCGGGAGGTGAAGAGGGCATTGCAAAGGCAAAGGAGCTCAAGCCGGACCTGGTGATAATGGACATTTCCCTTCCCGATATGAACGGGATCGACGCGACCCGCCGGATACGGATCTCCATGTCTGAAACAAAGGTGATCGTGCTGAGCATTCACTCCAAGATCGATTTCATAACGGATGCGTTTAAGGCTGGCGCTTCAGGCTACATCACCAAAGACGCCACGGGCGAAAAACTGGTAGAATGCCTTGAGGCCGTCATCAAGGGGGAATTTTACATGGATTCGAAGATCTCCCACAGTGTTGTGAAGAGTATTCTTATGTCGAAAAAGAAAGGGGACATGATCAGAAATACCGCTTATAATACCCTTACGGCCCGGGAGCAGGAGGTAATGACCTTGATCGCTGAGGGGCTCACCACAAAAGAGATCGCTGATAAGCTGTTTATCAGTCAAAAAACAGTAGAAAATCACCGGGCCAACATCTTCAGCAAGCTGAATGTCCACAGCGTCATGGAACTGGTCCGCTACGCCGCCAGGCACGGCCTCATCGACGTTGACCTCTGGAAAGAATGATATGGGGTAAAACACCCATCCACGGGAATTCTTCCCTGTAAAAACGAGGTCATTCCGGCCTAAAATTGAATGCCTGCCCCTATTTACTAAATCCATTAATACCGAAATAATAAAAAACAAATGGAAAATGCCAGAACCCTGAAAAGGCTTTTTCATTTCTGTTGAGGGGAGAGTAACTGGATAATCTGAAGAATTATGGGGGCTTTCAGTGGAGAGCGAGTTAATTAATGAATCGTTTGACCTGATAAACGTGGATGAACTGGTCAGGAGCATCCAGCGAGGGGAAGGTAATCCGGATTGCTTTCGAAAGTCTCATGGGTCTTGCAATAAAAAAGACTGTTTCTTGAGGCAATGGTGTCTGATCGACGAGACCGAATCGGAAAAGAAAGGAGGCCAACCTTGAAAAGGATAGTGATCCTGAGGGGGTATTCCATAGATTCCATATACGAGGGCGTCCTGAGAGGATGTCTGAAAATAGTGTTCCCCGAGTGCGAAATCGAGATTCGATCACGCCCACCTGCAGGTAGTCCGGATGAGGAAGTGCGGATTAATCCAGGTAAAGATCGGTTCGCTATAATATAGGCGAAAAAAGCGAACATTCGTGACTCTCATTTTTAAGATCCTATGGTTTTGTCAAACCTGAGAAAGGATGGGGGTAAGGTAATGGGAAATGGTTATAAATCCGGAATAAATGAACAGAGGAATGAGAAATATCGAATACTCGTTGTTGATGACGACGGCCACATCCTGAGTACGCTGTCATTTGTCCTATCCGCTTTTGGCCATTCTGTTTCTCTTGCGAGTGACGGAGATGAAGGGATTCGCGAATTCGGGTGCCGGCCCTATGACCTCATATTAACCGACCTGGAGATGCCGGGTTCGGACGGTATAAAATTGGCGTCCCATGTCAAGGCCCTGTCCCCAGGTACACCGGTAGTCCTGATGACAGGCCACAGGGCGGAAGAAGTCAAGAAAAGGTTATCGGGGAACCATGTTGATTCCATCATTTATAAGCCCTTTGGGCTGAAAGAGATACAAGAGACAATCAGCAAAATACTGGGATGAAACCTTTTCGGCAGATGAATGATTTGAGGCGGCCAGGTGAATGAATATGTTCAGGATATTATGTCGATCAGATTCGGCTTGGGTTATCCTGGGGACGGGTTCCGGCATCACGATCCCACTGAGATCATGAAGACAGGGAATCCGGAGATGAGGGAGGTCTTCAGTAAAATCCTTTCCGTGGCCCAGACAAGGAGCACGGTGCTGCTCACCGGAGAAACAGGGACAGGCAAGAGCCTCCTTGCAAGGCTTATCCACCTGAACAGCAATCGGAGGGACAAAGGATTTATCCGCGTCCACTGCGGGGCCATTATGGACACCCTTGTAGAAAGCGAGCTGTTCGGGTACGAAAAGGGGGCCTTCACGGGCGCTGTGCGCAAGAAACGGGGAAAGTTCGAGATCGCCCATAAGGGAACCATATTCCTGGACGAGATTGATACTCTTACACCATCAGCCCAGATTAAAATTCTCCAGGTGCTCCAGGACGGGACCTTGCAGAGGGTAGGAGGGGAGGAGACAATAGGAGTGGATGTGAGGGTTATCTCCGCGACGAACGCGGATCTTCAAAAGATGTGCAATGACGGTCAATTCAGAAAGGATCTATTTTATCGATTGAACGTCTTCCCCATAGAGATCCCTCCTCTGCGAAAAAGAACGGAGGATATTCCCCGTTTGACGGGTCTTTTTTTAAAAAGGCTGAACAGGAATGGCAAAAAGGACATCAATGCCGTGGCCACGGATGTAATGGAGTCATTTATAAGATATCACTGGCCCGGAAACATCCGGGAGATGGAAAACGCCATGGAACGCGCATACATCATGGAGACCTCCGACATGCTGACGTCAAGGAACTTCCCCGGGGAAATTGTTGTAGCAGAATCACCGTCTTCACACTCAGGCCCTTTTTTGACGGATTGTTCCCGGCCTATCTCTGAGGTAAGGCGGAAGGCGGTTGAAACGGTTGAAAACGCCTATCTAAGGAAACTCCTAAAGAAAAATCATGGAAAAATAAAAGAAACGGCCCTGAACGCGGGCATTACCCCGCGTCAGATTCATAAATTGATCAGAAAATATGACATTGAAAGAAAGGAGTTCAGGACAGGAGACGGAACTACAGGCAGAATCGCCAATGATCGCCCGGGGAGGGCATAGTAAAAAGGAGGAGAGCTATGGAGATTACAGCGGTGGTCAAAGGGGCTTGGGATGCCTTTGCCACCAAAATCACGGTTTTTCTACCCAAGCTCATTGGAGCAATAATCATCTTTGTGATAGGCCTGATCGTCGCTAAACTGATCAAAATAGGTATAGTCAGGCTTTTAAGGCTGGTCCGATTTGATATGGCAGCAGAGAAGACCGGCGTCAAAGACTTTCTTGCCAAAGGAAATATCACCAGGACATCATCGGAGATCATAGGCGCCCTGGCCTACTGGTTCGTGATCATCCTGACGCTCATCGCATCCCTTGACGCCCTGGGACTGCCTATTGTCTCAGATATCCTTAACAATATCTTTCTCTATATCCCGAACGTGGTTGCAGCCATCATTGTCCTTATCCTGGGGATCCTGTTCGGGAACCTCCTTTCGGCCGTGGTCCGGACTGCTGCTTCAAATGCAGGTATATCCAATGCCGACTGTCTGGGGAAGACCGCCTTCTATGCCATTATCGTCTTCAGCGTAGCCATCGCCCTTATACAATTGGATATTGGTGTGGAGATCGTGAAATCGGCTTTCGGGCTTGGCTTTGGGGCCATCGCCCTTGCCTTCGGGCTGGCCTTCGGATTAGGGGGCAGGGAAGTGGCGGCAGATTATTTGAAAAAATGGCTTGAGAGTAGAAATAAGCCCCCTCAATAGCAGTAGCCGAACCATCCCATATCCGTGTAGGGGTCTCAAGGGGAAAGGAACAGGATAATGTATTTTTCATTAATAGTAACTTTCATACTGTTACTGTTACTGATTGTCGCCGCCCTACAGAACAGTATGCCTGTTGAATTGAGATTTTTGACCTGGAAACTGCAAATATCTCTCCTGGGTCTTATTTTCTACTCTTCTCTGGTTGGTGGAGCGATTATAGCCATCCTGACTATTCCCAAGCTGGTGAGTAAATCCCTCAGTGTGGGAAGATTGAAAAAGGAGATCTATGAATTGAGGAAAAAGGAGTGAGCATGCCATGGACTATATTCATAATAATAAAGTAGTCTTGATGGTGGACGATGACCCTGACGATCTTTTTCTGGCCAAGGATGCCTTCAGCCAGAGCGATCTTCCGGGCGATTTTCAGATGGTCTCCGGTGGTGAAGAAATGATGGACTATCTTTACCGACGCGGCAGATTTATCGATCTTGAAAACTTTCCCATGCCGAGCTTTATCCTGCTCGACCTCAATATGCCCGGAAAATCAGGGTTTGAGTCTCTAATGGAGATAAAGAAAGATCCTTCATTACGTCGAATTCCAATTGTGGTATTCACGACCTCTGGAGAGGAGGAGGATATATATTGCAGCTATGAACTTGGAGCGAGCTCGTATATTACCAAACCCGCCACATTCGATGATTTTGTCGAAGTGATGAAAAAATTAGGGGAATACTGGTTGAGTCTTGTAAGGCTGCCTGAAAAGCTCGCTGGAAACTGGTCGTGATGCGCCATATTGCATAAGGCCCCTGGAGGCGGACGGGAAATTGAAATGGTTGCCGCGTGGAGGGATAAATCCATGCTTTTCCACGGAGATGCGACGCCAATAAGATCCGGCTGAGGCCACATCTTGGGGGATCTTTACCTCAACTCTCCAGGACCGAGTATCCCGCCCGACAGCACGGCATTCAGGGCCTCTTCAATGCTCCATCCCGGATCCCTCGTCTGGGACTCCCTGACCAGGATCATTGTGCCGCTCATTGGATTGGGCGGCGTGGGCACAAAGACCTTGAGATATTTCTCATTATTGTTCCTGCTGTCAACAACCGATCCGGTTACAAATCCCAGTGTCCAGATGCCGGGTTTGAGGTATTCAACGAGCACGACCCTCTTGAATACCTGCCTCTCCGGCAGAGACAGGGTCACCCCTAACTGCTTCCCCACCTTGTAGGTCGTCCTGATAAGGGGTATGCGCTTTGTAATCCTTTCAATCAGGTTGAAAAACTGCCTCCCCACCACATTGCTCGCAATAAGGCCCAGGATATAGAGCGAGATCAGGACCAGAAGGATCCCCAGCCCCGGGAAGCTGTAGCCCAGGAATTTTTTAAATACGATTATGGCCCGCTGATCAATGGCCCTGTATAGAAATATTATCGCAAGGTAAGTCAAGGCGAGGGGGATAATGGCGAGGAGACCACGGAGGATATATCTTTTCAAATGGTTAATGAATTTTTTCATAATCTCTTATCGTGAAATTCGAAAGAAAATAAACACAATCTGTTTAAACAATGAATATCATGTATATTCCATAATTAATCATATTTCAACAATATGATCACTACATTATCATGTAAACCCTATATAGTATTCCTTGACATTTTAATTAATTCTATATAATTTTTCAATAATTTTCTCCATTTGAAAAATTTCCAGATCAAGGGCCGGCCTTATGTATTCTTTGTTTTTTTATGATCCTATAGCATAGATTTTAAGGGAAAAGTTATGCCGAAATGGTCCCATCCGGGAGGGAAGCTCATCGAAAATGGGCCCGAATCACTAACGGATGAAGAACTTCTCGCCATTTTGATTGGGAGCGGTTATAAAGGCAAAACGGCGCAGGAAATCGCAAGGGATCTGCTGGATAAATATCACTCCATTGCCGGACTTTTGGGAAAGACATCTGCGGACTTTCCGGAAATTAAGGGATTAAGAAAGGGCAAGATGGATAGGATAGCGGCTCCCTTTGAAATGACAAAAAGGATATTCAAAGAGAGCAAATGGAATCTTCCCAACAGCCGGTTGATAAAATTGACATTGCCCGATCTCTCTGACGCTGAAATCCTGGCCCTACTTATCGGGGGCAGGTATGGAGACAAAACAGCAGAGAATCTGGCAGAGGCAGTACTGGATAGATACAAGTCAATCAGCGGGATCATGGGGCAAAAGCTCCATGAGATCGCACAAATTGAGGGATTAGGTGATGTCAGGGTGGTAAGAATTGCCGCGGCCCTGGAAATAGTACATAGAATCGCGAAAGCGCTCGAAAGGGAATAGGTTTGAAAAGAGACAGGCTGAAAAAACCAAGAAAAGTGGATGCCTCGGCAACAGAGGCCGGGCAGGTCGTTCACCTGAACCGCCAAATCCCTCCCCTTGCCCATACATCCATGTACCTCTGGCACAAGTACTGGTCGAGGAAGACATGGAATGTGGTGGGGGAATATATCAGGACCTATTGCCCTGAGGGAGGTATAGTCTTTGATCCATTCGCGGGCAGCGGCATTTCCGCGATGGAGGCCCTCAGAAATGGGAGGAGGGCAATTGTATGTGATCTGGTGCCTGTTGCCACTGAGATAACACGCCTTACCATCAAACCTGTAAACAGTCTTCAACTCCATGAAGCCTTCAAGGGGGTGGAGGAAAAAGTAAAGACCAGGATTGAAGGGCTGTATCTTACTAAATGCAGGAATTGTGAAAGAGAAGTTATCTTTGATTGTGCTATATGGAGAAAAGGCGCATGTGAAGAGATTCGGTATCAGTCATGCCCCCACTGCGGGAACAGGCAGGAGGAAAATTGCGATCTCATCAGGTTTGACCAAGATCTCCTCCAAACGATCGAACAAAGTGAGATAAAAAGCTGGTACCCCACTAATCCACTCTATTATCCTGATGGCAGGCCCTTCAAAGAAAAACAGCAATACGAATCGGTAGATGAACTCTTCACCAAAAGAAACCTCCAGGCCCTTAGCTGGTTGATGGAGGCAATAGAAGAAGAGCCCAAAAAAGATCTCAGGGATTTCCTGAAGATCGCATTCTCCTCAATGGTACACCTGTGCAGCCGCATGATTGCAATTAGCAATCCATCGCCGACAAGTCATCACACTGCATTTTCTTCCACAGGATGGACACAGCACAGCTACTGGTATGCAGCTAATTTCATGGAGCAAAACGTATGGAACAAGTTTGAAGGTTCCATCAACGGCCATCAGGGGCTTTTAAAGGCAAAAAAGGAATCGAATGAGATCTTCAGGGACGTCAAGATCGCCTCATCACTCAAACAATTTATTGCCGGCAAGGCGGATGTGTTTATATATAATGGTTCATGCTTTGACCTCATGAGAAAGATGCCGGAGGATTCGGTTGACTATATATTTACGGATCCTCCCTACGATGCCTCGATCCAGTTCGGGGAACTCTCCTACATGTGGGTCTCATGGCTTAAAATGAACAGCGGCTACGTTAAAAAGATCATTGACAATGAAATTATCAGGAATGAGCACCAGCATAAGGACTTCAGTGTCTATCACACCCTCCTGTCTTCCGGTTTCCAGCGGATGTTCAGGGTCTTAAAACCCCGGCGTTTTCTCACAGTTACTTTCCATAACCCCACATTCAAGGTGCGTAACGCCACAATAAGGGCCGGCGTGTTCGCGGGTTTTGAATTTGAAAAAATCCACCACCAGCCTCTCGGGCAGGTCTCGGCCAAGGCAATGTTGCAGCCCTTTGGCTCGGCCCAGGGTGATTTTTATCTCAGGTTTAACAAACCGAAAGCTGCTGTTTCCAGGCCCGAGGAGATTGATGAGGTCAGATTTGAGAATATTGTTGTTGACTCCACTATAGCACTTCTTGCGGAAAGGGCGGAACCCACGCCATACACGGTTATCATCAATTATATAGACCCAATTTTAGCAAAACATGGCTTTTTCGGCAGCCTCCATACAGGACTTGACATTAATACGGTTCTTAAAAAGCATCTTGATAAGGAGTTTGTCCTTCTCCCCGTTAAGGTCGGCAAGGCGGAGGGTAAACTCTGGTGGTTCAGGGACACCTCGATCGTGCCAAGGCTGAATGAAATTCCACTGACTGAAAGGGTGGAGCAAACTGTCTTGAGAAAGCTCCAGCAGTTGGGCAGGGTGACCTTTACAGAGATGTGGGATGCGGTCAGCACAGAGTTCCCCAATTCCCTCACATCAGACAGCACAAGCATTAGAGATGCCCTGAGTATATATGCGAGACCCCTTTCCGGGGGCTACTGGCTTTTAAAGCCGGAGATTCAGCGCCGCGTCAACCAGCATAGTGAAATCTTAGCGATACTTGCCACTGTTGGTAAGGATCGTGGATATGACATCTGGATAGGAAAAAGGGAACAGCATGAGAAAGACAGCGGTCTCGTAGCAAAAGGCAAAACTCTAAGGGAGTATATGACAGTTGAAAAATTGGAGGTTGATAATGCGTCAAATCAGAGTGTGATCGAGAATATCGACCTCATCTGGATAAAAGATAAGGAGGTCAAGGCCATTTTTGAGGTAGAATCAACCACTGCAATGACCAGCGCCCTGATGCGCGGATCGAATGTAGATAAAAAGGTCAATAAATTCATGGTCTTACCGGAGGAGCGGGAAGGTCAACTAATTAAAAAAATGACATCTCCGCTTTTTAAGGATCATTTTGAAAACGAAAATTGGCAGTTGATATATTTTGATGCCCTTAGAAATGCATACACCAGGGGTAAGGCAAAAACAGATATTTACAGCTTGGCAAATAAAAAGCGGGTTAGCCTAAAGAGTAAAGGAGGGGGAAGTATTCAAATTCAAGGACGGCTATTTTGAATATAAAGATCTTTAGGATGAGCGGTCCCGGATAGAACATGAAGCCGCAATCTTAAAATATTTGGTACAATCCAGTGAAAAGGGAAAAGTTAAAACGCCTTGTGAAATACGTTTTTTGCATATCGCCCTTTTTCAACAATAGATTCAATCGATATATGGCAATGGCATTAATGATTATTTTTGTGCTCAGTTGCCGTGGTATCGTGCCGGCCACTAAAAAATCCGATTCCATTCCTGTTACTCGGAATTTTATCCCACGGATGGGCTACGCCATCCAGGTGGGCGCCTTTTCAGTCCTTGATAATGCCGTCCATCTTACGGAGACCCTTCAAAAAAAAGGGCTGGATGCCTATTATTTTATACACGATTCGGGTCTCTATAAGGTGCGATTTGGAAATTTTTCTTCCAGAAGTCTGGCCATGGCCGAGGCCCAAGACCTTTGCAAAAATCGGGTCATTGAGGAATTTTATATAGTCGGTCCCGAGCAATACCCAGACACAACATCCCTGAGAAGAGGCATTGTCCAGGCCGCGAAGAGCTTCATCGGCGTCCCCTATCGCTTTGGAAGCGCGTCCTCTGAGGAAGGTTTTGACTGCAGCGGGCTGGCCATGGCCGTCTACCGGTTAAACGGGTTCGATCTCCCCAGGACAAGCAGACAGCAGTGGGCAGCCGGGAGACCCCTTGAGGGCCGAGATCCGGCAGAGGCGGATCTGGTATTTTTTGACACTTCCGGAACGGGCGGAGTTTCCCACGTTGGAGTATACCTTGGAAAGGGGCAGTTCGTTCATGCCCCCAAAAGGGGAAAGAAAATCCGTATCGACGCAATGTCAGACAACTATTATAAGCAACGTTACATGGGCGCAAGGACCTATTTATAGGGCATTGGGTTTTCCTGCTTTAAATACTACCCGCTATGATCAAGCCGAAGACCATGGCGAAGAGGGCAAAGCTTTCCACAATTCCGACAGCGGCAAAACACTTGCCAAAGATCTCCTGTTTCTTTGATGAGGCCAGGATCGCCGTGGCCGCTACTTTTCCCTGATAGATGGCCGAGGTCATGATGCCGAGGCCGCAGAACATGCCTATGCCCAACAGGCCGAGACCTGCGGCGGCCTTTACCTTGCCCAACATGACGAACATCAGGACGATCCCATAAATGGTCTGGGAGGACGGGGCAGCGGAAATGCCGATAAACTTGCCGTGACCCTCCTCCACCTTGGCCATGACCCCGTGAGATGCGGCTCCTGCAATCCCGCAACCAATAGAACTCCCCATGGCCGGGAGTCCCACCGCGCACGCGCAACCGGCGTATCCTAACATCGTGTAAATGTCCATATGAAATAAATCCTCCTTTGAGTTGAAATTAAAAAATTTGTTCTTTTGGGCAAGCCCAGAGTTGGGCGGCCCTGGTTTGAGATAGGCAAAAGGCTTAAGGCGTAAGGCGCAAGGTTTTCAATAACGAGACCTCCAGACGATATCCCCTTGTGCCCTGCTCCCTGTGCCCTATGCCTTTTTAATCATGCCCTTTCATCCTTCTAAAAGGCCTGTAGACTAGCCCGTCACCCTCAAAACACCAGCGGTACCATTCCAGGAAATTCAGCCTCAATCCGTGAATCACTCCGCCCATGATCGCTAACATCAGATTAACGAGGTGGCCCGCAAAGAGGAGTGGGATTGCAAGGAGATAACCGACCCATGAGAGCCCCTGTACGATATTGCCCGCAAGCATATTAAAGGTCTGGGCCATGTATACCGTGGCGATACCCAGGGCAAAGAGCCTGAGGTAGGAGAGGACATCCGAAAAGATCTGTACAATGCCCAGAAGACCGTTCAGCCCCTCCAATAATCTCAGAAATATATTCTTTCGCTTGGACGAGAAGAGAAATACCATGAGGAGTCCAAGGAGCATCACGTATAGCGCTATAGGGTTATCCATCCCCTTTCCCATGCGGCTGCTTATGAGGAAATACCCGCCCCAGATCACCGGCACCCAGCCCAGGGCGGCGTAGTCGCGGCTATTCCTGAACTTTATGATGAGGGACATGGAGATATGGATCATCCCGAAGATGATGGACAGGAGCATGATCTGATTCTGCCCTTCCTTTGTGTTAAAATCAAGGACGGCTATCCTGGAGAGGAGGTTTTCCGGCGCAATACGGATTCCGAAATAGCCGGCGCTCAGTATCCCGTAAATTGTGGTGGAGAGGCCCACGAGATACATAAGACGGAAAAATCGCACGGCAAAGGGCGAGCTGCTCCTGAATTTCTTTTTGAGGAGAAAGGTGATCGCAAGGAGCGTGACGCCGTAACCGGCATCTCCCACTATCATTCCGAAAAATACGGCAAAGCAATAGAGCACTAATCCGCTGGGATCAAAGTCCTGGTAGCCTGGGTGTGAATAGACCTTGACAAGGTCTTCGCCGGATTCAAAAAGGGGCCGGTTCTCCAAAAGGACAGGCACACGTTCATCCTCCGAAGGCTCCTCGCTGTAATGATACAGAGAAATTGATCGCCCGATCCGTTTCATAAGCTCGTCCTCCGGAAGGGGTGACCAGCACCTGATTATAAAGAGCCTGCCTTCGAGCTCCGTTCCGGCATTCAGCACGGCACGCTGATATTCCAGGAGGTCGGTCAGCTCGGTCTCGCTTGATATCAGGGTTTCCAGGTGGGATGCAAGTCTTGTGTATTCCTTTTTGATCTCCTCCAGTCCTTCCATGTCAGCCGAGAGTTTCTCATGCAGTGAGGAAAGGCTTAGCCCCGGGATCTTCTCTTCAGGGATACCAAGGTCAGGGGGTTCAGTGGAAACGACCACGAAGCGGATCTCTCCCCTGCCGGCGCTGATGACCTCGTGGTAAAGGTTATCGAGAGTCAGGGAGTCAAAGGTCCTGCTGGACACACGGAAGAAACCGACATAAAGTCCCTTCTCGCGGAGTGATTCAACCTCGTCCACCTGGAAGTTTCCCCATGCCTCCTGGAGGGAGATTTCTTTTTTAAGGGACGCGATCTCGGTCTGTAGGCGTGCCTCCCGCTGGGAAAGATTTTCCCTTGCCTCACAGATGGCCCTGGCGGTAAGCGGTTTATCCGCCTTTTTCCCCGGGTTCCTGGGGGCCAGGAATTTCCTGGTCTCCGTCACGCGGGCCAGTTTCTTGGCCAGCTCCTGTTCTTCGAGAGGCTCAGGGGGATGGATGAGATGGGTGACCCCCACTTCCTGAAGGCGCCTCAGGAACTGCTCCTTCTGGGTATCCATTCCAATAAAGGTGACTTTTTTCATGGGTACTATCATTTCGAAGGCACCTCACTTTGCTGAATCTTTGCCTTGGCTAATTTGGCCCGGCCCACCGCGGCAGTCTCCTCATCGCCCAGGAAGATCCGGATCTTCCTGATGTTTTCCTTGAGTTCAGGAATAAGCTTCTTCTCAAAGAGATTGCAGCGCTGGGTTGTGATGCGGAGTTCCTCCCGGATCAATGCCTCCTTGAGCATGAGGACACGCACTTCCTCGCGAAGGGAAACGAGCCCCCGGAGATCGGAAACAGCCGTGTCCAGCCAGGCAGGGGTGGCAAAGAGGGAATAGGGCACATCCCTGAAGCGGACTTCCTTGAATTCAGGGACATCCACTCCGGCAATGTTGTCCGTCCATGTGAGGACCTCCTCAATCCCGATATAGTCCCCTATATCCACGGAAGGATCGGTGAGGAGGCGCGACCAGGGCCGTACCTGATCCGCCGTCTCATTGAGTTCCCGGGTTTTACTTTCGATAAGGGGCTCCATCTGCCGGATGACAATCTGCAACTGCATCTTCTTCAATTGCAGGATAGGGAGGAACTTCTCGTACTTGGCTCTTGCATCCCGCTGGGCCTTCAGGGCCGTCTTGTTATATTTGAGCTTCTCAGCCATATATCACCGCACCGCGCATCAGGCGGCCTCCTTCAGGGAGACCTCTTTTGGCCAGAATTCCTTGATAAGTTGGTCCTTGAGCCCTGTCTGGATCGGCTCAAAATGCCTTGCCAGGATCTCCCAGCAGAGGTCCAGGGCCTTTTCAATGGGGATATTCACATTAAGGTCCATCAGCTCCCTCTCAAAGTCGCTCCCATAGGCCAGGAGGGTCTCATCCCATTTCGAGACCTTGAAGCCCATGGCGATCTTATTCCGGGATTCACGGCAATCCGCATAGAGCCTGATCATGGTGTTCATGATATCATTGTGGTCCTGCCTCGTGACCTTGGAGACAACGTTTTGTTTAAGCCGGCTCAGGGATCCGAAGGGGTCGATAACCCCGTTATGGAGATAAAACTGCCCTTCCGTGATATAACCCGTGTTATCCGGGACGGGATGGGTGACATCATCGCCCGGCATGGTAGTAACGGCAAGGATCGTGATGTCTCCGAGGCCTTCCATATCCACGGCCTTTTCATATCGGGCCGCAAGCTGGGAGTAGA
>CAZGIZ010000059.1:6056-25767 GCA_964526655.1 uncultured Desulfobacteraceae bacterium | reverse complement strand
CATACATAAAACCTTTTTTCAGGTCCGTGCCTTCAGGGTCCATTTCAGAGACAAGTACCCTGTCCATCCCATCAAACCCGCAGACAACATGGGTGTGGCCCCCGAAGTGATATTCCTCACCAAAATCAAAGCAGGGAAGAAGGCCCATATCCACAAACATCATGACGGGTTCCTGATTATTGAGCATCTCAATAAGTGATTTCTCCGCCTTTGCCGCGCTTGAGGTTTTTTTCATTTCGATCACAACCCCGGTCCTCTTCCCGATATCCGTGTGGAAGTCCCTGTTATTGTCCCTGCCGCCCATAAAGGGAACCGCGCCTTTCTGGTGCCAGTACATGAAACCCAGTCCTGATCCCGTTCCAAGCAGCATCTCCTCGCTCAGGGGGCAATCATGAAAATAAAATATCTTGGCAAATGAGTTTGTCTGACAGTGATAACCGTCAAGGGCCTTGAAATTCCTAAAGGGCTTTATCTTTGTTTTCTCTTCCATGGCTCGACTCCTCTTGTTTTTGGCCAATTATAAGACGCCATTTATGACAACTGTGTGTCATATTTTTTTAAAAACACTTTTTTTTTGAGGCGTTCAATCAAATGGCCTCCGGCGAGGTATGGAATTTTTATGGAAGACCACCCAGGAAAGACTGACGGAGGATCTGATGACTCGTTACAATCGTGGAGTCAAATCCATTGCGCATTTTCTATCTGTTCAGCAGACTTTTCAAAGAGTCTTTCGCAGCCCCTAATCCCTCTTTTGCCTTATCTCCTATTGATTCAATGTTTTTACCCAAAGACTTTAACTCTTTATTAAATACATCGGTCACGGTTGGTGATGTGATCTTTTGATACAGTGATGCAAATACCTCCTTAAAAACCTCTGCCGGGGATGCGCCACCCTTTTTTTCTCCAAGATCTTTGAGGTGTATATCAGGCAAGGGCGCACTTAGGGTCTTGCCACCAAGGAGCGGCATGACCAGACCTACCTTTCCATCCCGAACAATGAAATTCTTTATCAAGAATTTTTTGCCCCCCTCTTTTTCACTTTCTTGTTTCTTTGATGGGGCCCTGTCCATGCCGACCGCTTCGTTTATGTTATCTAAAATAGCCCTGAAATTATCAGTACCGCGTATTTTCTCATAGGTGATTTCAGGGGCAACAACTTCAATCCGGTCAATAATGATGGTATCGCTGGTTATTGATTTCTCATTTACATCCATCTTGATGAATCTTACCTTCATGGCTTGTGGTGACTTAAACCCTTTCGGGTTTCCAAGGTAAAAGTCCTTTAACTCGGCCTTTGCGGAAAACAGTGTGACCTTAACATCCCCAAGACGTACCTCTGTCTTTGTTATACCAGGGCCATAGGTATTGACCGCCGTTTTGATCATGGGACCCAGGTTTGACAGCCCAACAATCAAGACGACAACAATAATCACAATTACTGCCCCAATTCCAATAAATATCCATTTTTTCATATTCTAATCTCCTTTTCATTGAAGGGTAAAAAGATTTCCACCCGCGATATAACAACTAGTCGGGGCTTTTTTTGCCAGTATGCACGACTCTTTGCGGGAAAGGGATCTCGATATTAGCGTTCTTCAGATGCTCATACACGGCACGATTTACAGAGTAGAGTATTTGATGATATTTTTTTGTCGGCACCCAGTAGCGAAAACCTATGTTTACCGAAGAATCAGCGAATTCCTGTATGCCAACATGAGGCTCTGGGTCTTGAGATATATCCGCGAAATCATCCAGGATGTTTCGAATAATCTCTATGGCGGCCGCGTGATCGCTGTCATAACTGATCCCCACTATTGACTCCACAATTCGCCACTGCCCTGAATTATGAAGGATCTCTCCCAAAATATGCTTGTTGGGGATAGTAATTTTTACACCATCCTCATCAACTAATTTAGTCGAACCAAGCGTGATTTCCTCAACAACACCATTGACTCCTTTAACCGTGATCGTATTTCCTATGACAAAGGGACGTGTGATAATAATCGCAAGACCCGCACCATAATTTGAAAGTGGACCCTGTATCGCAAAGCTTGCGCCAAAAGCAATGGCAGCGAGAGCGGCAATGAATGGAGCAATGGTAATGCCAAATTTACCCAGGACAATTATGATTACAAATCCAAGTGTGGTAAATTTTGCCGAATTAGCAATAAAGTTCGAGATGGTGGGGTCATATTCTTTCTTCTGAAAAAATTTCATCAGGAATGAAAAAATCCTCCGCGATACAATTATCCCGATGATTAAAACAATAATCGCCCCAACGATCTGAAGGCTGTAGTTCACAAAGAAATCGATGATTAGGGAAATTATTTTTTCAATGCTCTTAATTTCTTCTTGCATCTCTTTAGTCTCCCGCGTGTAAGGTAAAACAGGGTATGGAAAATCTAATATTGGATCTCCGGTAACCTCATCCTAATATGTCTTCCTCGAGAATAGAGGTTGGAGAATATAAATGAAAACAAGTAATTAGACGTAAATATGAGTTATATGTCAAGGGAAATTGTCAGGATTAGTTTGCCTGAGGCACGTAAACAGGATCGCACGGGAAATAAGAAAAGGGGAGGGGCCGAACCCTGGAAATCGGGATCAGCCCCTTTTTTTTGAATGTGGCGGAAGTGCATGGGAATCGAACCCACCTGCCGAGGTTTTAGCCCGGCACACCGGATTTGAAGTCCGGGAGCCCCACCAGTGAGCTTTCCACTTCCATTTTAAAGAAATATTCACCGCACGCCTTGCTCAAGACGCGAAGGGCGCAGAGTGAATGATCTGCTTTTTTTGCTGAGGGGGCAAAAAAGCAGATGACGCGTGTCAAAAAGAAATTTTGCCTTATTAAGCTAAGTAGTCAAGAATAATGTTCAAGATCCTGCGCAGCGGCTCTGCAGCTCCCCAGAGGAGCTGGTCCCCGACCGTGAAGGCCGCGACATATTCGGGTCCCAGGATCATCTTCCTGAGCCTCCCCAAAGGAACAGCCAGGCTGCCGTTGACGGCCGCTGGGGTCAGATGTTTCAGGGTCGAGTCCTTATCATTGGGGATGACCTTTACCCACTGATTACCCCTGGCGATTATTTCGGAGACCTCGTCAATTGGGACATCCTTCCTGAGCCTGATGGTGAGGCCCTGGCTGTGACAGCGCATTGCCCCTATCCTCACGCACAGGCCGTCCACGGGCACTGGGTCTTTCCTGCCCAGTATCTTGTTGGTCTCCGCGTAACCCTTCCACTCCTCCCTGGTCTGCCCCGATTCCATGAGTGAATCGATCCATGGGATGAGGCTCCCTGCCAGGGGCGCCCCGAAATATTCCACTGGATGGGAGGGGCTTCGAAGCTCCTGGGTGATAAGGCCGTCGATCTCAAGGGCGGTCGAGGCCGGGTCCTTGACCTTGTCCGCGGACACACGTCCGATAGCCGCCATCTGGGCGGCCAGTTCCCTCATGTTGTTGGCGCCCGCGCCGGAAGCGGCCTGATAGGTCATACTGGATACCCACTCGACAAGGTCCTCGGCAAAGAGGCCGCCAAGGGCCATGAGCATCAGGCTCACGGTGCAGTTGCCGCCAATAAAGGTCCTGACACCTAAGGAGAGCCCGGAATCTATCACGGACCGGTTCACGGGGTCGAGCACAATAATGCTCTCATCCTCCATCCTCAGGGCGGAGGAGGCATCAATCCAGTATCCCTTCCAGCCTCCCTTCCTGAGCTCGGGATAGACCTTTTTTGTGTGGTCGCTACCCTGGCAGGTCACCACAATGTCAAGGCCCTTAAGGAGCCGGGTGTCATAGGCGTCCATGAGAGGAGGGATCTCGATCCCCAGATCCGGTCCCCTCCCCCCGATGTTGGAGGTGGTGAAGAACAAAGGCTCAAAGCCATTAAAGTCCTTCTCCTCCAACATCCTCTCCATGAGGACGGAACCTACCATGCCTCTCCACCCTATGAATCCTATCTTCAACATCCGTTTCTCCTCAACGCGATTTCAGCGGGCCCGCGATCCTTTATCGGCGGGCCCGGTAAAAGCATAAGATCAATAATGAAATGTTTCAAGCGAAAAGATGATTAGGATTCCGGCTTTTTTTATGATATCATTAATTTTTATTGATCCGAGTGCCTGTTAATCACAGGCATCAAGGATTTTGGACAGGAGAAACGAGGTAATTATAGGAGATGAAAAGAGTTTTAGCGGTGATCATGGCAGGCGGCAAGGGCGAACGTTTGATGCCGCTGACAAAACACAGGTCCAAGCCCGCCATTCCATTCGGGGGGGTCTATCTCCTGATTGACCTGACCCTTTCCAATTGCATCAATTCGGGGATCTATAAGATCATCGTGCTGCCCCAGTACATGTCACAAAATCTTCTACAGCATATTGAAAGGGGGTGGAATATCTTCAGCTATGACCTGGGGCACTATCTGAAGATAGCCCCGCCCCAGATGATGATAGGAGAGAAGTGGTACCAGGGGACGGCCGATTCCATTCGCCAGAATATATATCTTATAGAGCAGGAGGCCCCTGATTACGTCCTGATCCTTTCCGGGGACCACGTCTATAAGATGGATTACAGCCTCTTCAGGGATTATCACGAAGAGCATGAGGCGGATGCCACCATATCGGTTATTGAACTGAGCAAGGACCTCTCAGCTGAATATGGCGTGCTTGAGGTGGATAATAATTTCAGGGTCATGGGTTTCCAGGAAAAGCCATTGACTCCCAAGGCGATCCCAGGGGATGAATCGCACATCCTTGCCTCCATGGGGATATATATCTTCAAGACCCAGGTCCTGCTGGACCTTTTGAAGAAGAATGAAAAGGCGGATTTCGGAAAGCACATCCTTCCCGAGATGTTGAATAAACACAAGGTCATGGCCTACCCGTTCCGCAGGGAAAACAGGATAAAGGATAAAATCGTCCAGACCGACGAAGACGGGGTGAGAAGGGAAAGGACCGTCAAGAAGGCCAGGGATTCCGGATACTGGCGGGACGTGGGGGCCCTGGACGCCTACTGGAACGCCAACATGGATCTGACCGGGGTGGACCCCTATTTCAACATGTACGGCAAGCTCTGGCCCATAAGGACCTATCAGCATCAATATCCTCCCGTAAAGACTGTGTTTTCCCAGATATCAGGCCCCGCAGCGAGAGCTGGTCACGCCCTCGATTCCCTTGTGGCCCACGGCTCGATCATAAGCGGTGGGACGGTGATGAACAGTGTGTTGTCCTATAATGTCTTTGTTCAGAGCTGGGCTTCTGTCGAGGAATCAGTAATCATGGAGGATGTAGTGATAGGGCGGCACGCAAAAATAAAGAAGGCCATTATCGCCGAAGGGGTCCGGATACCATATCATATGGAGATAGGATTCAACCCCGTCAAGGACAGGGAGCATTTTACCGTCACCCCCAGGGGCATTACCGTTGTAACCAGGGAAGATTTACCGGATTGATCAACAATTATATAGGGTATATCCATGCAACCAAAGATCAAATATAATGTGGTCCCGAAACTCCCTCCCGAACTGGAGGCCCTGAGACGGCTGGCCTATAACCTGTGCTTTAGCTGGCGTGGGGAGATTCGCGACCTTTTTCAACGCATGGATCCCCAGTTGTGGACCGATTGCCGGCATAACCCCGTGCTCATGCTGGGCCTTATGAGCCAGGAAAGGCTTGAGGAGCTTTCGGGCGACCAGAGCTTTCTGGCCCAGATGGAGAGGGTGAGACAGGATTTTGATCGCTATCTTTCGCAGCCAAGGTTCCAGGCCCTGGATTACTCCCCTGAGATTCCCGTTCAGGTGGCCTACTTCTCAGCGGAATTCGGCCTCGCTGGATGCCTCCCCATCTATTCAGGGGGATTAGGCGTCCTTGCGGGAGATCATCTCAAGTCCGCGAGCGACCTCAATATCCCTATCGTGGGAGTGGGGCTCCTCTATCAGGAGGGCTATTTCAGCCAGTATCTGAGCCTGGACGGGTGGCAGATGGAGACCTATCCCCTCAACGACTTTCCCAATATGCCCGTTACGCTGATCAGGGACGCGAAGGGAAAACCCGTACAGGCCACAGTGGAGTTCAAGGGAGAGGTGGTCCATATCCTGATCTGGCAGGTCACCGTGGGAAGGGTCCCTTTATACCTCCTTGATACGAATCTCCCCATAAACAGTCCCGGGGCCCGCAGGATCACAGCCCAGCTCTATGGAGGTGACCGTGAGATGCGGCTTAGACAGGAGATTGTCCTGGGAATAGGGGGAATAAGGGCCCTCAAGGCCATGGGGATAGAACCCACGGTCATTCACATGAACGAGGGACACTCGGCCTTTTCCGCCCTCGAGAGGATCAACATCCTCAGGAAGGAGAAGGGCCTGACCTTTGACGCCGCCCGTGAGCTTGTCATAGCCACTACAGCCTTTACGACCCATACACCTGTGCCTGCTGGAAACGATGTGTTTGATCCCGGCCTGGTCCAGGACTATTTCAGCGAATATGCCAAGGAGCTTGGCATTAATTTCAGGGTGCTGTTGGGCTATGGGAGGCTCAACCCGCGGGACGAGGGAGAGAAGTTCGGCATGAGCACCCTGGCTTTGCGCCTCTCGTCGCATGCCAACGGGGTCAGCCGCCTCCATGGAAAGGTGTCACGCGCCATGTGGCAGAAGATCTGGAGCCACCATCCCGTTGAGGACGTGCCCATAGGTCATATAACAAACGGCATACATGTCCCCACCTGGATATCGAGGGAGATGGCCGCCCTTTTCGACCGTTATTTAGGACCCTACTGGATGGAGGACCCGGACAACGAGAAGGTGTGGGAGCAGATAAAGCGGATACCCAGCACGGAAATCTGGCGTTCCCATGAACGCTGCAAAGATCAGCTTGTGGCCTTTGTGCGCCGTCTCCTCACGGAGCAGCTCAGGGCAAGGGGCGCCGCCCAATCAGAACTTCAGACAGCGAGCGAGGTCCTGACGCCCGACGCCATGACAATCGGGTTTGCCCGGAGATTCGCCACATACAAGAGGGCCACCCTGATATTCAGGGACCCGGATCGCCTCGACAGGATAGTCAACAATCCTGAACATCCCGTTCAGATAATAGTTTCGGGAAAGGCCCACCCCCAGGACAACGAGGGAAAGGAGTTCATAAAGACTATCGTTCACCTTTCGAGACAGGATCGCTTTCGCAGGCGAATCGTCTTCCTGGAAGACTATAACTTCCATACCGCCCATGTCCTGGTTTCGGGATGCGATGTATGGCTGAACACGCCACGCCGTCTTTTGGAGGCCTGCGGGACAAGCGGGATGAAGGCCCTTGCCAACGGCTCTCTCAACCTGAGCGTGCTGGACGGCTGGTGGGACGAGGGGTATCAGAGCGATTTCGGCTGGGCCATAGGCCACGGGGAGGAATACCGGGATGACAATCTCCAGGATGATATAGAGAGCCGCGACCTCTATAATCTCATTGAGGAGGAAGTGGTCCCTCTCTTTTACAGGCGGGGGCATGACGATATTCCCAGGGACTGGATTGAAAAGATGAAAGCGGGCCTCCAACGCCTTGTACCTGTCTTTAATTCCCACAGGATGGTCCAGGAGTATATGGAGCGGTATTACCTGCCCTGTTCAAGACGCTATTACCTTTTGAGCGGAGGGGAATTTGCCGGGGCCAAGGATCTGGCCCAGTGGCGCCAGAAGCTGATGACCGGTTGGAATGAGGTGTCCATTGCGGAGGTTATCTCGGGTGACGGCCGGGATATGCCGGTGGGGGCCGAGCTGGATGTAACGGCCAGGTTAAGACTGGGCAGCCTGTCAGCGGATGACGTGACCGTTGAGGCCTATTACGGCCGGCTGGATCACAACGGGGAATTTGCGGAAAGGGAGACGGTGGCTCTCCAGGTCAAGGATTCTCGAAACGGCATTTACAATTATAAGGGTAAGATCACCTGCGCGAAGACCGGAAGGTTCGGATATACCGTTCGCGTCATGCCGAGCGAGAAAAAGCTCGAGAACCCCTTTGTGATGGGGCTGGTTGCCTGGGCATGATCAAATAACTTTTAGGGAGCGATCCTTGGACTCAACTCTCAGCACAGACCAGATAAAGAGCCTTGTTTCCGGCACCATGGCCGATCCCTTCTCCGTGCTTGGAGCTCATGCCGTGACACGCGACGGCCGGGCAATGGTGGCTGTCCGGGCCTTCCTTCCCGGGGCAAGAGGGGTTAAGGTCCTGGACCTTGATCCGGAAGGCCAGGCTGTGGCCGAACTTGTGGCCAGCCCGGGCCTTTTCGAGGCCCTTCTGCCCGGGGACGTCAAGATCTCCCCCTATCGGCTCAGGGTCGATTTCGGGATTGAGAGGGCCTCCACTTTTTATGACTGTTATTCCTTCCTGCCCGTGTTGGGCGATTACGACCTGTACCTCTTCAATCAGGGGAATCACTATGATATCTATGAAAAGCTGGGCGCCCACCCCTGGAAACATCAGGAAGTCTCGGGCATTCTCTTCGCCCTATGGGCGCCGTCAGCGGCCAGGGTCAGCATAATCGGCGACTTCAACCAGTGGGACGGCCGCCGTCACCAGATGCGGAGCCGGGGTTCATCGGGGGTCTGGGAGCTGTTCATCCCCCACCTGGCGGGGGAGCTTCTTTATAAATTTGAGATACGCACACAAGACGGGACTATCCTTGTAAAGGCGGACCCCTTTGCCTTCCGATTTGAAAAACGGCCCAAGACGGCGGCCATTGTCCATGACGTTAACCGGTTTTCATGGAACGACGACGACTGGATGGCCTCTCGCGCAGAAAAAGGGCCCCTGAACAGGCCCATGGCCGTCTATGAGGTCCACCTGGGATCATGGAGGCGCAGGCGGGAGGAAGGGAACAGGTGGCTTACCTACCGTGAGGCGGCCGAGGAACTTATCCCCTATGTAAAAGATTTGGGATTCAATTTTATTGAATTTCTCCCACTTTCCGAGCACCCCTTTGACGGTTCCTGGGGCTATCAGGTCACGGGATACTACGCGGCCACCTCCCGTCACGGACTGCCCGAAGACCTCATGTACCTCG
Organism: uncultured Desulfobacteraceae bacterium; assembly: GCA_964526655.1. Taxonomy (GTDB): domain Bacteria; phylum Desulfobacterota; class DSM-4660; order Desulfatiglandales; family HGW-15; genus CAZGIZ01. Next base: position 16,727 of record CAZGIZ010000059.1, on the reverse strand, counting down.
TGGATCGCTGCCATAATGAAGGTATAGGCGTGCTCCTGGACTGGGTCCCCGCCCATTTTCCGAAAGACTCCTACGCGCTGGAATATTTCGACGGGACACACCTCTTTGAGCACGCGGACCCGCGGCAGGGGATTCAAAAGGATTGGGATACCCTGATATTCAACTATGGCCGGAACGAGGTGAGAAATTTCCTGGTGGCCAACGCCCTCTTCTGGCTGGACAAATATCATATCGACGGGCTGAGGATCGACGCAGTTGCGGCCATGCTTTACCTGGATTATTCACGAAAGGATGGGGAATGGATACCGAACCGCTACGGGGGAAGGGAGAACCTGGAGGCCATTGAATTCATAAAGAATCTTAATGCCAAGGTCTATGAGCGGTTCCCAGGAGTCGTCACCATCGCGGAAGAATCAACTGCATGGCCGGGAGTGACGCTTCCGGTTCATCTGGGGGGGCTGGGATTCATGTTCAAATGGAATATGGGGTGGATGCACGACATGTTGACCTTTATGTCCAAGGACCCGGTCCACAGGCGCTTTCACATGGATATGCTCACCTTCGCCCTTCTATACGCATTTCATGAAAACTTTATCCTTCCCCTGTCCCATGATGAAGTAGTGCACGGGAAGGCCTCCCTGCTTTCCAAGATGCCGGGAGATGACTGGCAGAAATTTGCCAATCTGCGCCTGCTCCTCGGATACATGTACGGGGAACCGGGGAAAAAGATGCTGTTTATGGGCGGAGAATTCGGGCAATGGTGGGAATGGGATCATGACCAGCAACTGCAGTGGCACCTCCTTGAATATGAGCCCCACAGGGGATTGCAGCGTTTCGTGAAAGAGCTCAACAGACTGTATCATTCAGAACCGGCCATGCATGAGCTTGATTTTGAGCCCGCTGGGTTTGAATGGATCGATTTTCGGGACGCGGACTCGACCGTCGTATCCTTCATACGCAGGGGCAAGGCACGGGGACAGATCCTGGTCTTTGTCTTCAATTTCACACCCGCTTCCAGGGCGGATTACCGGATAGGCGCCCCGGTGCCTGGATTCTACAGGGAGGTGATCAACTCTGACGCGGAATGCTTCGGCGGGTCCAATAGGGGTCTGGGCGGGGGTGTCTGGGCAGAGCCCGTTCCATGGCACGGAAAGCCCTATTCCCTGAATCTCCTTATACCACCCCTTGGGATGCTTGTCCTCAAACCAGAAGGGGGTTAAAGACGGGGAAAAGATATAGTCTTGAAGAAACAGGTACGGCCGGATAAATTAGTGAATTATGGCATCTCGTCATCGTGCTGAAAATTATAAATAGTCCCGATTAAGTCTTTTGACTTATGGAGAAGTATCCGCTATAGATTGAGTGTTAATTCCAGGATAGTCATAGGGGAGGTTAACCAGACAATGTTTCCGGAAGATAGCCCTTTAAATAATATGACGATTCTGGTGGTCGATGATGAACCCGACATCCTTGACACAGTGGAAGAGGAGCTTGATATGTGCCTCGTCCACAAGGCGGGGGACTATGAGACCGCCCTTCAATACCTCCTGGGTTACACCTATGACATCGTGATCCTGGATATCATGGGAGTGGACGGCTTCAAGCTCCTGAAGGTTTCCGTGTCCAGGGGCTTTCCAACCGTCATGCTGACGGCTTACGCCCTGACCCCGGAGGCATTGAAAAGATCCATAAGGCTGGGCGCCGTCTTCTTTCTCCCCAAGGAGAAGCTCCCTGAACTGAGAGACTATCTGGAGGATATTGTCCGTGATGAAGGGAAACCGACCTGGATAAAGTTTTTTGACAGGCTTGGGACCTATTTTAACAGGCATTTCGGTCCTGACTGGAAAGAGAAGGACAAATTTTTCAAGGAGTTTGAGGAGAGTCTCCTTAAAAGTGAAAATAATGGATTCCTTTAGAATCTCCCGCCTTTAGGACAATTTCATCCGTAACCGCCAAAATGAAGATCAGGAAATTACATTCCTGGGACCTTTCCACCCGTGAAGCCCTTGAGATTCAAAAGGGATTGATGTCAGGTCCCCAACTCAGGAAACTGCCCTCTCCGGTCAGGTCCGTGGCCGGGGCCGATATATCATGTTCAAAGAAATCAGACACCATCTGGGCCGGTGTGGCGGTCTTTACCTACCCGGGACTCGTCATGATCGAAGAGAAATGGGTGAGAGACAGGACCGGATTCCCTTATATCCCTGGGCTCTTGAGCTTCAGGGAGGTCCCGGCGCTCCTGCGCGTGATCGAAAAACTCGATAATGATCCTGATCTGATACTATGCGACGGCCAGGGTATCGCGCACCCGAGACGGCTCGGCCTGGCCTCCCACCTGGGCCTGTTTCTGGACAGACCCACCATAGGCTGCGCAAAAAGCCGCCTTGTGGGGGAATTTTCAGAGGTTGGGAATAGAAGGGGTGATTATTCCCCCCTACAATACAGGGACCAGGTAGTCGGAGGGGTATTGAGGACGAGGGAGGGGGTGAAACCCCTTTTCATCTCACCCGGAAACGGGATAACCCTTGAGGAATCCCTGAGTATCGTTATCTCCTGTTGCCCAAAATACAGGATACCTGAACCCATAAGGCAGGCCCATCTCCTGGTGAACGGGTGCAGGAAGAGAGAGGAGTAATAGTTTCTCTCAATTCATTTTTTTCTTGTATTTTAGATTATTTTAGGTTAGTTAGTAATGCTAATAGCCATTATATAAATTTTATGGACCTCTGTTTTCCATATAAGATTATTACAGACTTTAAACAACTCTTTGTCCATGGAACAGGTGCTTCTCTTAAATATCTCTTATGAGCCTTTGAAAATCATCAACTGGAAAAAGGCTATAACCATGCTCTGTCTCGGCAAGGTGGAGGTTATAGAGGAGTATAGCAGGGAGATACACAGCATCAGCTTTGCCGTCAAACTCCCTTCAGTTGTTCGCCTCCTCAGGATGGTCAAGAGAAACAAGAACCCGGTCAAGTTTTCAAGGCAGAACATCTACGCCAGAGACAGGTATAAATGCCAGTATTGCGGAAGCCGGTTTCCTTCCGAAGAACTTACCTACGATCATATCCTTCCGAAGTCCAGGGGGGGCAAGACCGAATGGGAAAATATCGTGACCTGTTGCATCGATTGTAACAGGCAGAAGGGCGGGCGCACCCCTCGCGAGGCGTCAATGAAACTCATCCGCAAGCCGGCCCGGCCCACCTGGGTGCCCTCTGTCAGGATTACCGTGGGATTCAGGGAAGTGCCCCAGTCCTGGAGGGATTACCTCTACTGGCACATCGAGCTTGTAGAATAGCGCGGATTCCCACGATCTTCATTTTATCTCTCCTTTCCGTGCAACACCTTCATTTTTGCCTCTATGAGCTGTTTATGGGAAAGGCGCAGCAGATCCGACAGCTTGTGGACAAGGTAATCCTCGTGTTTGTCAAGCCTGCCGTCCGCGTAGGCGACCTTCCAGACCGTCTCGATGATCCGGATCTTTTCCTCCAGACTGTAGTTCTGGTTAATGAGGTTGGTAAACTGCCAGAGGTCTATGCTCCCCTTTAGCTCTTCATCAGACGCATTAATGATTTCAGAAATCTCTTCTCCGGAGAGATGGTATTCCTTTTTCAGCGCGGAGATAATGTCCTGCCTCTCGGAATCATTGAACTCCCCGTCAATATTCGCCATTTCCAGGAGCAGGGCGCACGTGGCGATATGGATTTTTCGGGTCAGGTCCTCTTTATGTTCCGGGGACTCGTCAACAGGACGTTTTATGAAAAATTTTTTTACCAGGTCTATCATTTCCGGATATCCTCCAGTTTTTTAATCGAATCAAACATAACACGGCGTAGAAAGGGAGACAAGGTCATTTCATCTGAAAGGGACATTCTGCCAGGGGTTTTATGGCGTGAACCCTCCCATCTGCGGGAACGGTAGAGCCCGGTGGAACTCTTTTTTAGATAGGGCTTGAAAAGAAGATCCAGACCTCCGCTGCGGATCAGGATGGATGGGTGGTGTCCTAATTGGGAATCTCAATTACCGTATGGATGAAATACCTTGACAAGATTGGACATTTTAATGTAATCCGCAACCTTGCATTTCCTGTTTATCAACAGGAATAATATTATAGATTAGAAAGTAAAAAGAGATGAGAATTTTAAAATCGATCGAATACAGTCCCGTACCTGTCAGGAAAGGTCACACGGACCGGATCCTCCAAGTGGATCTGGGCCCTAATGATATTTCCTTTATGAAACTGTCTCCTGATTTCAGGGAAAAATATATAGGAGGCCGTGGTTATGCCCTGAAGCTTATATGGGACAGGGTCTCCGGGGAGACACGCTATGACAGCCCAGAGAATATCCTTGTTATGTCCGGCGGACCCCTGTGCGGTGATCCCAGGTTTCCGGGGAGCGGTAAATTTGTCGTGGGCACCATCTCCCCCTTGACCGACACCTTTATAGACTCAAACATAGGAGGACATTTCGCTCCCCTTCTAAAATTATGCGGTTTTGACGGCCTCGCCGTTTCAGGCGTCTCCCAAGGGGATGTGGTCCTGATAATAGACGGCGACGAGGGCATTATAAGCATCGCCGAGGCCCCGTCCTTTGGTGAAGAGACGGACGATGGCGCCCTATCCTACGGGGAAGCCCTGTTAAGGGAATTCAATAGGGGCGAGTTAGATGAAAACATCGCGGCCGTAACCTCGGGATTGGGGGCCCGCAACTCAAGGTTTGGAATTATCAATAGCCTCTTTTACGACAAGCGACGGGACCGTATTCGCGCCAAGCAGGCGGGAAGGGGCGGCACGGGAACGGTTATGCGGCACAAGGGATTGAAGGCCGTTATCGTGAGGTCCAGCCTGTCCAGGATAAAGGGCAACAGTCCAATGGATAAAGAGGGGGTTAAAAGGGCGGGGTCTGATTTGAAAAGGGTGATCAGTAAAATGGACCCCCAGCAGCTCCACCTCTCGGCCTGGGGGACCACAGTCCTTGTGGAATACATGGACAAGTTCCATATTCTGCCGGTAAACAACTACCAATACGGCCAGCACCCTGAAGCAAAAGCCGCCTTTGCCAATATATTCCTGGATCGTTATTTCACCAAAGAATTGCCCGACGGATGCTACTACGGCTGTAACCTCGCATGCGCCAAGGGGGCCGAAGACGTAATTCTCACCATGGGGCCTCAGAAAGGCCGGAAAGTTGGGATTGACGGGCCTGAATATGAGACCATCGCGGCGGTTACATGCATGGGAATCTTTGATCCCCATTTCATTATGGAGTACAGCTGGTACTGCGATGAGTACGGACTGGACACCATATCAATGGGGGTGACGACGGCCTTTCTGATGGAATGCGTGCAGAGGGGATACCTGTCCTCGGAGGAGATAGGCTATGACCTTACATGGGGCAACTCGATGGCCGTGGAAAGGATGCTGCGGGATACCGTGCACGGAGAGGGTTTCGGCAGGGTATGCGGTCAGGGTGTACACAGGGCAAAGAGATGGGTGGCTGAACACTACTCGGAAAAAACCGGAACCGCTTTCCAGGAAGTTATGGCGGAGTTGAACAAATTCGGCATGGAAGTCAAGGGCCTTGAATTTTCCATGTACATAACCAAGGAATCCCTGGCCCAGCAGGGGGGTTACGGATTCGCCCTCAAGGGACCCCAGCATGATGAGGCCTGGCTGATATTTATCGATCAGGTCCACAAGGAGATCCCGACTTTTAAGATGAAGGCCGCTGCACTTAAATGGTTTCCACTCATTCGTACCTGGTTTAACGCGGTCGGCCTGTGCAAATTACCCTGGATTGACGTGAGGCATCCCGACGCCGCAGGAACGGAAAATCCGGCGCAGAACCACCCCACACTCGAATACTATGTCCAGTATCTCAACTCAACCACGGGGAGTAAAAAGACAATTGAAGACATACTTGAGGATTCCGAACGGCTTCAACTCCTGCAGAAACTGATCAACCTGCGTCATGGAAGGGGCACAAGATCCAGTGATCAGATCCCCTTGAGGGCCATGGGGCCCGTATTTCTCAACGAGTATGAGGCCAGGGCCGATTATTACGATTCCTGGCTCAAGGAACAGACTGGGCAGGATGATCTGCCGGGGGATATGGAAGAGCGCCACAGCATGCTCATGAAACTGCGACAGGAGGCCTATCAGCGACTCTGTGATACTGTTTATCAGGAAAAGGGTTATAATTCCGAGGCCGTTCCGCTCCCGGAAACACTGGAGAGATTCAACCTGATGGACGATAAGGCCATGGCCCTTTTATCGGAGTTTGGCCTTATAGAAAAGGAAAGGCTCGTGTCCAACTAATGTTATCGTTTTCTCCTTACTACCCTCCTCCTCCGCTTGACCTTCCGCCGCGGTTTTCTCTCGGAGACGGGCGGTACGGAAGACTGCTGAGGGCTTTCTGATATCTCAGATATCTCATCCGGTAGTTCCCACGGGGGTTTTTGCCAGTGGTGGCACGTCGCCCGGGGGCATTTCAACATGGTCCTTCCGGAGCTGTCCTGGGCTTCCACCAGGAACGGATTTGAACACTGGGGGCAGGTGATATAATAGGGCTTGCCCCAGCTTATGAAATTACAATTACTGTTGGTGCAGTGATAGTAGCGTTTTCCCTTTGCCGTCTCATTTGACCTGATTCCTGAGGTCCTGCACAAGGGACACGTCATGCCTAACTTTTCTTCAAAGGCCGCGATCTTTTGCTCGATATCGTCATCGTCTATTTGAACAGCGTCATCCCTGGATGAACCGGTCAGGCCGGCTTCTTCCTGGAGTGTTGCCTGCGCCTCCATGAAGGAAAGGAGATCCGCCTTTTGTCCCGGTTCCTCTGTAAGGGAGTCTATCGAAGTCTCCGTGGGCGCCAAGAACTCTCCAGCGGATTCCACAGGGGATTCACCGTCCGGCACCCCTGTTTTTTCTTGTTTGATACCTTCCGGGGATTCCATATCCTCATAGTCAGGGATGGCGTCCTTTTCTTCTGGCGTTAAAAATTTCTCCGCTTCAGTACTTGCCGGTTTGTCCTCCGGAAAGATATCCGGGGGCGAAGCCTCTGTCGTTGCCTTGGGCGAAGGTGAGACCCAGGTTTTGGTCTGCAACTGGCTGAATATGTCCGACGGAATAACCTTTGGGGCTGAAGCCTTTCTACCGGGAGGGCCTTTAACATCAGTAGCTTCCTTGAGGTGGGGGTATCGCTTTTTGACGTGGTTGGAAGGGGCGGTCTCACTCTTAATGGGAACCCCCTGCATCTCCAGCATCTGATTTAACTGGTTGAGGGCCTTTTCAATGTCTTTCCGCCCCCCAAGGGCCTCATCAATAATCTGACCCAGGTAAGCGACGAGATTGAGTCCGGGCATATTTGGAAAGATTCGATCGAATAGCTGGGCCATGGAGATGGAAGGTTTCTTGGCGAAAAGCCTTTCATCGTCGGCGACCTCGATATACCCTTTTTCAATCATACCCTCGATCCCCGACATAAGGTCTTCACTCTGATGTATATTGATTTCAGCCAATTCCTCCAGCAAGGTTTCATGGGTGTAGCGAGCAGGAGGCAGGTATGGAAAAGATTCTATCTCTGTCTCACGCGTGGCGACCATTATGAGACATGAAACGGTGAAGAGGTTCATGGGCAAGGTCTTGATGGCATGCCTTGTCCCGAGGAGCCTTTCTATATGAGTGCCCAGCGCCTCATCCAAGGGTCCCAATATCTCTTCAACGGCAGGACCCTTTTGTTCGGAATTTTCCTCAGGCCCTTCAGCCTTCGGACTTTTCTGCCCAGAATCCTTTTTTTCTTTCTCTTCAGCACTCTCTTTTTTCTGTTCAGCTTCTTTTCCCATTGGTTATTCCCATATAATCAAAAGGCGTCATCTAAGGAGATATTATGGATATTCGATCAGGCTTAGATCAGAAATATTATTTATTATCGGCTGAAATTTTACTTTCTTTACTTATATTTTCCATTATCTCTCCCACCTGCGATTCCATCTTTTCGATATCTTGCTCCGGGTTTTTATCGGACAGATCAGTGTCGGCCGTTTGAGTGTCTCCTGAAATCTCATCCGAGTCGAGCTCCGCAAGTGCCTCACGGTATCCATTATCAGTGTCCGGCCCTTCATCTACAGGGTCTTCCGTTGATTCATTTTCGATTTGAGACTCCTCTTCAGCCTCAGCCTGTTCTTCGATTTCATTGAGGAGTTCTTCAGCGTCATCACCAGATGAATCCATGTCTTCATGAAGTTTTTCATCGGCCGGGGATTCCCCATTGTCCTGTTTACCGGAAATTGTCACGGAAATATAATCCCCATTTCTATCAAGGAGCACTGATAGATTGACCTTTACTTCGAATTCCAATTTATAGGCTATCTGATCCTCAAATGCCACGATATCGCCTTTTTTATATTCAATGTCCTCTTCGATACCAAGATTATGTTCTTTTAAGAAGATCTCTTCGATGGCGCCCCAGTCCAGGTCGGCGGTAATGGCGTCAATTAAATCCTGCTCACCGCTCCTTATAACCTCGGCGTTTGTTATTTTCATTTTGACTCTCCTTTCATCAGATAGTGCCCGGCCCTAAAGGGCGTGAATTCTTTTTGGCGACCTGCTCCCTTTGGCATCCTATGATTTCTCAGCAGCCGGTCCCGAATTCATGATCTCTTTTCCCAGATCAATATAACACCTGGCCCCAACGGAATTGATATCGCTGAGGGGCAAAGGTTTTCCGTAACAAGGGGATTCACGCAATTTCCTGTCTCTTGGAATCACGGTCTTGAATACCAGACTGTTAAAATGGCCCCTGGCATCCTTTGCGATCCGCCTGGAGATTTCTTCATTCTCCGCGAACATGGTCAGAAGGATGCCCTTGATTCTAATAACAGGATTAAACTTTTTCCTGAGGACCTTATAGATCTTTAAGAGTTGACCAAGACCTTCCAGGGCATAAAATTCACACTGGAGAGGGATCAGCACAGAATCTGCGGCAGTAAGGGCATTGACCGTAAAGAGATTCAATGAGGGAGGAGTGTCGATTATAATGTAGTCATATTGTTCCTTCAGGTCTTTCAGGAGGTCCCTTAACAGCCTTTCCTTTCCATGCCTTGAGTCCAGTTCGGCCTCAATGCCGAAGAGGTCTGTCTTTGCCGGAATCATTTTCAGGGAGCTGAGCATTCCGTTGACAACCAGATCTGCAGCCTTGGCATCGCCAGTTAATCCGTGTTTAAGGCCCTTTTTTATCGTTGCCTTATCAATCCCCATCCCGGTTGTGGCGTGGCCTTGAGGATCGGAATCCACCAACAGGGTTTTTTTTTCAGCTATAGCAAAAGCCGCAGAAAGATTGATGGCCGTAGTAGTTTTCCCCACCCCCCCCTTATGGTTGATTATGCATATAATGTGTCCCATACCGGATATCACATGCTCTGGAAAGGGCCTGACCGGTCGATAATGGAATTTATCACGGGTGAATTTCTCCTCTGTCGCATAAATTGTTTAATTTTTGTGCAAAACTTATGCCATTGCCGGATGATCCATTTGTTAGGCAGTTTCTTGTCATTCAAATGCTATTATATTTGCAGTTTGTGACTTATATAGGGGCAAGGAAAATAATCAGGAATTGTTATCCGGAGAAGGGCTAACAGGAGTTTTAGATTATATATTTTCAATAATCGTCAAAATCTTGACAATTATTCAGGTTTTAACGAGGGAATCGTCAAAAAAATAGGCTAAAAACAGTATTATCAGGGGAAAAAAATAGGCATGAATCGTGCTTAAAAAATTCTGATAATAGAAATCTTAGGAGATTCCTGTGCGGCCCATAATAACACTGTCCGGGATAGACGAGGCTCTATCCAACCTAAATTTCAGCAACAAGAATTCCTTGAAGTACAGGCTTGTCAACGCCATAAGGCGGTACTACACGGAAGAGAATAAGGTTGAATCCATTCGGGAAATCGACACGGACGAACTGGTCAGGCTGCTTTGGGATACGGGAGATGACCCTGTTGTCGTCAAAAACAGGAGGAAAAACCTCAGCAGTATCAAGTCATCGATTAATTCCGATCTCGATGGCCTTTACAGGAACGGTCTGAACTCTGAAGGGGTAATAATCGGGCCCAATAATGTCTTTGACATGTCGGATGAGGCAAAAAGCAAGATCCTCGAGACATTCACCTATAACACCAGTGGAGACGGGCCCGTACCCCTGGGAAAGCTGACGGAGGTCTTAAAAATTGTCAGCGACATCCTCAGCAAGGACGAATCTGGCATCGAGACCGACGATCCGGATGATAGCAACAGGTTTGAGCAGCTAAAGAATATAATCCAGAGAATCTCGGAGATAATAGGCATATCAACGGGGAAAGAGTTCAATTCGGGAAGTCAAATAAGCTTTACACGCGCGGAAGGCAAAGAGGCTGACAGAGGGATTGATGATAATGGACCGGCCAGTAGCGGGGAAAGAACGATTGCAATTAAAAAAGAGTCGGATAAGAGAGATGCGATCGAGGATAAAGAAGGGGATGAGGAATTTGAAGAGATAGAAATGGATGAGCTCCCCGAAGAGGAGGAAGAAGAGGAGTTAGAAGCAGAGGAAGTCCCTGAAGAAGAGATAATCGAGGAAGAGGAACCTGAAGAGGATCTGGAGGAGATCGATGATGAAGAGGCGCTTGAGG
>CAZGIZ010000059.1:0-5956 GCA_964526655.1 uncultured Desulfobacteraceae bacterium | reverse complement strand
AGGAACCTGAAGAGGATCTGGAGGAGATCGATGATGAAGAGGCGCTTGAGGAGCCGGAGCCTGATGAGATAGAAGAGATCGAGGAGGTAGAGGATGAGGATCTCGAGGAAGCAGAATTGGAAGAGGTTCCGGAAGAGGAGATTGAGGAGTTAGAACCTGAAGAGGATATAGAAGAAATAGACGTTGATGAAGACCTTGAAGAAGTAGAAATGGATGAAGGGCCTGAAGAAGAAATAATAGAGGAAGCGGAACCGGAGGAGGAAGTTGAGGAGTTAGAAGCAGAGGAAGTCCCTGAAGAAGAGATAATCGAAGAAGAGGAACCTGAAGAGGATCTGGAGGAGATCGATGATGAAGAGGCGCTTGAGGAGCCCGAAGAGATTGAAGATTTAGAGGAGGAAGGCGATCTCGAAGAAGTTGATTTGGAAGAGGTGCCGGAAGAAGAGATTGAGGATGAAGTTCCCGAAGAGGTGCTGGAGGAAATAGAGGACGATGAGGACCTTGAGGGGTTGGAGGAAGAAATTGTAGAGCACGATTTTGCCCTGGAGGATCTGCTTGAGGAATATGGAGATGAGGGCTATCAGGGGGAAGATGGGATAAAGAAGGCAAGGCTCCTGGCGGAAGGATTTAATCATGAACTTTCAGCAATGGATAGATATTACAATCAATACATACTCATAACAGAGGGAGAATATTTGATTGGGAGCCGAATTCCGCGTAAGAATGCAAATCCTGGAAGAATAGCCAGGCTCAAATCCTTTTATTTTGGAAAATTTCCAATTATAAATGCCCTTTTTGAGATCTTCGTCGAAAAAACAGGATACATAACCACGGCTGAAATGCTCGGTTATGGAACGGTCTATTATGGTCGTTATCAGAGGGCCGTGGACCAGGAGACAGGCATGGAGACCTTCAACTGGAACTCGGCACTTGTCAGCAAACAGGTCGAAGGTGCATGCTGGTATCAGCCCCTTGGGCCTGGAAGCACCCTGCATAAAAAAAGGGTCCACCCGGTCGTTCAGGTAAGCAGGGAAGATGCCATGGCCTTTGCGGCATGGACCGGAAAAAGACTCCCTTCGGAACAGGAATGGGAGGCTGCTTCAAGGACCGTTCAGGGTTATGAGTTCCCCTGGGGCGAGGAATGTAAAGAAGGATCGTGTAATATTGAGGAGTCCTGTATAGGTGACACTACTCCTGTTGACAAATATAAGGATCACGCAAACGTTATTGGAATCGTAGACACAATGGGAAATGTCATGGAATGGACCCTTGACAGGGCGGAGGCATCTCAAGGGGAGAATCAGGGTACTAAAAGTTATATAGTCAAGGGCGGGAGCTGGATCTCGGGAAACGACCTGCTTTTATCCAGCCGTTTTGTATGCGAATCCGAAACCACATCCAATATCCTCGGCTTCAGATGCGTGGCATATTAAATCCCAAATATTTACTTTATCGCCGCCGCAATCTTTTCAGCGGTCCGCCCGATAGCGTCCATATCTCCCTGTTTCAGTTCCCAGGCGGTCATGGGGAGCTCAGGGCTTCCGCTCGATCGAGGTATGAGGTGTAGGTGATAGTGCATTACAATCTGGTTCGCCCCACGGCCGTTTAACTGGAGAGCCGCCACGCCGATAGGGCTTAATGTATCTTTAATGCCCTGAATAATCCTCTTTGACGCGAGATGAATCGCGATAAGATCCTCATCGCTGATTTCCCAGAGGTTTTCAGCATGCCTCTTGGGGATGATCAGGGTATGGCCCTCGGAGACAGGATTGATATCTTCAAAGGCCAGGACCTTTTCATCTTCATAGACCTTGAAACAGGGAATCTCTCCCTTGATTATCTTGCAAAAAATACAGTCCTCCATTTAACTCCTCCCGTTTTGGTAAATGTGATGTCTGCTGTTTACTTTAACATTGAAAGCCGGGTCCAAGAGCACGGCTCGATAAAAGTAGTGTTGCTTATATAACAGCCGGAGTGATGCGGAGATGGAGTATTGATTTTTCCCCATTACTCCCCCACTCCATTGCTCCATTATTACAACCTCCCAATTTGGGAAACCCGTCCTCCGCAGTAGCTCCGTTAGGAAGGGTAGAAGCCCCCAAGTTTTGAAATCGTCTCCTTATTGTTTAACAGAGAATCAACCAACTCCGCAAGGGATGATAGCCAGGGATCACCCAGTTCGTCAAGCAGTCGGTATAGAGATTGAAGGGCCGGGAGCATGTATACCCGGAAGTAGGTCTTGCCACGGACCTTTGTGAGATATGAGAAGGCACCCAGGATCTGCAGATTTCTCTGGATAGCCAGGTAGGGAAAATATTTCTCAAAGGGTCCGACCAATGAAGTTTGATACGCCTTAAGGAGCGACAGGTATTTCCGGTATATCCCTTTTCTATGGCCGGCCGAGAGATTGGTATAGGGATCAATTATCAAAGAGGCGAGATCATAGGCCGGTGGGCCGAACCGCCCTCCCTGCCAGTCCAGAATTCCAATTTTGCCCTCAGAAATCATTATATTCCTTGATTGAAAGTCCCGGTGCAGAAAGTAATGATTATCAGCCCTTGAGGCGATTGAGGCCAGGTGATTAAACGGTTTTTCCAGTTCGGGCCAGTCTTTTTTCCCCCCCAGAAAGTTGGATAAAAAAGAGTCCCTGAAATAGTCCGATTCAAAGCGGCGCATGAGCGAAATGTCATACTCTCCTGTCTGGCAGCACCATTTTGCATTAAAATCCCGGACCCCTTCAAACTGTAGCTGAAACAGGATATCCAGGACCTTTTCATAGAACATTAATGGATCATCGTGACGGGAAACCTCTTCCTGGAGGTTTATCTCCCCCATATCTTCCAGTATGAACCATCCGTGGGAAAGATCGGCGGTGTATATCTCAGGGACGGGGATGCCCTTTTGAAAAAGATGTTTGCCGATCATCAAATAGGACAGATTTTCCTTTTTCTGGTATTCACCGGCAGGGGGATTTTCCATGAATACCAGGGCAGGTCCGGGATAAGGGGGGATGATTCTCATAAATTGCCTGCTGGAACCGTCTCCCGCGAGATGATGATACTCGGTCCCCTTGTGTGGAATGCCCCTTTTTTTTAAAAAGGCATTGATAAAACCGGTTATTACAGATCCTGGATCCATGGAGAATATTGATTTAGGTTATAATCATTTTAGCGTTTTTAATGAATTTCATTGTTCAGATTATTCTCAACTTCCTTGATTCCAGTGACAATACTGTCCGTGATTTTGACATTCCTCCTTACCCTCACATTATCCCATAGCACTGATCTCCTGATTTCAACATCCTCCTCCACATAGGCCTTCTCTCCAATCACGGCCCACTCTTTAATACTCGCAGAGGGTGCGATGTGCGAATCCTGTCCAACGGATGATGACCTGTTCTCCATTGCCAGGATTTCCCTGTTGGCGGACATATAACTTTTCGGATTTCCGATGTCGCGCCAGTAGTGTGCCCTGGAAACATAAGCGTTTACAGTGATTCCGGAGTCGATCATTTTTCTGTAGCAGTCAATGATATCCGAATAACCTGGACCCGGAATGTAAGAAAAGATATCAGGCTCTATGATGTGTATCCCGGTAAATGCCAACCTGCCCCTGTCGTTTTGCCTGGCAATGTCGATGATTCTATGTTGTTCATCTACCCTGATCTGGTTGAAGGGCTCGCGGTCATGGAGGATCAAGGTCGCCCTGCTTCCGGTCTTTTTATGATATTCCAATACCTTCTCCAGGCCTATGTCGGTCATGATATCACTGTTAATAAGAATAAAGGTTTCCCTTTCCAGGAGATCCGAACAGTTCCTGAGGCCCCCGCCGGTTCCAAGGATCTCAGGTTCCACACGCACTTCTATATCCACACCAAAGGGCCTTCCCCCTTCCAGATAATCCACTATCTGCCGATAGTGGTGATGGGCGTTTACAACCATACTGTTAACGCCATGAATCTTGAGGTAATCAATGTTTCTGGCAATAACTGGTCTGTTATTCACAGGCATGAGGGCCTTGGGTCTTATATCTGTCAGGGGCCGGAGCCTCTTGCCGAGACCCGCAGCCAGAATCATCGCCTTCATTAGCTAATCGACCTCATCCACGGGAATTATCAGTTGTTTCTATCCCGAATTAACAGGGTAACCGTCTAAATACCGCGTCATGCCTGCCCCGTATCAGGTGCGGCGTGCATCTGGTATGGTGTCCTATAATATATTTTAATATATTTATTGCATTTAAATTTCCTTGATTATACATGATTATTATTTAAGTCAATCGTAACTTTGCTGTTCACCATATTTGAGAACCGGAGGATCCAGCTTTGAACGCATCTCTTGAACTCTCGGAGCTTAACAGGGCCGTAGGAAGGCTCTTCATGATAGGAATTCCCGGCACACGGCTGGATGAGGATACGAGACTACTGATCCGTGATTACAATTTAGCAGGCATAATACTCTTTTCCCGTAATATTGAGGACCCGGTACAATTGGCAAGACTCTGCCGGGATATCCAGGATACCGCACAAAGGTATCATGGGGACCCCCTTTTTCTGGCTGTGGACCAGGAGGGGGGTAGGGTGGCAAGATTGAGAGAGCCCTTTACATTATTTTCAGGCAACGAGGCCATGGCTATGGATAACAATCCCCTTGAGAGGGCAAAAGAGTTCGGCTCAATCACTGCAAGGGAGATGAAAATTGTGGGGCTTAACATGAATCTCGCTCCTGTCCTGGATGTCAGGCGGGGTGAGCCTGAAAAGCATCTAAAGGGCAGGACCTTTGGTGAAGACCATAGGATGGTGGCCCTTATGGGAAAGACGGTCATCAGGTCACTCCAGGAGAACGGCGTAATGGCCGTTGCAAAGCACTTTCCGGGACTGGGCAGGGCGGACCTTGATCCCCATTTTAGACTCCCGAGGATAGACCTTGATCTCAGGGAGATCAATGACGTCAACCTTCCACCCTTCAGGGCAGCCATAGATGAAGGGGTTTCCGGCATCATGTCCTCACATGCGATTTATCCCGCGCTGGACGATGGACTGCCCGCGACCCTTTCACCCGCCATCCTTGACGGTCTGCTCAGAAAAGATATGGGATTTGAGGGATTAATCCTGACCGATGATCTCGAAATGGGGGCAATAAAAAGTAAATGGGGTGTGGCCGCGGGGGCATTAACCTCTTTCAGGGCAGGGGCGGACATCCTTCTCATCTGTGAGGGGAGGGAGGGTTTTTTGGATGGTCTTGATCTTATAAGCAAGGAGATACTAAAGGGGGAGCTATCAATGGAGAGATTAAACCGGTCAAATCAAAGAATTGCACATGCAAGATCACAATTCATCAAAACGGGAAAGAGGGTCTCTCTTAAAGAGGTAAGAGAATATTTCAGGTCTAAGGCCTGAAGGGGCCAAATGAAACAATGATTGTAATTCAAATTGAAAATTTCGAGAGTGGAAATCTTGATAGTTCTATCAGTGTTCAGTTATGATTTGTGGATTCTTGGATTTTTAAAGGCTTGATGATAATAATACAAAATCTGTATTAGAGGAGTCTATAAATTGAAAGTTGATATTGTGATTCCCATCTATGATGAACAGGAGAATCTAACGGCATTATATAATAGGCTGACGGATATTTTCGGTAAGCTGAATGAAATTTCATTTAAAGTGATCTATGTTAATGATGGCAGCAATGATAATTCCCTGGAGATTATGCTTTCTCAGTGTAAAATTGATTCAAGATTTTCTATTATTGAACTTTCGCGAAATTTTGGGCATCAGGCAGCGATAACAGCGGGTTTGGCTCATTCAGACGGTGATGCGACCATTATTATGGATGGCGATTTGCAGGACCCTCCGGAGCTTATCCCGGAGCTTGTAGTAAGATGGAAAAATGGGGCACAAATAGTCCGAGTCCAGAGAGAAAGCCGAGAGGAGCGTGGACTCCGTAGAATAGGTTTCGAG
>CAZGIZ010000058.1:0-26196 GCA_964526655.1 uncultured Desulfobacteraceae bacterium | reverse complement strand
TTATCGGGGGTGGTGTGGGAGGAGGGGAGTCGCGAGGCTCCTCCCTATCCCGATTAGTTTTTGAGGAATCAGATGCTACCGAGAGGAATACTATTTGATTTAGATGATACAATCCTTGCCTTTGATAGTGTGGCAGACCTTGTTTGGACAGAAGTCTGCAGAACTTTTTATAGAGATTGTGAACTATCTGATTATAAAGAATTATTCAACTGTATTATTGAAACGCGAAAATGGTTTTGGTCTGATAGTAAACGGAATAAAAAGGCAAGGCAGAATTTACAGGAAACAAGAAGAGAAATTGTCAATTTTGCACTGGAACATATTGGGATCAAGAACCTCTTACTTTCTCAAAAAATAGCAGACTCTTATACAGATCAAAGAGATAATTTCATCAGTTTTCTGCCAGGAGCAGAAGAGACCTTAAAATCACTGAGAAATAACAATGTGTCCTTAGCGCTAATGACTAATGGTGAAGCAGAATATCAAAGAAACAAAGTAGAAAGATTTAACTTGGCAAGATATTTTGATGTGATTTTAATTGAAGGAGAGATCGGTTTTGGAAAACCAGATTCGGAGGTGTACAGAATTGCACTTGAGAAGCTAAAACTTGAACCAGATGCAGTATGGGCTGTAGGGGATAATCTCGAGTGGGATGTATGGGGGCCACAGCAACTGGGAATTTTTGGAATTTGGAATGACTATAAAAATAAGGGATTACCAAAATTCTCCAAGGTTGTTCCTGACAGAATTGTAAATTCAATTAAAGAATTGGTTGAAAACTAACAAATGTTTAAACCTGATTTTCTTCGTCGCAAGCTCCTCAAAAAACAGGTTAAACTGGTGTTAAATCGAAAGAGGAATAAATGGCAGTCAATTATCTTGAATCTTTAATTTCTGAATGGCTCGAATATAAAGGACTATTTGTACGAACAAATGTTTTTGTAGGACCTCGGCCGAAAGGCGGGTATGAGTGTGAATTAGATGTTGTTGCAATAGATATAAAACAGAGAAAAATACTGCATTTTGAACCGACAATGGACGCTTTATCGTGGAAGGACAGGGAGGCTAGATTCAAGAAAAAATTCGATGCGGGCAAAAAATATATACCACAGCTCTTCGAGGATTTTATGAAAATACATCCTGATTGGATAGAGCAGTATGCTGTCCTTGGTTTCGGTAGTGATAAAAATTTCAGTACCATTGGAGGCGGTGCAGTAATTACTGCAAAAAATTTATTTAATCAGATCATTAAAGATATTGAAGATAAAAAAATTGAGAGTCAGGCAGTTCCAGAAAATATGCCCAGGCTAAGAACCATACAATTTATGCTCAATTACTTTACCTTAAATACGATTTAACAATCTATTGCAGGTGACAGCGTAAAAACCACGCTGCCCCTGAACAGAGCGATGTAGTTGAGCATCCGAATCAATCAAAATATCCAAATCAACAGATGCTGGTCGTTAAAATCAAAGAATATGTTTATTTGGTACCATTTGTTGAGGATGAAGAAAACAGATTTTTAAAGACAATCATTCCGAGCCGAAAAGCGACTCGTGAATATTTGGGAGGATGAAATGACTAAATCAAAACTCGATAAAGAAGAAAAGGATCTTCTTGACAGCTATGAACGGGGAGAATGGAAATCCGTTAAAAATCTTGAGAAGGAAATTAAAAAACATAGAGGATACGCTCGTCAGACTTTAAAAAAAGATAAACGAGTGAATATCCGGATTTCCTCAATGGTACTTGAGGAACTCCAAACTCGGGCTGTTGAAGATGGTATGCCTTATCAAACTTTAATATCCAGCATCCTGCATCGGTTTGTAACCGGAAGACTTATTGAAAAACCAAGGTCGAACAAGTCATTTGAGAATGACGTGTAAATGCTGACGCATTTCCACGCATTAGCACCCTGGGACCCTCCAAAGAAACTGGTTGTAATTGGATTATACCGTTTTGTACGCAATCCCATGTATATTGGCGTTTTGCTGTTAGTCCTCGGCTGGGGCTTGTATTTCTGCTCCCCGATACTTTTTTTATACACGGCAACACTATCCTTAGGATTCCATATGCGGGTTATCACAAATGAAGAGCCGTGGCTGAAAGCACAATTTGGAATAGAGTGGGACTTATATCAAAAGGAAGTTGCCCGATGGTTACCACGGATCAAACCCTGGAAAGAAAGCTACTAACATCGGGCTGGATAAAAACGAGCGGGATTACCTCCCGGATCACCCGGTCATCTCCTGAAGCAAACTAAAACACCCTGTTACCAACGGGCCTTGATCCCCAATCATAACTATCCAATACACAGAATCGTTCCACAGTATAAAGTTGGGTTACGGCCCTCTCTTCCTAGTCCACCCCATGTGGAGTTGTTGGATATGCCTTGTTGCAGAGATGTTGCATAATAAGTTACAATATGTTGTAAAATATATAATAAATGGTTATTGTTAAATAAAATGTTATGAAACAAAGAAATGAGTGATCTTTTTGTTGCGATGACGCATCATTTTTTCCCCTTAAGATCATGCCTTTAAGTGTCTTTTCCTGTTAACCTATTGAAATAATAGTTGTTTCAAGGAAGTGGCATGATAAGTGCTAATATTGTTCCGTCTAGGGTTTTATTGATTTCACCCAAACACAGGGGGCGGAGAGGAGAAATGAGCAAGAGAAAAATAATGGTTGTTGATGATGAATTGGATATGCGGGTCTTCATCTCAACCCTTTTGGAGACAAACGGTTATAAGCCCCTGGTAGCGACCCAGGGCATTGAAGGCATCCAAAAGGCGAGAGAGACCAGACCGGACCTCATTATCCTGGATATCATGATGCCTGAGCAGGGAGGCATACAGATGTACAGGGAGATTAAAACAGATGATGCCCTAAAGCATATTCCGGTGGTTATCTGCTCCGGAATAGCAAAAAAGACATATTTTTACTCCCAGAAACTGCTCGATTCCCACAATGGGAAATCAGTCCCTGAACCGGATGCATATATTGAAAAACCTCCCGAGTCCGATGAGCTTCTTGATTGTATTGAAAAGCTGTTGGGGCCAAAGGGATAGGGTTTGGGATAGAGGAGAAATTCTGACATGGAAGCAGTAACCCCTTTCTTGGAAGTGGCTGACGCGATAAAGGAGATGGGCGGCAAAGACCTGGATAAATGCATGCAGTGCGGCACCTGCACTGGGGTGTGTCCCTGGAACCTGGTGAAATATTTCAGTCCCAGGGGGATAATCCGTCTTGCCCAGTTCGGCCTGGAAGGATTCGAGGGTGAGGATCTATGGACCTGCGTGACGTGCAATAACTGTGTCATCAATTGTCCGAGGGGCCTGGAGATCATAGATATTATCCGCTCCATGCGCGTCATGATGAACGAGACAGGCTCTGTCCCCGCCTCTTTAAAGGCGCCTCTCGGAAGCACGGCCAGCAGGGGAAATCCCTGGTCCGGGGATGCCGAGGACCGGATGAAGTGGGCTGAAGGCCTTGGAACAAAGGAATTTTCGCCCGGTATGGATTACCTCTACTTCACATGCTGCACCCAGGCCTATGACGCCAGGAATCAGAAGGCCGGAAGGGCCCTTGTCAGGGTGCTGCAGTCCGCGGGTGTTGATTTCGGCCTCCTGGGAAAAAAGGAGAACTGCTGCGGAGACGCCATCCGGAAAATGGGGGGGGAGGAGCTTTTTATGAAGCTTGCCGAAAACAACATCTCCGCCCTTGAGGAGAAGGGGGTAAAAAACATAATCACAGCCTCCCCACATTGTCTGAACACCTTCACAAAGGAGTACCCGGAATTGGGCGGGAGATACCAGGTGCTGCACTATACCCAGTTCCTTAATGACCTCGTCAAAAAAGGGCTCCTGAAGCTGCCCGGCAGGGTGGAAAAACGGGTGACCTACCATGACCCCTGTTACCTTGGCAGGCACAATAACATCTATGAACCGCCGAGGGAGCTGCTCAGGGCCATTCCGGGGATTGAGCTGGTGGAAATGGAACGAAACCGTGAAAACAGCCTCTGCTGCGGTGGAGGAGGAGGCGGGCTCTGGAACGAGGTTCCGGCTGAAGAGCGTTTCTCGGTCCTGAGGGTCCAAGAGGCCGCTGAGACCGGGGCGGAGATCATCGCCGCGGCCTGCCCCTACTGCATCTCAATGTTAGAGGACGCCCTGAAGACGGTGGGAAAAGAGGAAGAGATCAAGGTCATGGATATATCAGAGATCGTTCTCAGCTCCCTGTTACAAACAGAGGCCGGTCAAACAGAATTTGGGGGTAAATAATCTTTTTTTATTTGCAGAGGGTTGAATCATGTCTAACAGGATAGGTTTTTATATCTGCCACTGCGGCATAAATATAGCGAGCAAGGTCCGGGTGGAGGAGGTGGCCGAATTTGTCCGGGGCCTCAAGGATGTGGTGGTAGCCAGGGATTATAAGTTCATGTGCTCCGATCCCGGTCAGGAGATGATCATCAAGGACATCAAGGAATTGGGCCTGAACAGGGTAGTGGTGGCATCCTGCAGTCCCAGGCTCCATGAAAAGACCTTCCAGGCGGCCTGTCAGAGGGCGGGAATTAATCCCTACTATTTTCAGATGGCCTCGGTGCGTGAACAGGTATCCTGGGTCACGGAGGACGAAGAAAGCGCCACACGCAAGGCCAAGACCCTTGCGGCTGCGGCCATCAACAGGGTCAACTATCATCAGAGTCTGGAGACCAGGGAGGTAAAGGTCCATCCCGATGTCCTCGTGGTGGGCGGCGGCATCGCGGGAATGGAAGCGGCCCTCGACGTGGCCGACTCGGGCAACAGGGTGTATCTGGTGGAGAAGCAGCCGACCATAGGGGGCCATATGCTGCAGTTCGACAAGACATTCCCGACCCTGGATTGCGCCGCCTGCATCGGGACTCCCAAGATGGTGTCCGTGGGCCAGCACCCTAACATCGAACTCCTGACCTATAGCGAGGTCAAAGAGGTCTCCGGCTTCATCGGTAACTACAGGGTGAAGGTCCTTCGCAAACCCCGCTATGTGAAAGAGGATCTGTGCACGGGTTGCGGCGAGTGCGAAAAGGTGTGCCCTGTAACAAGACCCAGCGAATGGGATCAGGGCCTCGGGAGCAGGAAGGCCATATACAGGTCCTTTCCCCAGGCCGTGCCAATTACCTTTGCCGTTGAAAAGAAGGACAGGGCGCCCTGCGTCATCACCTGCCCGGCAGGCATTAATGTCCAGGGATATGTTCAACTCATCGGCCAGGGAAGGTACGAGGAGGCGATACGGCTTATCATGGAGCGGTTGCCGCTGCCCGGCGTACTGGGCAGGGTCTGTCCACACCCCTGCGAGGGCGAATGCCGGAGGCTTGAGGTCGATGAACCGCTGGCCATAAGGGAACTAAAGCGATTTGCCGCTGACAGGGTGGACCTGGATAAACTGCCCCTGCCTGAGATCCAGGACCGGCCTGAAAAGGTGGCGGTCATAGGCTCCGGACCCGCAGGATTGACAGTGGCCTATTATTTGAGGCTCAGGGGCTTTCAGGTGACCATATTTGAGGCCCTCCCTGTCCTCGGGGGCATGCTCAGGGTCGGGATACCGGATTACCGGCTGCCGCCTGCCATGCTGGATAGGGAGATAGATTACATACTCAGGCTGGGCGTGGAAACAAGACAGGGGAAAAAGCTGGGAAAGGATTTTACGATCGAAGACCTGATCGGAGAGGGCTTCAAGGCGGTCTTCCTTGGAATAGGCGCTCATCAGGGTATGAAAATGAATATCCCGGGGGAGAAGGAACTCGAAGGGGTCCTGGATGCCGTGGATTTCCTGAGGAAGGTAAATCTGGGCGAGCAAGGCCTTCCGGGAAAGAGGATCGCAGTTGTCGGGGGGGGCAATGTGGCTGTTGACGCGGCCAGGACCGCCCTCCGCCTGGGCGCCGAGGAAGTCAATATAGTCTACCGCCGCAGCAGGGACGAGATGCCCGCCTATGCCGAAGAGATTGAAGAGGCCCTGGAGGAAGGCGTTAAGATCCATTATCTTACCGCGCCTGTAAGGATAAAGGGCGCGGACGGGAAGGTGACAGGCTTCGAGTGCATAAAGACAGAACTGGGTGAGCCGGATGCGAGCGGCCGGCGCAGGCCTGTCCCTGTGGAGGGCTCCGAGTTCGTGATCGAATGCGAAGAGGTTATCCCCGCCATAGGCCAGCAGACGGATATTCCACGGGCAGGGGATCTCGCTAAGCTTGAGACCGGCCGTGGAGGAACGCTCCTGGTAAACCGCCATACAATGCAGACATCCATCCCCTATGTCTTTGCCTCCGGCGACGCGGTCACGGGCCCCACCACGGTTATTGAGGCGGTCTCCTCTGCCCACAAGGCGACCGAGGCCATACACCGCTTTCTTGAGGGAAAGGACCTCAATCTCCTGGCCGAAGAACTTGCTGCTCAATCCCAGCCTGGCCGAAACTGGCAGGATATCCCGGAGAAGATAACCAGAAGGCCCAGGGCAAGACCGCGTCATCAGGCCCCGGAGGGGCGCGCATCAGGCTTTGAGGAGGTCAATCAGGGCCTTACTGAAGAGGAGGTCCGCGAGGAATCCAGGCGCTGTCTTAACTGCGGGGTCTGCTCAGAATGCATGGCCTGCGTACAGGTCTGCGAGGCCAGGGCCATTGATCACTCCATGAAACCCGAGGAGAGGGAGATCGAGGTGGGTTCCATTATCCTGGCAACGGGTTATGACCTGATGGATCCATCTCCCATGAAGCAGTATGGATATGGAAAGTACCCCAATGTCATCACCAGCCTGGAGTTCGAACGCCTCAATAACGCAACGGGCCCGACCAGCGGTGAAATCCTCCTCAGGGACGAGAACTGGAATTTCACAAGACCGCCCGGGAGCGTGGCCATTTTGCATTGTATCGGCAGCAGGGATAAAAACTACCACGAATACTGTTCAAGGGTCTGCTGCATGTACGCCCTTAAATACGGCCACCTCATCAAGGACAAGGTGGGAGAGGGGACGCCTGTCTATAACTTTTATATCGACATGCGGTGTTTCGGAAAGGGATACGAGGAATTCATGTCCCGGGTCCAGGCGGAGGGGGTCAAGCTCATCAGGGGAAAGGCCGCCAGCGTGACCGACAGGGCCGAAGACCCGGAAGAGGAGGGCAAACTGATAACGATCGCGGAGGACACCCTCAGCGGCAAGGTGATGCGCGTGCCCACGGACATGGTGATACTCTGCGCCGCCATGGAGGCCCGGAAAGACGCCTCAGAGGTCGGGAGGATATTCGGGGTCAACTTGGGCGCGGACGGCTTCTTTCTGGAAGAACACCCGAAGCTGGGACCATTGAACACGGCCACTGACGGGGTCTTTATCGCCGGGACCTGCCAGAGCCCCAAGGATATTCCCGACGTGGTCTCCCAGGCATCGGGAGCCGCGGCCAAGGCCCTTAAGCTGGCGACCAGAGGAAAAGTGGAGATCTCCCCGACCATCTCCTGGATAGATCCGGATGTGTGCTCCGGGTGCCAGACATGCATTGGGCTCTGCGCCTATTCGGCCATTGACTTTGACGAACGCAGGAAGGTCTCTGTGGTCAACGAGGCCTTGTGCAAGGGCTGCGGGAGCTGCGCAGGATTCTGCCCCAGCGGGGCCGCCCAGATCAGGCATTTTAATGAGAAGCAGATCTTTGCGGAGATCGACGGCATCATGGACGCGGTCTCTGAAGTGGGAATGTAGCAGTTATTGATCAGTGTGAGACTCAATGAGCTTATCACTGCCATCTTTATGTCTTTACAATATGATAAGCGGCTCAAGGCCCAGGGCTCAAGGCATATACGGATAGAGCGGTGTGATACGCGAGATGGCTTCTACATAATTATCAACTTGAGTCACGCTAATCTCTTTGCTGCGGTGAATGAAGGGCAATTGCCAAGAAGAAAAGGAATTTTTTAGGGAGGAGCAGAATGGGAGACTTTGAACCGAAGATTATCGCCTTTGTGTGCAACTGGTGCACATACACGGCCGCGGACCTGGCAGGGACCTCAAGACAGACGTACCCGCCCAACGTGCGGCTGATCAGGATGATGTGCACCGGCATGGTGGACCCGAAATACGTTATCAAGGCCCTGCTGGAGGGGGCGGACGCGGTACTGATAAGCGGCTGTCATCCTGGGGACTGCCACTATATAAACGGTAACTTCAAGGCCAGGAGACGGGTTAAACTGCTCAAAGAGATCCTTCCGAGGTTCGGGATCGACGAGCGCAGGCTCAAATTGACCTGGATCGGCGCCAGTGAGGGCGTCGATTTTGCCAGGACCATTAAAGAGATGGTCGCGGAGATAAAGGCCCTTGGTCCCAACGAGACCGGGAACCAGATGGTATTGTAGATCCAAAATTTCAAAGGATTATAGTATTCCAGAGACGTTTCAATCAGCAGAGTGAATAAGCCGGAGGAGATCGATGTCCAAGGTAGCAAAGATTGCGGTTAATGACCGGAACCCTGTTCAGGCGTTACAGATTTTTTTTAAGACCTTCCTTGAAAAGGGAGAGATCGAGGCCATCCTGGTGCCCCAGCACCTCCCAATGAAAGACGTGGTCATGCCGACCCTGGTCACGGACCCTGAAAGGCTTGAGGGGACAGATCCCCTTGCGCCGGTTTTCCCCATTAACGCGGCCAAGATAGTTTCCAGGCTGACCCGGGGCAGGATAGGGGGCAAGGTGGCAGTGGTGCTGCGCCCCTGCGAAATCAGGGCCTTTATTGAACTGGTAAAACTCAAACAGGGGAGTATGGAGGAGGTTATCCTGGTTGGGATGGACTGCCTCGGGGCCTACAGAACAGTGGAATACCCCGCATTCGCAGGAGAGGAAGGCCCTGAATCCACACTTCGATTCTATCGGGATTTTATGTCTGGAAAGGGGACTGCTCATAATGGCCTTGACATTTCACCTGCCTGCAAGGCCTGCGAATATCCGGTACCGGAAAACGCCGATCTCTTAATAGGCCTGATTGGCATGGACAATGAAGATCATCTCATGTTGAAGGCGAACAGTTTAAGGGGTGAAGAGGTCATGGACCAGCTGGACCTGCCTAAAGGGGCGGAGCCGGAGGGGAGAAAAGGGGCGATCGAGGCCCTCCTTAAGGACCGGATCGCATACAGGGACAGGATGTTCGATGAGACCAGCGACGCCACCTCCGACATCAAAAAACTCACGGCCTATCTGGCGAATTGCGTCAACTGCTATAACTGCAGGGTGGCCTGCCCGGTCTGCTACTGCAAGGAATGCGTCTTTGTGACCGATGTGTTCAACCATGAGCCTTCCCAGTATCTGAAGTGGGCAAAGCGGAAGGGCATCCTCAAGATGCCCAGTGACACCGTCTTTTATCATTTGACACGCCTGGTGCACATGAGCACGGCCTGCATAGGCTGCGGTCAATGCTCCAACGCATGCCCGAATAACGTGCCAGTGATGGAAATATTCCGGACCGTGGCCAGCTATACCCAGAAGGCCTTTGAATATGAGGCGGGCCGGAGCACGGAGGATGAGCCGCCCCTGTCAGTTTTCAGGGAGGATGAATTCCCAGAGGTCGCAGGATAAGACACTCTTGAGAAGTCATGGTTAGAAAAGAAAAGAGGTTGGACAGATGAAAAAAAAGATTGGCTCGGCCCTTGTTGTGGGGAGCGGGATAAGCGGGATCCGCTCCGCCCTTGACCTGGCCGAAACAGGCTACCGGGTGACTCTGGTTGAAAGGGCCCCGCATCTTGGGGGAGTACTTACACAGTTAGATTACCAGTTCCCAACGGATAACTGCGGGATGTGCAAGATGCTTCCAATGGTGGAACGTGACAGTTCATCACAATATTGCCTGCGCAAGGGACTGTTTCACGAAAATATCGAGATCATGCTTTCAACCGAACTCATTAACCTGGAGGGGGAGCCGGGCAAATATATCGCCACCCTTAGACAAAGGCCCACCTTTATTGATCCGGACCTCTGTATAGGATGCGGTGAATGCGCAAAGGTCTGCCCTGTTGAGGTCCCGGACCTCTTCAACGCAGGGCTCACAAAAAGGAAGGCCGTGTACCTCCCGGTTCCCCATAATATTCCAAACAGTTATGTCGTTGATACCGTTTCCTGCACCATGTGCGGGAAATGTGAAGAGGCCTGCCCGACCGGTGCCATCGACTTTCAAATGGAAGCGAGGAAGGACTTCCGCATCCTGGTAGTGGATGACGAGTTCGTCGTCCGGGATTCCCTAAAGGAATGGCTGGTTGACGAAGGGTTTCAGGTGGATACCGCAGAATCCGGATCCCAGGCCCTGGAAATACTCGGGAGAGAAGAGATACACATGATGCTCCTGGATATCAAGATGCCCGGAATGGACGGGGTCGAGGTCCTCAAACGGGCCAGGTCGATCAACCCGGATCTCCCGGTCGTCATGATGACCGCCTACGCCACTGTTGAGACGGCTGTGGAGGCCATGAAGGTGGGCGCCCTCGATTATCTCATGAAACCCTTTGATCCGGACAGCCTGGTACCCATGATAATCCAGCTCTATCAGACCATAAGGCGCGCGGGCGAAAAAACCCTTGAGGTAGGCTCAGTGGTCCTTGCCGCGGGCTTTGAATCCTTTAATCCCACAGGGGCAAGGAATACCCTCGGGTATGGCGAGTTTCCCAATGTGGTCACCAGCATCGAGTTCGAGAGGATGATCAGCGGAACGGGACTCTATGAAGGAAGGCTCTTAAGACCAGGCGACGGCAAGGAGGTCCGCAGGGCGGCATGGATCCAGTGTGTCGGCTCCCGTGACCAGCAGCTTAACGCGGGTTTCTGCTCATCCGCGTGCTGCATGTTCTCAATAAAGGAGGCCCTTCTGGCAAAGGAGAAGAGCGGCGGACTAATTGATGCGTCAATATTTTACATAGACATGCGCACCTTCGGAAAGGAGTTCCAGCGATACAGGGATAAGGCAGAGAAGGAGCATGGCGTACGTTTCAGGAGAGGCCGCGTCCACAGCGTCGAGCCCTCGGGCGAAAAGGGTGACCTCAGGCTCATTTATGTGGACATGGATGGACAGAGGCATGAGGAGGATTTTGATCTGGTGGTACTGGCCACGGGACAGAGACCCGCTGAAGGGACCGGTAAGCTGGCGGAAATGACAGGCCTGGAGTTGAATCAGTACGGCTTTTGCCGGCCGGAGGGATTATCCGGGAGCGGGACAAACAGGGAAGGGATTTTCCTGGGAGGATCCTTTTCAGGTCTCCGGGACATCTCCGAATCGGTCATACAGGCGAATTCCGCATCTTTAGAGGCATCCAGACTGATCCATTCCAAGGGCGGGGGCCTGGCGGAGGAGACAGGACCTGACAGAGGCTTTAGGGATGTTTCACGTGAAGTGCCGGAGGTCATGGTCTCTGTGTGCACCTGCGGAGGCAGCCTCTTGGACGCCCAGGACTTGAAGGAGTTGGCCGGATGGCTCAAGGAAGATAGCGGGGCGGATCATATACTCTTCATTGAAAGATTATGCACCCGGGAGGGCTGGGAGAAGCTAAAGGAGGAGGCAAAGGGCAGCAAGGCGAACAGGCTCCTTATCTCAGCATGCATGCCATACGTCTATAACCGGAAGATAGGGGAGCTCGGCAGGGATATCGGGCTCAATCCCGCGCTTATCGATGCGGTGGACATACGAACCCCGGCCTTTCCTGACAGGGACCGGGACGGTGGGCAGATTGGGCGGGATATCCGCTCCGCCATATCGATGGGCGTCGGCAGGCTCAGGAGAATGGACCCACAGCCCGTATCCTTCACACGGATAATCCAGAAGGCCCTTGTGGTGGGCGGCGGCATAGCCGGTATGACATCTGCGTTAGCTATCGCGGACCATGGTTTTAAGGTGAGCCTGATAGAGAGTGAAGAGGAACTGGGGGGCAATCTCCGAATTCTCCACCGGACCATCGACGGGACCTCCCCGGGCGAGCTTCTGGAAGATACCATATCCAGGGTGGAGAAACACCCCAATATCCTTGTCTACAAGAAGGCGCGAGTCCTTCACTCACGGGGCAGGGTAGGCAGCTTCAGAACCGACATTGCCAAAGGGGATGGAAAGGGCGAAACCCTGGAGCACGGGGTAA
The DNA here is from genome assembly GCA_964526655.1 of uncultured Desulfobacteraceae bacterium. Classification (GTDB taxonomy): domain Bacteria; phylum Desulfobacterota; class DSM-4660; order Desulfatiglandales; family HGW-15; genus CAZGIZ01. The sequence continues at coordinate 14,083 of CAZGIZ010000058.1, read as the reverse complement.
CGATACTCGCGACCGGCGGGGCGGAGGCAAAGACAGGGAGTTATGCCTATGGAAAGAGCGGGGACATAGTGACCCAGCGGGAGCTGGAGGCGAAGATGGCCGAAGGCACGGTGGATCCTGCCGCGCTCAAGAGCCTGGTTATGATACAGTGCGTGGATTCAAGGGAGGAGCCCCGGAACTATTGCAGCCGGGTCTGCTGCACGGCCGCCCTGAAGAACGCCCTCTACATAAAGGAGAAGAATCCAGGGGCAGAGATATTTATTTTTTACAGGGACATCATGACCCCCGGTTTCCTCGAGGCCTATTACACCGAGGCCCGCAGATCTGGTATCCTTTTTATACCCTATGAAGCGGATGAAAAGCCCGAGGTGGCCGTTGTGGAGGGTAAACCAGTGGTTTCCGCAAGGGATCCAGTCCTCGGCAGGAAGCTTGTGATCTCTCCCGATCTGCTTGTCCTGAGCACCGGGATGGTCCCGAACGACGTGGAAGATCTGGCGGGGATTTTCGGGGTCGGGTTAAACAGGGATGGTTTTTATCAGGAGGCCGAATCAAAATGGCGGCCCGTGGACTTCATAAAGGAGGGCGTCTTCATGTGCGGCATCGCCCATTCCCCGAGGTCCCTGGGAGAATCGGTCGCGACGGCGGAGGCCGCGGCCCAGCGGGCGCTGAGGATACTGAACAACGATCGCATGGCCTCGTCTTCCGTAGTTGCCATGGTGCGGCACTCCCTTTGCTCGCTCTGCGAGCGATGCATAGAGGCCTGTCCCTACGGGGCCAGAAGGCTCAGCGATGACGGGGACATGATTGAAGTGGATGAACTTATGTGCCAGGGCTGCGGCTCCTGCGCCGAGGTCTGTCCAAACAGCGCATCGGTCCTAAGGGGATACGGGGACCAGCAGGTCTTTGATATTATCGATGCGGCACTGGAGTTGTGAGACAGGCATGGCCGGAATAGATTCTTCGAGACCAAGGTAGAGTAATGACAGAGAGGAGACTATTGAATGGAACAATCTGTAATAAATCGTAAGGAGAGCAGGCTGAGGGTTGCCCCCGAGTGGGCCGATGTCTGCTTTTTGTGCGGGACCTGCGCCAGCGGGTGCCCCATAACAGGAGTGGACGGCCTTGACCCCAGAAAGCTTATCAGGATGGCCGTCCTGGGATTTGAACAGGAGTTGATCGACTCGAGATTCCCCTGGATCTGCACCATGTGCGGACGGTGCGAATACGCCTGTCCCCAGGGCGTGGAGATCCTCAAGACCATAAAAACCATAAGGAGCCTTCGGGAAAGGGACAAGGTCCCGGGCCCCATTCATAAGGGCGTCGTAATGGACCTCGAGAGGGGCAACAACCTGGGGATCCCCAAGGATGATTTCCTCTTCCTGCTCGCCGATCTCTCAAAGGAGATGGAAGAGGACGAGGGCTTTCCAGGATTTTACGCACCCGTGGACAAGAAGGGGGCGAACATCCTTGTTACCATCAACTCAAAGGAGCCCTTCGGGGAGCCCGACGACATGAAATTCTGGTGGAAGATATTTTATGCAGCCAAGGAGGACTGGACAATCCCGTCGGTGAACTGGGAAGGGGTCAACTGGGGGCTCTTTTCAGGCGACGACGAAGCCATGAAGACCCTTGTGGGCCGCATCGTGGACCACATGGAGAGGCTGGAGTGCAAGACTCTCCTCCTGCCCGAATGAGGGCACGCCTATTATGCGACCAGGCTTGGTCTGCAGACGTGGTTTCCGGAAGTCTTTGAAAAATACAGGGTGATTTCGGTTCATGACCTCTTGAAGGAATATCTTGAGAGCGGCAGGATAAAGGTTGACAGGTCAATCCACAAGGAGTTGACCACCATCCATGATCCCTGCAATTACGGGCGCAAGGGTCAGAAGGCCTTTGGACACGGTTATTTTGAAGAGCCGAGATGGATCACCCAACAATGCTGTGAAAATTTCGTGGAGATGTATCCCAACAGGATGAACAATTATTGCTGCGGGGGAGGCGGCGGGGCATGGGCCATGCCCTATGAGGCGGAGAGGATCTATTACGGCCGCGTAAAGGCCAGGCAGATCAAAGACACAAAGGCCAAGCTGGTCGTTGCTCCCTGCCATAACTGCCGTGACCAGATAATGAAAAGCCTGACCAAGGATTATGCCCTGGATATAGAGACCAAGTATCTCTGGGAACTTGTGGCGGACTCACTCGTCATCGAGCCCTGGAACGAAGATGAGATCAGGAGGTCCATTGAGCTCAGGGATGCCCAGTATGAAAGGGACGGGATTGACCTGGACGAGGAATTTTAATACCGTGGCCATCCATGGAAGATCCTAATGATATGATGGTTCAGGCCGATATTTACAAGATACAAGGGGCCGGTTTAATGCCGGATGATATAGCTACAAATGAAACAATTAATAAAAGACCAGACTCAAATAATCCTTGACAGTATCGCCGACGGGGTCTTTACCGTTGACACGGACTGGAAAATAACATCCTTCAATCGCGCAGCCGAAGACATCACGGGCATCAAAAAGAAGGAGGCCCTTGGCCGGCACTGCTGGGAGGTGTTCAGGGCAAGTATTTGCGAGAAAAACTGTTCTCTCCGAAAGACAATGGAAACGGGCCAGCCGATTGTCAATCAATCTATCTTTATAGTCAGTTCCGAAGGGGTTCGTATTCCCGTCAGCATTTCCACCGCCCTGCTAAAGGATAAGGATGACAGGGTGATAGGAGGGGTCGAGTCCTTCAGAGACCTGAGCCTGCTGGAAGAGTTGAGAAAAGAGCTCTCCGGTCGCCACTCCTTTCACGATATTATCAGCAAGAACAATGAGATGATAAGACTCTTCGGCATGCTCGAACAGATTTCCGATAGCGACACCACCATCCTTTTGGAGGGGGAGAGCGGCACGGGAAAGGAACTCTTTGCAAAGGCAGTCCATTCACTCAGCAACAGGATGGATGGACCGATCGTCACCATTAATTGCGGAGCCCTCCCGGACAACCTCCTGGAGTCCGAACTCTTTGGATATAAGGCCGGCGCCTTTACGGACGCGAAAAAGGATAAACCGGGGCGTCTCGCCCTCGCAGAGGGGGGGACTCTCTTTTTAGACGAGGTCGGGGATATCTCTCCCGCGCTTCAGGTCCGACTCCTCAGGGTCCTCCAGGACAGGACCTATGAGCCTCTCGGCAGCACAAGGCCGGAAAAGGCCGATGTCCGTATCGTGGCAGCCACCAACAAGAACCTACACTCTCTTGTGAAGGAAGGGAAATTTCGGGAAGATCTCTATTACCGGATAAACGTCGTCAGGCTTGTGCTCCCGCCCCTGAGAGACCGTAAAGACGATATACCCCTTTTGATCGATCATTTCATTCAGAAATATAACCGCCTTAAGGGTAAGAGCATTCAGGGACTCCAGCCGGATGTCCTGCCGATACTGATGTCCTACGATTTTCCCGGAAACATCCGGGAGCTGGAAAATATCATGGAGTACGCCATTGTGGTCTGCAAGAACGGCATGATAGGGAATGATCAGCTTCCCGAATATCTGAGAACGCCCGGGGACAGGGAAGAGATTATCTCAAAGGAGGCAGGCCGGAATGATTCCTCCTGGGATCATGTCCAGAGGAATTTTATCTATGATACCTTAATGAAAAACAACTGGAACAGGAAAGAGACTGCCGCCCAATTAGGGATACATCCAACCACCCTGTGGCGGAAGATCAAACACCTTAACATCGAGATGCCGAAGAGAGACGGTCGCACAATGAAGAAGTAAGGTCTGCACCTTAGTAGATCCATAAAAAACATTTATTGCAATTTCGCATTATTATGGCAGGGATTGATATTTCAATTATGCAATATTGATCTTTGCAGAGGTTTCCCCGTATTTTCGCTGTCCATATATTATCATTTATAAATCAATATGTTACGTCTTTTATTTCCTTGTCATGGTGATTGGCACAAGAAATGCTACTATGATTATCTGTCCCTGCAATGAAGCACCGTGTTTGCAGGTTAAAGCCGATACCCATCTGAAAATCAAAATATTTGACGGGTATTGATCAGAAAGAAAGGATGAAAAATATGCTTGTGGCTGTTACATCCCAGGGGAAGGATCTCGATGCAGGCGTGGACCCCAGGTTCGGCAGGGCATCCAGGTTTTTACTTATTGATACGGATAAGATGTCTTTTGAGGTTATAGAAAATACGCAGAATCTGGATCTGCCCCAGGGGGCCGGGATCCAGTCTGCGCAGAACATTGCAAAGCATAAACCCGATGTCATTCTGACGGGTAACTGCGGTCCCAAGGCCTTCAAGGTCCTCGAGGCGGCCGGTATCGATATAGTGGTCGGAGTGGAGGGGACGGTCAGGGACGCTGTCAAGGGGTACCTTGACGGGCGGTATAGTCCGACAGCGGAGGCGAACGTGGAAGGGCATTGGGCATAGGTTAGGGCGAATGAATTAATTCTATTCCTACAAAGGGAGGTGCCTATGGCGGAAAAGTTAAAAGTCGGATGCGCACGGCCCACGGGAGGACCCGTGGGAGAGAAACCCAGGGAGGAGTCAATTGAAAAAGAACAGACTAAAAAGGAGGAAACCATCATGATACGAGTCGGTCAAAAAGCCCCTGATTTTACGGCTCCAGGATATTTAAAAGATGATTTTGTAAATATTCATTTGTCGGATTATCTCGGAAAGTGGATCCTGCTCTGTTTTTATCCCGGTGATTTTACCTTTGTCTGAGCAACCGAAATTTCGGCAGTTGCCGAAAAATATCCGGAATTACAAAAACTTGGAGTTGAGGTCCTTTCCATGAGCATAGACAGCATGTATGTACACAAGATGTGGAATGACCATGAGCTGTCAAAAATGGTGGATGGGGGTGTCCCCTTCGCCATGTTATCGGACACAGGCGGCAAAGTGGGAAAGGTGTATGGTGTCTATGATGAAGACGCCGGCGCTGAAACAAGGGGGCGGTTCATCATTGATCCGGACGGTATCATTCAGGGATTCGAGGTATTGACACCCCCTGTGGGAAGAAATGTCAACGAGACCTTTAGACAGGTACAGGCCTTTCAGCTTGTAAGAGAATCAAAGGGGAGCGAGGCCACGCCGTCCGGCTGGAGGCCCGGCAAGATGACACTGAAGCCGGGGATAGACCTCGTTGGAAATGTATGGAAAGAATGGAAAACAGAAATGGCTTTTGATTAAGGAGGTTTGATGATGAAGGTAGCGGTTAGTTCCAGCGGAACGGACCTGGATTCACAGATTGATCCGCGTTTCGGCAGATGCTCCTATTTTATCATATATGACACGGACAATATGAACTTTGAGGCCTTCGGGAACGATAGTATGGCCCTTGGTCGCGGTGCAGGGATACAGTCAGCCCAATTCATTGCGGATAAGGGTGCAACGGCTGTCTTGACAGGGAACTGCGGGCCCAATGCCGTCCAGACCCTTTCCGCCGCCGGGGTGCAGCTCTTCGTCGGCCAGTCCGGGACAGTAAGAGAGGCCCTTGAGAGATTCAGGAGTAACGAGCTGAGCTCCACCCGGGAAGCCAATGTCACTGATCATTTCGGTTTGCAGGATGGGGACCCGGCGTTTAGGCCGGGAACCGGAAGCGCAGGTCGTGGCATGGGCATGGGCGGTGGCAGAGGCATGGGCCGCGGCATGGGCATGGGCCGTGGTATGGGCATGGGCGGCGGCAGAGGCATGGGCCGCGGCATGGGCATGTCGGGAGGCGATGAATCAGCCGGTAGTGCCCAAAGGGGCCCTACAAAGGACCAGGAATTGAGTTCCCTCAAAAGGGAATCAGAGGAACTCATGAGCCGGATGGAGGATATCCAGGAGCGTATCAAAAAATTGGAAAAAGGAAAGTAGGATACCGGAGTATTATTTAATGCGAATCGCCATTCCTATATGGGAAGACAAGGTTTCACCTGTCCTTGATACGGCATTGAGGCTCTTGATCGTCGAGGTCCAGAATAGAAAAGAGGTATCACGCTTTATATACTATATTGATGAACCGGATCTGACCCGCAGGTGTCTCAGCATCAGGGAGCTGGATGTGAATATCATCATCTGTTGCGCCGTATCACACCCTTTCAGGCATATGCTGATAGCGTCCGGCATAGATGTAATCCAGGAAATCTCGGGATTAGCTGAGGATGTCCTGGAGGTTTTTTTAAAGGGGACCCTGTTCAGGTCGGGGTTTATGATGCCCTGGTGCAAGCGGAATAGATACTGGAATTATGATGAAATAAGTGGTAATAAAAAAATAAAGACACAGAATAAAAGGAGGTTAGGCAGTAATGTCAACAGAAAACAATAGCTGCGGATTAAGCCATGACAATAAGCACGCCCTGCAGGACGCTGAGATAAAGGAGACCCTGGGCAATATTAAAAACAAGATTCTTGTCATGAGCGGCAAGGGAGGGGTAGGAAAGAGCAGCATCGCCGCCTACCTGGCACTTTCCCTGGCAAAAAGGGGCCACCAGGTCGGATTGATGGACGTTGATCTCCACGGACCGAGCATCCCGAGGCTCCTGGGCATCAAGGGGAGCATACGGCCCTCACCCAGGTCGGGAAAGGCGATTCCCGTGGATTTAATGCCCAACTTGCATGTGATATCGATCGAGACCCTCATGGGAGACAATAAGGACGCGGCGACCATATGGAGGGGTCCCCTAAAAATAGGAGTAATCAGACAGTTTATCTCTGACATGGAATGGTCGGATCTCGATTATCTGATTATAGATTCCCCTCCCGGGACAGGAGACGAGCCTCTCACCGTGGCCCAGACCGTTCCGGATGCAAAGGCCATAATAGTTACAACCCCGCAGGAGATATCCCTGGCGGACGTGAGAAAATCCATCAATTTCTGCAGGCAGGTGAACATGGAGATCTTGGGCCTGGTGGAAAACATGAGCGGCCTCAAGTGTCCCCACTGCAGACAAACCATCGACCTCTTCAAGACCGGCGGTGGGCGGCTTACCGCTGAAAAGGAGGGCCTGAGGCTCCTTGCCAGCCTGCCCATAGAGCCCGAGATCGTTAAGAGGGGGGACATGGGAGAACTTTCAGGTATGGATGAAGAATGGCTTCCCTTTGCCCAGGAATTTAAAAAGATGGTTGAAACGATCGAGGATTTAAGTGTCGCCGGTACTCCTCCGAACCTGGAAAAGGGAGACCGGGAAGAAAAAAAAGGAGAGGTCGTGAAGAAAGATAATATTTTGATCGCCATACCAACGGCAGGTGGAAAACTCTGTTCCCATTTCGGGCACTGCGAGCAGTTTGCCCTGATTCAAACGGAAAACGGCCAGATAAAGGGAAAGACGATGCAGACTCCCCCTCCCCATGAACCGGGCATCCTGCCCAAATGGCTCCATGACAAGGGAGCGGGTTTGATTATAGCCGGGGGCATGGGAGCCAAGGCGAAAGAGCTCTTTACTCAGAACGGCATCAGGGTCATAACGGGGGCGCCGATGGATTCACCGGAGTCATTGGTGAATCAATACCTGTCCGAAACCCTGGTAACAGGGGACAATAGTTGTGATCATTGAGGGGGATTTCAGATGAAAAAAGTCGCGATAATAGGTTGCGGAGCTTATATGGACAGCGGCTATGGCTGTCCCGGTGAATGGCGGTGCCTAAAGGCCGCGGCACTGGGCGAAGGGAATTTCGATGAGCCGTCCCATGTTACGGCCTTTGTAAAGTGCGAATGTCCCGGAAGAACTATCGTCCCGAACCTGGGAATGTCGATGAAATTGGGAGATATCAAGCCTGACTTTATCTACTTGAGCTCCTGTCTTGTCAACGCCACTCCGGGTTGCCCATACAGCAGTGTGGAAGAAATGGCAAATATCCTTGAGAATGAGACCGGGATCAAGGTAATACGTGGAACACATGATTATCATTGAGTGTCCTTGATGTTAAAGGCAATTTTGAAATGGTGATCAACAGGATTTTACAACAATGTTATGATATCGATAGTTCCACCTTTAGGGAGGGTGTTTGAAATGACACCAGGAGAAAAAGGGGGAGAAAGGGGCAGGGGCCAGGATTTTTCGAATAGAGGACAAGGTATGGGCGGAGGCAGGGCCCTGGGTCCCGGCGGCAATTGCATTTGTCCCAATTGCGGGCAAAAGTCCCCTCACGAACGCGGAAAACCATGCTTTGACATGAAATGCCCGGTGTGCGGGACATATATGACAAGGGAATAGTTAATTATTAAGTCCGGGGCCTGGTGAACCCATATAGGGCCCTGGATCTGATTTATTGTAGATTCACCGCCAGCCTGAACTCTTCCGTGTCGCACCTTATCAGAAAAAGATAAAAAGTAACGAAACGGAAAAAGGTAATCCTTGATTATGGACCGGTGAGCGATGATTGAGACGGAGGAAACGTCCATATGGATAAGACCTTAGATGGATTTGTTAAACATCTGCAGAAAGAGATCTACAAGAAAGTGGAAGAGGACTACGGTGAAAAGGCCTTTAAGCGCTGGCTCAATTCCATGTATATGGGGGCCATGGAGGATCCTGATGGATACGCAAGCCTGAAGGGGAGATGCGGCGACAGGATGGAGATCTTTCTGAAGTTTAATAATGAATGCGTCAAAGAGGCCTCATACCGGACAGACGGGTGCGGATCAAGCAATATCTGCGGTTCATTCGCCGCTGAGATGGCCATCGGGAAAAGCCCGGACGAGGTCATTGAGATAACCGGCGAGGCGATCTGCAGAGAGCTTGGCGGCCTGCCCCCAGAGGATGAGCACTGCGCTTTTTTGGCTGCGGAGACCCTCCAGGAGGCATTAAACGACTATATGATCAAGTTTATGAAGAAATAGTCCACTACCATTCATAGGAGTTTTTAATGATTATCAGTGTTGCCAGCGGCAAAGGCGGGACGGGCAAGACAACAGTAGCAACGAATCTGGCCATGTCCATCGGGTCGAATGTCCAGTTCCTGGATTGTGACGTGGAAGAGCCCAATGCTCATCTCTTTATTCACCCCGAATTCAAATATAGCGAAACCGCGACCACCCCTGTTCCGGAAGTGGATGAAAAAAAGTGCACCCTCTGTGGAAAATGCGGGGAGATCTGCCAGTTCAAGGCCATTGTGGTGATAGGAGAGACCGTGCTGCCCTTTCATGATCTCTGCCACAGCTGCGGGGGGTGCATGGAGGTATGCCCCGAAGACGCGATAAGCGAGAAAGGTCGTGAGCTGGGAATCATCCAGAAGGGGGACAGTAATGGAATCGAATTCGTACATGGGGTACTGAGGGTAGGAGAAGCCATGTCCCCTCCCCTAATAAGAAAGGTCAGGGCCCATACGCGCAAGGACACTTTGACCATAATAGACGCCCCGCCCGGCACATCCTGCCCCGTCATAGCTTCGATGAAAGGGGCTGATTTTATCCTCCTGGTCACCGAGCCAACGCCCTTCGGCCTGCACGACCTCAAGCTGGCCGTAGGGGCCGTGAGGATACTTGATATCCCATGCGGGCTGGTAATCAACCGCTCAGATATCGGGGACGATGGAGTAAAGGCCTATGCGGAAGAGGAAGGTATCCCGGTTCTCATGGAGATACCCTTTGATCGGCGTGTTGCGGAAGCCTATTCAAAGGGGGAGCTCCTTGTGCAGCAGATGCCGGAGTGGAAGGAGAAGTTTATGGAACTCTACAGTCAAATAAGTGACATGGTGGGATAAATGGGGGAGATTCTGATGAAGGAACTGGTCATAATAAGCGGGAAAGGGGGCACGGGGAAGACGAGCCTCATGGCTGCCTTTGCCTATCTGGCCGATAAAATGGTGGCCTGCGACGCGGATGTGGATGCCTCGGATCTCCATCTCATCATGGACCCTGAAGTGAAAAAGTCTTCCTCTTTCGAGAGCGGACACACTGCCGTGATAGTCAAGGATCGATGCACGGAGTGCGGGCTCTGCAGGGAGTTATGCAGGTGGAATGCCATTAACGAAGAATTTGTGGTTGATCCCATTGAATGCGAGGGCTGCGGCGTATGCGTCTACTTCTGTCCAGAGAAGGCCGTTGATTTTCCCCTTAACGTTAGTGGTGAATGGTATATATCCGATACCCGTTTCGGCCCCATGGTCCATGCCAGGCTGGGAATCGCTGAAGAGAATTCCGGCAAGCTCGTCACTCTTGTGCGGAAGGAGGGTAAAGAACTTGCCGAGGAAAGGGGATTGAATCTTATCCTGACGGACGGGCCTCCAGGCGTGGGCTGTCCGGTGATTGCCTCCATAGGCGGCGCAAGCGCCCTATTGATCGTTACCGAACCTACCCTGTCGGGAAAACACGACATGATCCGCGTCGCACAATTAGCTAATCACTTCAGGGTCCCTGGAATGATCTGTGTCAACAAGTTTGACCTGAACATCGAGGAAACCAGGGCCATAGAGGAGGCAGCCGATGAAAAGGGATTGAAGGTCCTGGGAAGGATCCCCTTTGATCCCCTGTTCACAAGGGCCATGATTCAGGGAAAGACGATCTTTGAGTATGATGGGGAATCGGAGACATGCCGAGCGGTGAGAGAGATCTGGAAAGAAGTGTGCAAGATAATGGAAATAAAAGAAATCCAAAAAAGTTGATTTATGAATGAGCTGTGATTAGATTTAGAAATAAATTTGTATTAATGATTTGAGGAGGATTTTAAAAATGGAAAATGGAAGAATTGCGGTACCGTCCATGGAGGCGGGAGGGCTGGACGGTCAGAGGGCCGGCCATTTCGGTCACTGTGATGTATTCACTCTGGTTGATGTGGAAGCCGGTGAAATAAAGAATGTCAGCACCATCACCAATGGTACTCATGTCCAGGGAGGATGTATGGTCCCGGTGAATCTCCTGGCGGGCCATAAGGTAAACGCCCTTATCGTCGGGGGTATTGGAATGCGACCCCTTATGGGATTCAGACAGGTGGGAATTGATGTCTATCATGATGCGGCCCGTCCCGAAATAAGGCCGGTTGTGGAGGATCTGATCGCGGGGAAATTGCCCAAGATCGAGGATAATCAGGTCTGTGGAGGTGGAGGAGGACAATAAATAATCCTCCTGCCTTGAAACAGGGGAAAGGAATTTTAAAAATGAAGATAGCTGTAACATCCACGGGCGTTGACCTGGATTCTCAGGTCGATCCCCGCTTTGGAAGGGCGGCATACATCCTTGTTGTGGACTCGGAGACCTTTGATTTCCAGGTCCTTGATAACAAGGAGAATGTAAACGCCCTCAAGGGGGCGGGTATCCAGGCGGCAAGCATGCTAAACGATAAGGGGGCCCAGGTCCTGCTCACGGGATTTTGCGGACCAAACGCCTTCAAGGTCCTTAAGACGGCGAACATAGGCGTGGCAAACGACGCATCCGGCACTGTAAGAGACGCGATAAAGGATTTCCTTGAGGGGAAACTGGTCCTGGCGGAAGAGGCCAACGTTGAAGGCCAGTGGTAAGAGAGAAAAAGGGATACACCCTCAAGATGATTTGTGGAGAGAAGCATGTTAAGGATATTATTAGTGAGTTCCAATGAGGAGTCCCTGTCTGATCTGGCATCGGCACTGGAGGGGTTTGGTGATATGGACTTGGTCCGGGCGGGTTCAGGTGAAAAGGCCCTCGCCATGGCCGGGAATGATAATATTGATCTTGTGGTAACGGATGAGGAACTCACGGATATGACCGGTCTTGAGCTTGCGGGCAGGCTCCTTTCGGTGAATCCCATGATCAATTGCGCCTCGGTGAACCACCTCTCGCCCGGGAAATTCCACGAGGCCAGTGAGGGACTGGGTCTGATGGCCCAGTTGCCGCCCCACCCGGGTAGGGAGGATGCTGAAAAGTTGTTGCGGGGTCTGAGAAACCTGAAGGGCCTCATGAACGGTGGATAGCCGGGACATTATCGAGTGGACTCGGAGTTCCGGTTGTGAAAATAATATTCCAGAAATATGAACCTCTTGTAAAGCTTTAAAAATGCCGTCACTCCGACGGAAGCCGGAGTCCAGAAGCCCTCAAATTCACTGGATTCCTGCTTTCGCAGGAATGACAGAAAAAGGCGATTATGGCAATTTTGCAATAGGCTCACATATGTATATAAAATCAAAAGGGCTATTCTTTATATGAGGAAAATGAGATGAGTCAATTGGAAGAGATCACCGGAGGTGACAAGGATGGCGTATGGGAAATACTGTCATCTTCCGGATATTCTGATAAGGCGATCAACTATTTCTTAAACAAGGCAAACATGGGCAGCCTGGCCGATGCGGATCAGGTGACGGAGTTGACCGGAGTCTGCGGCGACACCATGAAAATCTATCTAAAGTTTGAGGACAGCAGGATAAAGGACGCCAAGATCCAGGTCCTCGGCTGTCCGGGGGCAGTGTCTTCGGCAATGGCGGCAATGGACCTTATTAAGGGAATGAGTGTGGAAGAGGCTATGGCCGTGCAGGACCGTGATATATTCAGGATGCTCGAAGAGATCCCGGACCAGAAGCAGCACTGCATCAGGTTAACAATAAAGACGCTCCAGAAGGCCCTTGAGGAGTACAAAATCAAGAGAGAAGGCAACACTGGTTATTAGCGCCCCTTTTTGAATATTTTCAAGGAGGATCAAAATGCCGATTTATGAGTATCAATGCAAGAGCTGCGGGGCCACAAACGAATATCTGATCGGGGTTAAAGAAGATGTGGATCTCCAGTGTAAGAGTTGCGGAAGCCCTGAACTGGAGAGGATATTATCCGTGGCCTCTTTCATGGATGGGGGATCTGCCCGGACCCCCGGAAGGACCTGCTGCGGCCGTGAAGAGCGCTGTGAGACCCCGCCCTGCTCCGGCGGAGGCGCCTGCAGGCATGGATAGGTCAGCGAGGAGGAGATGATGAGACTGATGGAAGTGGTGAGCGGATGAAGATCCTCGACGATCTGATATCCATATTGGACTTTAACACAACAGTAAAGGACATACGACAGGGAATCTTTCATACAGGCGTCTTGACCCGGAACTGCGGCCTGGCGGCAACCCTGCCGAGGGACGCACTCCGACAGGAGCCGCCCATGGTGAAGGAACCGGGTTATTTACTGGGAAAAAGTCCCCTCGATCTGGCCCGAATGGCCTATTCTCAGAGCATACTCGAAGCCGCTATCGGCATGGCGACAATCAATTCGCTCCTTGAAATAGATGAGGATTCCTGTGCCGAACTCAACGCCTCCGAACTGATTCTGGAAAAAGGGAATGGCAAAAAAACAGCTATTGTGGGACATTTTCCCTTTATACCCAGGATCCGCAAGTATTCCAAGGAAGTCTGGGTTATTGAAAAAAATCCAAAGGAGGGCGATTTTAAAGAATCCGATGCGGAGAATCTGATCCCGCAGGCCGATGTCGTCGCCATAACAGGCACGGCCCTGACCAATCACACAATAGATTACCTCCTGAAGCTTTGTGATCCAAAGGCCTATGTCATAATACTGGGAGATACGGCCCCCCTGTCTCCTGTTCTGTTTGACCACGGGCTGAACGCCATATCCGGCACAAAGGTTATAGACCCGGAACTTGCTTTGCGATGCGTCAGCCAGGGCGCCAATTACAGGCAGATCAGCGGAGTGAAGCGGTTGACCATGGTTAATTAAAAGTTATTGATTGCGTCAGACATTTCATATTAACAGTCTTCGAGTTGATTTCGATGAGGTTTAGGTGTATCTATAAAAAACCTTAATCAGCTACCACCTTGCAATAGTCACATTTTCCCCTGGAGGAATTACCTGTGGCTCACGTCATGACATTCGGAAAAATGTACCCCCGCCTGAAACTCCACAGGATTACGATCTGCCCGAATACATACTATTCCAAATATTCAACCACTACCGATTCACATATAATGCAAGAATACTTGGTTCATTATCTTTATAAATCGACTGAAAAATTGAACAGCTAAGTCGGTGGGGCTCCGAACGGCAGGACCGCCTTTGTTCAAGACATGAGTGACAATTCCTGACCTGTTCGAACATTTTTATGGGCTTGGGAACGGTATTTATTTTAATAAACCACCTTTTTTGCGTGATATTATGTGATATTAACCCGTTTCTGCTATCC
>CAZGIZ010000057.1:22366-26720 GCA_964526655.1 uncultured Desulfobacteraceae bacterium | reverse complement strand
AGGGCTTGATTGCGGGAGGTCTCAAGAATTGAGGATACGCCTTAAAATCCTTAGATATACACTGATAGAGGCAGGTACTGTGTTTCTCTTCAAGGGGATATCTTTTTGAAATTCCACCAGGCATTCCCATGACCAAATATTTGGTCATTTGCTTCCAGGCCGGTAGATATCCCCTTGAAGAGAAATACGGTGCCGGATCTCTTCTTTAGGCACAACAGAGTTAATTTGACTTCATTACCTCTATCACGCTATCGGGAGATCGCATGATTTTACTCAAATGCCTTTTTTAACTGCGTCTCAAGCCAGAAAAAATCCAGGTTAAAAGGCCTTTCCTTCTCGTCAATACGGGGCAGGATAATGCTCTTGTCAGAGATCATGGCCATCCCTTCCTGCAATTTTTCCGCCTCATCATCATTCTCGATGGAGCTGAGATCTCCTATGACCAGATCAAGCTTTTTTCCTTTAATTGCCGGATCTTCAAGTGAAGAGAACTTCACCGGTTGAAAGCCCTGCCTGTACATGGCTATTTCAAGGAGTGCGCCGTAATTCAGCCTTTTCGGCACAAAAATCCCCACCTGGCCCTTCTCATTTTCAGGCACCGTGATTTGAAATTGATCCGGCGGTATCTCCAGAATGTCTGTATAGGACTTGAGTTCATCAAAGACCTTCTCCGTCATTTTTTTCCAGGGCAGACGATCAGGGAGACTGCACCATAATGGCAGCGCCTCCCTTTCGGCCAGGTGGTCGCCACCGCTTCCGGCCTGAAGAGCCTTGGCCATCTGATTCGCTATGCAGACAATGGCCTCCATGGACAGCCTTTCCCCTTCATCCGCCAGTTTGGTATAGCGGTGGTGTCTCCCGATGGTTTCCGCTACCAGGGAAGGGAATCCCCATGTACCGGCAACTTTTGAGCCCACATAGGCATGGCTCACGTTAAAAACCGACTGCTCCGCCATCCTCATGGGAATACCCTCGACATTGGCCGTAAGCAGGGCCTTATGAAATTCCTCGTTCATAAAATCATCCAGGACCATTTTACCGATGTCATGAAGAAGGCCTGCAATAAAGGCGTCTTCCGGTTGTTTGTACTTTAATAATGTGGCCAGTAGCTGGGCACAGATACCCGTTGTCAGAGAGTGAATCCAGAACCACACCCTGTTGAAACCGAAATTTTTTTCCTCCTTTGAAAAGAGCTTGAAGACAGAGAAGGACGCTGCGATATTCCTGGTGGATCTCATGCCTATCCTTACGATGGCCCTTTGTATGGTCTTGGCCTGCCCCATGCCGCCATATGCTGCCGAGTTTGCACGCTGCATGATCATGGCGGTAACAGCGGGATCGGACTTTACAGGTATCTCAAGGTCCTTTGCGTTGGCCGAGGGATCGTTACAGAGCCGGATTATCTTAATAACCGCGAATGGCAGGGCGAGAAGCTTTTGGACATTTTTTACAAGGACTTTAACCTTTTCAGATGGTGTTTCGGCATATCCGAAGTCCATTTTAAGCTCAAGGTCCTCAGGGAGCGACTTCTTTCCCGTCTTTATCAGGGCCCTGTCTATTTTTGATTCAAGGGACCCGGGCTGCAGGGGGCTGACGAGAAGATCCATGGCGCCATGTTTGGCCGCTTTGATCAGCATCTGGCGGGTCGGGGCCTCGGAAATCATGAGGACCGCCACCCCGGCCCTGGATAGTGTCAGGCACAGTTTGAAAGGGTCAAAGGCCTTGATTTCAGTGCTTAGAAAGATGATGTCGGGGATGCCCTGTTTGAGTATCTCCTTCACCTGGACGAGGTCTTCCGCCTTCTCTAAATTATACTCCTTGGGTGATAATTGCCTGTTAAGGATCTCCAGAGATTCAGGTTGAATCCCGACGGACATGACTCTATAGGGAACGCTCATGACATATTCGATCTTAGAGAAGTTATAGACAAGGGAGACTGAATGAATTGGCAGTCATCCTGCTGCAGGTGGAGTTTAGGAAAATAGTTGAAGAGGGTCAAGGAAAATGAAGTCCCTGACACCCCTTTTCCCTCATTCTTCCCTATGCAATCCCCACTGGGTGAAGAGCTCCTTATACATGGGTGGCTGGGGGAAATCCGGCAGCATCATGTAGCCCGAGCTGCCGTAACCCAATTTCCCCTCTTTCATCTCCCTGATCCCTGACACGAATTCACCTATTTTGGACTTGGGAACAGACAGGACAATCTCATCCTCCCCGGAGAGGGCCCTCATATGTTCGCCCGGGTCGGGCAGGACAACCATGTAGCGACCCTTCTCAATGACCGGCACGAGGAGAAAGGAGCAGGCGGGGGGGAAAAAATGATAGTTGACCTGGCTTTCCCTGTCCTTAAAGTGAATTGGTATAAGCATATTCCTTAACTGGGCCGTGTTGGAATAGATAATGACGACATCGGGTTCAAAATTTGCCGTTTTCAGGGGAGCGGACACTATACCGATATATTTCCCCTTTTCAAATGCGGGAAAAGAGGTAAACTTCTTGAAACGCGGGTCATCCGGCCTGTCCACAAGGCCATAGGCGATCAGAGGAGCGAAGCACCAGTTGTCTTCCTTTAGCATGGCCACGGTTTCCTTCTGCCGTCTTGAAAGGGCAAATGCCTGGCACTGGGCGAGGTGGTAGCCGCGATCCCTTTCTGGTCTAACCGCACCCTCCGGGATATCCTCTTCCTTCTCCAACATTTTCACTGCCATGGGAGACGTCCGCAGGAGTAGTATTTTCTCAAGGTCCTCCCCATATTGCTTATATTCATCAAGTTCTATCATCCTTATTATCCTCCATAAACGATTTGCAGGCCGCAATGTCCGCTAAAATATTGCCATAAGGCTTATTATGGTTGACACATAATAGCCTCTTCCCTATGCTTTTGTAACGTTCAAAAGTGAATGCATGGCTGCTTTTTTCCTGAATCAGTTCTCCTAATCGGGCGGGGCCATGACCTCGCCTGACATCAGAGATTGAATTTTCCCATGCATGTGTTTTTAATATTGCTGATTTTTTAATATAATTTGAATCGGAACGTCAATGGATATTAAAATCGTCTTACGAAAGTACCCCATTATCGCCGCCTTCAGGGAAATAAAAAATCCAAGGCCGGCCAAATTCTCAGAGGTTGGAGTTTTTTTCATTCTCCGGGGGACGATTTTCGAGCTTCCCGAAATTGTCTATGAGGCAACCCATCATGATAAATATATCTTCGTTGATATCGATCTCATCAAGGGTGCTGGAAAGGATTCTGCAGGCATCCGACACCTGGCAAAGGAAAGCCGCGTCCACGGTATAATCACCACAAAAAGCAACCTTATCAAGAGCGCGAAAAAGGAAGGATTATTCTCTATTCAAAGGGTATTTCTCCTTGATTCAGAATCCCTTTCAGGGGCCCTCAGCGTGGTTGAGAAATCAGGACCAGATGCCGTAGAGGTCCTGCCCGGTCTTATCCTCCCCAAAATAATGGAACGGATAAGAATTAGAACTAAAATTCCCATTATCGCCGGCGGGTTGATAACCAAATACGATGAGGCCAAAGAGATCCTCGCTTCGGGGGCCATAGGAATCTCTACAAGCTCCCAGCATCTTTTTTCCAACCACTCGGCTCAAAGGGTACGCAACTCCTGATCTTGATAAAAAAGAAAGGAAAAAATATAATTTATCAATTACTGATGAGAAAAGACAGGTTTCTTCCCGAAACATAGCGGGCGAGAACCGGATGACATCAGGCAAGAAAGAGCAAAACTGGAATAGGCCTTAGGGTTTGAGATAAAAGAGAAAGCCCTGTTAGGTGACGGCCAAAGGGACCGTTATCTATCAGGGCTTTTTATTTCGGGACACGATAAAATTCTTCGCACATGAAAACTGACATACTTATCATAGGTGGAGGCATCGTAGGGCTGGCAATCGCCAATGAATTGGCCGGATATTCTCTGCGAGCGATCTTACTGGAAAAAGAGACCGAGATCTCCTTTGGAGTCTCCAAGTCGAACAGCGGGATCATCCACACTGGGTTCCAGAGTGATCCGGCCATGCTCAAGACTCGCCTCGCCATACGTGGGAACACCCTTTACAAGGAGTTGGCAAAGGCCCTTAATTTCCGGCTTGTCAAAACAGGTGAACTGGTTGTCGCATTTCCTGGAGAAGAGCAGGCCCTGGAAGGACTCAGAAAAAACGGCGAGATGCTTGGTATTCCAGGGATAAAAATAGTGAACCGCTCATGGCTGAGAAAGCACGAGCCCAACCTTTCCAGTGATATAAAAAGCGCCCTGTTAGCGCCCAGCGCGGCAGTTATCAATCCCTATGAGGTCATACACGCCATGGCCGGGAACGCTTTTGCCCACGGCATTGA
>CAZGIZ010000057.1:0-22266 GCA_964526655.1 uncultured Desulfobacteraceae bacterium | reverse complement strand
ATCGCCAGGACGGCGGGGCTTGAGGTCCCTAAAATCACCCCATGGAAAGGGGAGGAATTTATCCTTGACCGGCATGCAGGCATGCTAACGAGGCGGATTATATTCCCCCTACCTCAAAAGGAGACAAAGGGTGTCCTGGTCATCCCTACGGTGGACGGCAACACAATGATCGGTCCCACAGCGGAAAAGATCCGCGACCGGGAGGATCGCTCCACAAGCAGTTCAGGCAGACAGGAGGTTATAGAGGCCGTGAGGCGCCTTATTCCTTCCTTCAAGGATGACCAGGTCATTGCCTCTTTTGGAGGGCTCAGACCGAAGATAGAGGGTGACGATTTTTACATCCACGAGGATATGGAGGGCCTCATTAATATCATAGGCACCCAGTCACCAGGGCTTACGGCTGCCCCGGCCATCTCGGAATATGTTGTAAAATTGATCGCCCATAAACTCAGTTTGCGACCCAAGAGACCCTATTCCCCATCACCTTCCGAAATCATTCGCTTCCGTCAATGCAATGTGGCCGAGAGGAACGGCCTGATTAAAAAAGACCCTTATTTCGGGGAAGTGATTTGTCGATGCGAAATGGTCACAAAAGGAGAGATAAAGGAGGCCATAAGGATGGGGGCCCGCACCATGGATGGAATCAAATTTCGAACCCGGGCCCAGATGGGGCGCTGCCAGGGCTCCTTTTGCACCATGAAAGTCATGGCCATTCTTGCCGAGGAACTGGCAGTGCCCTATGACTCCATTACCAAGAGAGGCAGGGGCTCTGAACTGGTGAAAGGCTATGTCTGAAAGGGACTATGACCTGATTGTTATAGGAGGTGGACCGGCTGGGATGGGGGCCGCTGTCGGGGGCTCTGATGCAGGTCTTACCAGGATTCTACTCCTGGAGCGTCATCCCAGACTCGGAGGAATCCTTAACCAGTGTGTGCACATGGGATTCGGGTTGAAATTTTTTAAAGAGGAACTGACCGGACCGGAATACGCCTACCGTTATATAGATATGTTATGGCAGAGGGGAATCGAGGTACGGCTCTCCGCCTCGGTCCACAGGATCACACCCTCAAGAGAGGTCTCCTTTATATCCAGGAGCGGTGAATTTGCGCTCTCCTCGGAAAACATAGTTGTAGCAACAGGATGCAGGGAAAGGACCAGGGAGATGACCTCCGTTCCCGGAACCCGTCCATCGGGGATTTTTACAGCCGGATTGGCCCAGGAGATGGTCAATGTCTATGGTGTAATGCCGGGGAAAGAGGTTGTTATTGTGGGCTCCGGTGACATCGGCATGATCATGGCCCGCCGTATGACCATAGAGAGTGCCACTGTCCACGCCGTGCTTGAGATTATGGATCACCATTCCGGCCTCCTAAGAAATAAGATTCAATGCCTTGATGATTTCAATATCCCACTCCATCTGGAGCACGAGGTCTTGGAGATCCTGGGCAGGAACAGGGTGGAAGGCATCAGATTTCGGAATAACAGGACAGGCAGTGAAAAATTCATCTCCTGTGACACTGTGCTTTTTTCAGTCGGGCTTATCCCCGAACGTGACCTCCTTATTGAAGCGGGAATAGAGCCTGGAAGGGGCATCTATCTCGCGGGTAATGCGGATCATGTCCACGATACCGCAGATCGGGTCACCTTGGAAGCGGAAAGACTGGGAAGGTCCCTGAGGGTCCCCCCGCTGTAAGGGAAGGTTATGGGGAAGGGAAGGAGAATGGAAAAATATACATGCATCCTCTGCCCGAATTGCTGTGAATTATTGACCGACGGCCACGATGTGACCGGCGCGAGGTGTGATAAGGGCGAGGGCTTTGCCCGACAGGAGGCAATCATGCCGCTCCGGGTCCTGACGACGACCGTCAGGTGTGAAACGCCTCATGGCGTAAAAATGCTGCCCGTCAAGACGACTTCAGCCGTTCCCCTTGCAAGATTTCCCGAGATAATGAAATTAATCAGGACCCTGCGTCTGTCCGAGATTCCACCCATCGGGACAAGACTGCCTTTGGAAGGCCCTTCGGAATCTCTTGAAATACGGGTCACGGGCGGATAAGATTGGGACCTTGCATTCTCATATCTTCAAAACGATGGCTTGTTATTGTCCAGGGGAAGATCACACTGGGTGGCGATTCCCGCGACCTGGTCAGCAATCAAGAGGGAAAGGAGATCTATATGGGCAAAGGAAAATCAAGGGCTGGAAAAGATGTCTGAAAAATACATAATGGCTTTAGACCAGGGGACAACCAGTTCAAGGACCCTCATCTTTAATCACGGCGGACAAATCCTTTCAAGCTGCAGCCTGGAATTCGATCAGATCTATCCAAAAGCGGGCTGGGTTGAGCATGATCCCAACCAGATATGGGAGTCGCAACTTCAGACCATCCATGAGGCCCTCAATGGGGCGGACCTGAAAATCGGGCAGGTAGCCGCCATCGGAATTACAAACCAGCGGGAGACCACCGTGGTCTGGGACCGGAACAGCGGAGACCCCGTATATAACGCCATCGTCTGGCAGTGCCGCAGGACGGCGGAATTCTGTGAAAGGATCGAGGCAGAAAATTACGGGGCCCGATTAAGGGAAAAAACCGGATTGGTCGCTGACGCCTATTTTTCAGGGACCAAGGTCAAATGGATTCTTGAACATGTCCCAGGTGCCAGGGAAAAGGCCGAAGAGGGCTCCCTGGCCTTCGGCACAATCGACTCCTGGCTGATCTACAGACTGACCGGGGGCAAGACCCATGTCACTGACTACTCCAATGCCTCACGGACACTCCTCTTTAATATCTATGAACTTAAATGGGACAGGGAAATCCTTGAAAGGTTGGGCATACCCGTTAATATGCTCCCCGGGGTCAGGCCCTCAAGTGATATATACGGCCATTCAGATCCTGAATTGTTGGGCGCCGCGATTCCCATCGCGGGTATAGCCGGAGACCAGCAGGCCGCCCTTTTCGGCCAGTGCTGTTTTGAACCGGGTATGACAAAAAATACCTACGGTACGGGCTGTTTCCTGTTGATGAACACGGGAAAGAAACCAAGGCCTTCAAAGAGCGGGTTGTTGACAACGATCGCCTGGGGGATGGACGGCACCGTGGAATACGCACTGGAGGGGAGTGTCTTTATCGCCGGGGCCCTTATACAATGGCTGAGGGATGAACTGAAGATCATCAACACAGCCGCGGAAAGCGAGTACCTGGCCTCCTGTGTGGACGATACGGGCGGGGTCTATATCGTGACCGCCTTTGTGGGCCTTGGAGCCCCCTACTGGGATCAGCACGCCCGGGGCGCCATTTTCGGCCTGACGCGCGGTACGGGCCGCAGCCATATCATACGGGCCGCCCTGGAGTCCATCGCCTTTCAGACAAAGGATGTCGCAGACTGCATGTCCTCGGACTCTGCACTCCCTCTGAATGAATTGAGGATTGACGGGGGGGCCGCTTCAAACAATCTTTTATGCCAGTTCCAGGCCGATATCCTTGACATGAAGGTAGTGAGGCAGGAGATTGTTGAAATAACGGCCCTGGGGGCGGCCTACCTGGCCGGTCTGGCCGTGGGCTATTGGAAAGACAGGGAGGAATTGAAAAAGAACGTCCGTGTTGAGCGGGAATTTATTCCAAAAATGTCTAAGGGCAAACGCGAAACCCTCCTCCGGGGATGGCAACGGGCCCTGGAGAGGTCCGGAAACTGGCTTTTACAAGACTGACATCTCCTTTCTCCTCCTTGCGACTTACGCCCTGAGCCCTGCGCCACTATTATATTTGTTCATTTGATACCAACCAGATGGATATCCTTTTCATTCCCCGCCACCTTTCAATAAATCCCGTATTCTTTAGCAGCCTCCATCATGGCGCGCAAATTTTCCGGCCTGGCTAGGTCAAAGGTGGAGCCGCCGCTCAACATATAGCCTCCCCCGGGGGCGCAGGTCTCAATAAGCCTGCGGCAGCATTCCTTCATCTCCTCCGGTGTGCCAGAATAGGCTATGGATGACGGTACGTTACCGACAATACAAGAGGTATTACCTAATATCTTTTTGGCCCTGGCCATATCCGTCTGATCGAACATCCATATAACGCCGGATTTGGGCATATCCCTGATGACTTCGAGCCTGCGATTGTAGGCACCCTCAGCCACGGGAAAGGGCAAAAGGCCTTCCTCGATCATACCCATGAGCAGCCTCCTGAAGGTGGGCCAGTAAAAAGTCTCGAACTGGTTATCGGACATGAAGGTGTCATCACCCTTGTGCAGCGGCATCATGACAACAGGACAATCGGTCGCGTCTGCCAGGGCTATAGCGCCCTCTAACAGTTTCGGAAGGACAACCTCCATGGCCTCGTGTATCTTTTCCGGCTGGCGGTACATGTCCCTGACCATGCCATGAGTGCCCCGCAGGTTATCGGCAAAGAAGTCAAAGGGGGCCACGGCCAGGCCTCCCCTGAACATGGGGAAACCCTTGGCAAAGGCCTTTTGGGTGGTTTCTGCGGAGACCCTCTGGAATTCCTTTTGTAACTTACTTGCCTCCAGGATAGCCATGAAAAACCCCTGAAAGGCCGGATCCTGGCACATGGCCATGAGTCTCTGGGGCAGCCCATGGTGGGAGGAAAAAGACGGGACATGTGCGAAAGGTTCGAAAATGCCCGTCGTCCGGGGCAGCAGGTAGCGGAGCTGGAAGTCGAATGGATCTTTAATGAATAGATCGTATTCATCCTCCTTCATGTACTCGCCTTCCACAAACTGGTAGGCGTAGGTGTCATCAGCCAGGCCGTGTCCGGGCCACTGATAATCCCTGGTATCAAGGAGATCGTTGACAGGCGCCTGGAAAAAGATGGTGCCGTCAAAGGTGTCTGTATCGTATTCATCAAGAAACTTGAGCCAGGCCCATTTCATCTTTTCAGGGTCATACATGGCCTCCTTGAGGGTAATACCGGCGTTCATGGCAGGGAACCAGCCAGCGGGCAGCATACAGGGAACACGGTCCGGGATTTCCATCTTGGCGGCCTTGGCAAGACGCGTGGCCCTTTCCTTGTATTGCTTTTTCGCTTCCGGGCTGTCAAATGTGATATCCACCATGTCAATCCAGCGGTCAAAACGTCTGTCCCTTTTTTCTTGCCAGGTCAATTCATTCCAATTATCGGGTCTCTCAAACACAGTCTTTAAACCTCCATTCCAAGCCTATCCCCTCTCTTTCTGAAGGGCCTTCAATTGCTTCCAGAGTCTCTCTACCTGGTTCCGTGTGTCTTCGAGGGAATTATCATTGTAAATCACAAAATCGGCGTACCCCTTCTTCTCATCAATGGGAAGCTGGGCCTCAATGATCCGGGCTGCCTCTTCCCTGGTGATATTATCACGCGCCACAAGGCGATCAACCTGGACCTCCTTCGGCACATAGACCACCAGTGTCTTATGAAACCAGTGCTGCAGATTCGATTCGATCATGAGTGGAATGACCGCCTGAATAATGGCATCAGGATCCTCCCTTACGATCTCATTCAATTGTCCCACGAATGCCTCAATAATCCTCGGGTGGGTAAAGCTCTCGAGCTTTTTCCGTTTTTCCGTATCCCTGAATACCACATCCGACAGCTTTTTACGGTCTAGTGTTCCATCCTCATGAAGGACCTGTTTGCCGAAATAGGCCACTATATCTTTCCAGGCCGGCCTTTCCGGCTCAACCACTTCTCTGGAGAGCAGGTCAAAATCGATAATAGGCGCGCCCAGTTCCCCTATCATATTGGCTACAGTGGTTTTACCGCTGGCGATGCCGCCTGTAACGCCTATGAGCAGTCTGTTGTCATTGCCCCGGATATTTTCCAGATTATAAATGTCACTGTAGGACAGGGGAAAGGTGGAGATCAGGTCCTGTTCGGCCCCCGCATAGCTGATGGGGTAACGGATCCCCCTTCTATAAAGGGCTTCCATGCCTCGAAGGGCCTTATCCATCATGCCGGCTGGGAGAGCCATGACCATGTCCTCGTCCTGAGCATGACCGTAACGGCGCTCCCCATAACAGGGGATAGTCATGGAAGGCCTGCCCGACAGGTAACAACGGACAATCGCGTCCGCGCATGAGCTTTCACCCACACAGCAAAATTGCATCACCTCATAATCTTCGAACTGGAGTGAGTTGATAAGCAACATCATCTGGGCCGGGTTGGCGTAGATCAGGACGATATCGGGCTCGAAAGGTTCGTATACCAGAGGGGCCATGACAACGGCCTCATAGGTATTCATGGGGAGTCTGGGGATTGAGGCCTCATATTTTATCCCGTCTTCCCGCGTCTTGACCCATGTAATGCTCCTGGCGGTTCCATCCCGGTAAATCTCGGGGATACCGGTCAATCCGAGGATGGAGGGGCACTCCGGGGACAGGAAGTCATCGAGTACAGCCCCGACGGTCCAATCGGAATTTCGGACCTGAGTAATAAGCTGGCAGAGGGTTATTTTGTGCCCGGCCCGCCGAATAAAGGGAATCTGTTTCAGGTCTTCCTTGTTTTTCAGCATCTTAAATGCCACGGGAAAGGATTTTAGCCTCATAAGAAGCTCCATTCTGCGAACTACCTTCTCCCAATCGGTCTGAGGTTTCATCTGCATAGTCCCTCCTGAACGTCTGCTTCTCTTCGATAGGCAACGGGTTCATATTCGCCCTGTTTCAAGGCCTCGATCAATTCGCGTTCATTTCCTATCCCGGATGAAAAACGGGTACCGTAGATGCCCACCTCTTCAACCTCGTGTGCATCGCTTCCCCCCGTTACAGGCAGGCCGAGACCGGAGGCCACTTCCCGGGCAAATTCATTTTCCTTTCCCGAGACCCTGCTGTTAAGTACTTCAAGGGCATCTACATGTCTGAAAAGGGGCCGCTCCATGGCCGCCCGGGGAGTGAGCCCGAGCTGTCCCACGCCAACGACCAGAAAACCTCGAAAGGGGTGGGCCGCGATTATAAAGCCCTCTGCTCCGGTTACCTCCTCCCGAAGGGCCTCGATCGTGATGATCCCCTTTATATTTCTCTCCAGCCCGAATACCAGCATATCCCCCTGATTTGTCGTGACCTCATTGCCGGCGAGTACTAAAAAGCCGTGCCTCTGCCTCAGATCTTCAATCGCGTCAGGCGACCAGAGATAGTTGTGATCAGTCAGGCAAATGCCGTCCAGGCCGATGAGTTTGGCCTCCCGGATCAATGAATCGACAGGAGCGGAGCTGCATGGAGAGGCAGGGGATGTGTGGACATGGAGATCGATTACCATACCCTTGCCCGTTCCCACCTTTATTTCCTTTCCGGGGACGTTTTCTTCCGGGGATTTCACCCTACAGGTTCCTGAATCCGGTTCATCAGGCTCCCTTGACTCCCGATGGACAGATCCTATCCCCCGGGCCGCTTCCCAGGCGGAATAACAGCATTCCAGAAGGAGGTTTGCGAAATGACGGCATGAACTGCGGCCGATCGTCTTGTTCACCTTTTGGGTGAAATCCTCATCTTGCATGCTCAACCCGACCGCCTCTTGAAGGGGAGGGATGGCCCTGTGGCATTCAGGTGTAGTCCACCGGTTCCATTTTCCGTAAATAGCCCTGATCTCAAGACGAGGCATTTCAATGGAGATGTAAAGCTCGATGGCGTACATATCATCATCAAGAATTCCATGCACTTTGATCGTGTCGTTGTCCTGCATGGATACGCTGATCAGCTTGTTTCTCATGAATGTCAACATGACCGGACCATAGGAAATCTATTTGGGCTCCAAGCCTTCCACCAGAGCGCTTCCCTTTGCAAATGCCGCGCATCGATTATAGAGATGGATATTCTTTTCGACCATTTCATGGTAATAGGCCGTTGCATCTTCCACATTGCCGGGCCTCATTTTTAGCTGCTCTTTCGTGAATGACAGGATGACGGCCTGACAACATTCCTCGATCATGAATACGAGCTGTCGGCACTCAATCGTTCCAGACACAAGACCCTTGATAATCTTCCGCAAACCGGGTCCGATCCTTACGCCGACGATCCTCTGAAGGGCCTCCGGATCTTCGAGACATTCCTTTCTGAGACTCCTGCCCACCTCCGTCCTAATCCCGGAGATTTCAAGATCCGGCAGTTTGACTGTAACTTCCACAAAGGCATCCATCGTTGAATCCTGGAGCCTGCAACTGGATTTTATCGCGTGCTCATCGATCTGTTCCACACTCGTGCAGCGGTTTCTTGAAAATACAATGGCGTCCTTCATTGTCTTCTATCCATTTTTCCCTCCCAGTTTCAACTGCAAAGGTCTTCTTGGGGAATCGTTATCGGTAGATTTTCCGAATGGAGTATAGGGGCAATTCAACTTGTGTGTCAAGCTTCAGGCGGAAGAATTCAGCGGGCCCGCAAATGAGGCGGGTATACATGACTTTAAGCACTGGCAGATTTATTGGTTTGTCTTTTTTGATGAGGATTTATCAATATCAAATATCATTGTTCCGTTTACATAATCCCGTCTTTTAAAGGATGTGATTCCCATAAGTTTATGTGTAATGTCCCCCATCCTGTCCACATTCTGTTTTATCCTGATAACCTTCTCGTGCCTGGGATCATCTTTGGACAGCTCCATCAGGAGCAACTGGGAGGCACCGGATATGTATTGCAAAGGTTGGTTAAGTTCATGACAGACAGCACCGGCCATTTCAAGGGTCCCTTTCAGCTTCTCGTCTTCAACGTGCTTTTTGATCAGCTCCTGCTGGAGCAGGACTGAATTGACCCTTGCCAGGAGCTCTATCATATTCACTGGCTTGCAGACAAAGTCGGTTCCCCCTGACTCAAAGGCCTCTTTGAGTGTCGAATCATCCGTATCGGCCGTGACAAAAATAACTGGTATATCTTTCGTCCGCTCGCCTTTTTTCAGGGCCCTGCATACCTCGATGCCGCTCATAAAAGGCATTCTGATATCAAGCAGTATCAGGTCAGGCATTGACCTCTCCGCCTTTTCAATGCACTCTTTCCCGCTGTAGGCGGAGGCTGTCTTGTGGCCTATTTTTTCAAGGGACTTTGCCAGGATCCTGGTGTTTATGGGCTCGTCATCCGTAACAAGTATGTTCTTTCCGGAAATATCCTTATTTTCAAACAAGAGGGGCTCCCTATATGCTCCGGCTGCCTGATCTGCCTCTTCCTTTTAGCTGCTTGCCAAACCGTTCATAGAAATAAGGCAAGGAGATTGGAGCTGTTGAATGTGATAATACGACACGGATATCAAATCAGTGGATTATACTGATTCCAC
This sequence comes from uncultured Desulfobacteraceae bacterium, assembly GCA_964526655.1. Lineage (GTDB taxonomy): Bacteria > Desulfobacterota > DSM-4660 > Desulfatiglandales > HGW-15 > CAZGIZ01. The sequence continues at coordinate 13,024 of CAZGIZ010000057.1, read as the reverse complement.
ATAAGTAACAATATCATTTATGTCCGCAGGCTTTAAAAGGACGGCCAGGACCTCCGGTATCTTTCGAAGGTCGTCTGCTATCTTTCGGTCCGCGTAGGCGCTGACAACAAGGAATCTGGATTTCGGTTTGACCAGTAGTATCCCTTTTATGGAATCCACGCCGTTCCATTCCGGCATATGCAGGTCAAAGAGGATAACGTCAAAGTCAAAGGTTGTCGCCTTCCGGAATCCGATCCTCCCGTTTTCAGCCAAATCAACCACATGATTGCGTCTGGTAAGGGTTTCGTAAAAGAGTTCCCGAATCAATTCCTCGTCTTCGACAATGAGGACTCTCCTTCTTTTAATCGTCATGATCCCTATTCTCCAAAGAATATTATCCTACCTTATATTTTATCTATGTCTTGCCTTTTGGACCCCTGTGGAACTCGCTCTTTTCCGACCATTTTTTATCGTCCAGGCCGTCTTCCGTCTCGATATCGGCCGAGCCCGAGATATCTTCGGCCTCCTGGATCTTAAGTCTAAGGTGTGTGACGAGCATACCGGCCATGGCCGAGAGTTCTTCGGCCTTTATCGCCGTCTCCTCGGAGTTCTCTTTCATCTGATGGGTATCCTGGTTGATATTTCCAAGACCTGTCTTTGCCTCTCCGATACTCCGCGCCTGGGCATTGGAGGCCTCTGAGATCTGCTCAGCAAGCTCAGTCACCTTTGCCACGCTTGCCACAATCTTCTCCAGGACCTCCGCCGTGTTGCCTGCGATCTCGCCTCCGTTCTCGACACTCTTTGTCGAGTTTCCCAGCAATTTCGCAGTGTCTTTTACGGCGTCCGATGAACGCTGCGCCAGGTCCTTTACCTCCTGTGCCACGACCGCGAACCCCTTGCCCGTCTCTCCGGCCCTGGCTGCTTCAATGGTCGCGTTGAGGGCCAGTAGGTTGGTCTGTTCTGCAATGTCCCTCATGACGTCAAGGATCTTCAATATCTCCTGGCTCGATCCCTTTATCTCGTCCATAGCATTTATCATCTCCCTCATGCTCGCGTTGCCGTCCTCCGCGCTCTTACGGGCCTCAGCCGTTATACTGCTGGCCTGGTTCGCATGCTCGGCGTTCTTTGTTGACTGGGCGTCAATACTGTTCATCATATTGCTGATATCTTCGAGCGAAGTGGACTGTTTTGTCAGCTTTTGGGCGAGGAACTGGGTGGACTCTGAGAACTTTTGCGACCCCGAGGCCACCGTCTCCGAAGATTCCCCGACCATGTCAAGTAACTCCTTTTGCACCCGCATCCTCAGCTCAACCGCCTTTCGGTTTTCGACCATTTCGTCCTGGGCCTTCTTGAGATGATCCACCATCTTCGTCAAGGCCGCCAGGATTCCCTGTTTTTTCCCTTTTACGATTGATAGATCGAGATTCCCGTTCGCGACCTCCTCTGCAAAGGCCACGATCCTTGAAGGCTCGCCTCCGATCTGGGCAATTACGCTGCCTATGACCAGAAAAGCGCTAATGATCCCTATGACGAGCCCGGCGATAACCACCATCCCCATGAATCGTCTTGACTGCCCTACTCTCTGCCCGGTATCGCTTTGGGCCTCCTTGTTGATTCTACTGCTTGTCTCGAATATCTTTTCATGGGCCTGGAGGATATCATCGGTCGCTGATTTGAGCTGTGTCTTCAGGATGTTGATGTCGGAATCCGCCTTGAGAAAGGCGTCATGCACGGCAAACAATCCCTTCTCACCCAGGACGCTATTTTCCAGCTCCACTATCCCGTCATTTATTCCGTCATAGCTCTTTTTCTGCTCATCGGTCCTTAACCCGCTTTTTATATTTTCAAGGCTCGATTTCGCTTTTTTGACAAGATCTTCAAATCGTTCCCGGATAGAGGCTAATTTTTCAGCGTCCTTCTCCGCCGTGTATTCCCTTGCCGTATCCTGAAGCTCAGCCGGATAACCGCTGATCAGTGACGCCCCGTCCAGGAGGGGAAAATCCTGACTTAAGAGTCCCTCGACAAGGTCGCTCATATCCTGGATTGTTGTGTCGCTTGACAGCGCCAGGGTCTTTCCCCTGCCCTGCTTTTCTCCCATTGAGGTCTTGGCCGCGTTAAGGAAGACTTCAACCTGTTCGTTAAGCCTGTTTCGAGCCGCGTCAGAATCAACAAGGCCCTTCTTTACCGTGTCCTCCTTATCGATCCTTTTTAGATGGGCCTCAATCGCTTCCCGGGACGTCCGGAAGAAGGTGTCCCTGGCCTTCTGGACCTCTTGCAGGTCAATCCCGATGTCCTTCTCCGCGTTGATTTTTAATAGACGATCAAGGCCCTCATTTAACTCAGCCTCCAGTCTGTCGATCGTCGGGGTTCCTGCCTGGACCTCCTTTTTGTCGTTCACGGCGACTAGCTCCAGTGTGGCGACATGATGCTCCTGCAGTTTTTCGACAATATCGCTGGAAATCCTGTCCAGGGGTATCGCCACATCCGTAAGTGTCTTCACATTGTCCCTGATCTGATCGACAAAAAAGACCCCTCCCCAGCCGACCGCAACAAGCGCCAGGAGTATGATCGAGAAGGCCAGGAGCAGTTTCATCCTGAGGCCCATGCCTTTGAAGGATTTGATACCCCGATTAAATATTTTCATAGGTCCCACCAGTGTCCTTTATTTATTTTGATTGATTGGAATAGCCGAACGACAGAGTGCGCTGCAAAATCAGTGCCGATCAAACTGCATCCATACTCTTTTAAAATATAGTTATGATTTAAGATAGATAGGCCATAATAAAGCGGAAGGAACCATGTCTTTTCCAGGCCGGGATTTCTGGATTTGGGATCTCCGTCAAGATTTTAACGAATTCCGTAGGGATATCTGACTTTTATCTATTGAATAGTCAGAGAATTAGGAGGATTTATTGAGAAGTTACGATTTATGGGGCGATCCTGGAGCGGATATAGCGATTCACGGCCGTGAAGATCTCCTCTACCTTATCTGACTCCGGCAGGGTTTGACGGATCTTATCAAGATAGCGCCTACGGAGGACCTCTCTGATGGTGGGTTCGAAATTGAGGTCATAGATCCATCCTACCTGGAAAAGTTTGAAATCGGTCAGGGTCCTGAGATATCTAATATTGACCAATTCCCCCCGGATTAATGACCCATAGACTTCCTCTGTAACCTCAGGACCTTCCGGGAGCCCCAGCTCAAGATTGCTGTTACGTTTTTCATTCCCTTCAGAATAGTACTGTGTAGTCACACGCCAGATATCCAGCTTGTCCGCGTCCCGGACCAGCCTGGAAAAGAGGAGGCAGACCTCTGTCTCATCCTCCGGCAGGGAGGCCCTGTTATGATAGAGTATTGTACGTATGACCAGTTCCTTGAGGTCTTCTCCCAATCCTTTTAGCACCCCGTTTTCTGCAATGACCCGGACACCCAGCTCCGCGTGATTGACCGATTTCCTGTCCACAAAAGTCCTGTACCTGGAATATTGCTCAAAGCGGCCTATGTCGTGGAGCAGGGCAATGACCTCCGCTAATCGCCGCTCTCCAACCTTGAGGCCAATCTCTTCGGATAGATTTATAATCTCCTCGCGCACCCTGAGGGTGTGATCCCTTTTTAATCTGATGTTGGCCTGATACTGTTCATCAGGACCCTGAAATGTATCGACATAATTTAAAAACCAGTCCTCCAGGGCCTTGACTTCTTTATTATCTAATTTGATTCTCACGGTTGATTCCTGCAGATTTTCATGTGGCACTTGGATTCTCTCCTATAGGATCAGAAGATACCTCTCTTGAGACAACAAAAATTTAATATGCACCTTTCTCTTAACAATGTCGACCTTTTTTGCCTTCTTTCGAATCTAAATAGGGCAACCCCTTTTCTTAAACTGCCCTGATTCACCATCAAGGCATGCCTCCTATTGATTTTTTCCGCAGGGCTTGATATCTGCTTTGATGGTATGAGAGAACTTAGTGGAAAGAGCGCCTTGGAATTAGAAAAAATAGCAGGGCAGGTCCTTCATAACTGCCGCATATCCGATTCCCAATACGCCGGGCTATACTCCATCTGTGGTCTGGCCATGCGTATGCGCGATCTTTATAAGTGGGAGAATGGCCTGGATCCCTGGGTGGAGACAGATCCCCCGAAGATACTGGAATGGATCGGGGAAAAAGAGGATGAATGGGATAAACTGGCGGATCATGAATTTGAGGACATAATCATTAATGGAGAAAAATACGACCCCTTCGACACAAGAGCCATTAATGCCATATTGGAACCATGCGGCCTTTTCTACGGGGCCGGATATGCCGGCAGTCTCAGGCCCACCTTTTTTCTCTCGAACCTTGAAGACAAAAAAAATCTAAAGGGGCATACCGTCTATATATTAGGCAAGGAACAGGCCCGCGATCTATTGACCCTGCCCGCCCTTACTCAGGATGATTGCATCCTGATCAGAAAGGAGTCGGGAATCCTCTATTTCTGGGATCAGATATTTTTTATCAAGGATTCCGGACGTCACGCCCTTAGATTTGCCCTCAATAGCCTCGGTTTAAGCGATAAAGACTCCAAAGCCCTGCGGAAAAACCTTCGAAAAATCTTCGCGGGCGAGATTGAACGATATATACGCCATGAACTTGGTGAGCTGCGGGACACCGCCTTTGACCGGGATCTATGGAGGAAAATCATCGCAGCCTTTCCCCACACACCCATTGAGCTCCTTGCCAGGACCATAAAGGACCTCCTCGCCGATACCACCGAATATGGCACCCTCCAATATATAATCAGAAATCAAAAGGCGGCTTCACTCGCCTTTTACGTCGCCTTTCTCGACGGCCTGGCCAAGGAGCTGTTTGTCGGCCTTCCTGAGGCCTTCTCCGAGTTCTCTCGAACCTACGACTGGTGCATACTGGAAGAGACTGTATCCGAGGGTTACAGGACTTTCAAATCCTATGCCGATTCAATGAGCGCGATCTTTCGGGAAGGACAGGAAAGGGATGATATGGAATGGACGGAAAAGGAGATGGGGAAAAGTCTTCTGGCCTCCCTGGGACTTTACCGGTAAAGAAAATACAACAATGATTCCAGATTTCAACTATTATTCTGGCATGATTCATGCATTAATCTATATGTTGTTATTTTTTATATCAGTGTGTTCTTTTTATTTGGATTTTACTGTAATGGATGGGAAACGACTCTTAATGGGGCAACCAAAACAATGAAAATCGCTGAAAAAATTACAGACATGATCCGGGATAAGAAGACACAGATGCCGACCCTTCCAATAATCGTCGAAAAAATACTTAGCATTGCAAGGGAAGAAAATACTTCCGCCAAGGATTTGGCCGAATTTGTCTCCAAGGATCAGGCGGCAACCAACAAGATATTGAGGTTGGCAAATTCCGCCTACTATGGAATGATGAAGGAGATAGATTCAATTCCTCGAGCTATCACCATCATCGGTTTCAACGAAGTAATAAGCCTGACCATAGGGATGAGCGTCATATCTACCTTCAGGCAAAAAGGGCTCAACGAGATCTTAGATATGCAGGATCTGTGGTTACATTCCATAGCCTGCGCCTTTACCTCGAAAAAAATCGCAAAAAAAATGGGTTTGAAAGAAGCGGAGCAGATCTTCCTTAACGGCCTCCTCCATGATATGGGTAAAGTCATTTTTGCGATATATTTTCCCTATGAGTACCGACTTGTATTAAAGGAGGCCAAAAAAACACAGGTGGAATTGTGGGATATGGAAAAGCGGATTTTAAGTATGGATCACGCCACATTATCAGGGCTCCTTATGGAGAGATGGCATTTCCCGGATGACCTGATCTTACCGTCACGTTTTCACCATGACCCTGATAAATGTCCGCCTGCATATCAACAAAATGCGCTGATTGTCAAGCTTGCAGACTGTCTTTGCCAGCAAGCGGGGCTTGGATACAGTGGTAATCCGGTTATTCCCAAATTGGGAAGGTTAAGGGATTATTTAAGCCTGAGTAAGACCGAGACCGAATCCTACGTCGAGGAGTTGAAAACAGAACGGCCCAAGATAGAGGCCTTCTTTGAAATCGCAAATTAAGTCTATTATCTGCCAAAATGAGAAAAAAGACCATCGATGACCTGAATAGTGAAAACAGACTTCTCCGTGAACAGATCAATGAGGTACAGAACAGATATGAGGAGAAGATAGAAGAGTTGTCTTTGATCCGTGAGCTCGGGATGTCCCTGCTCCATGTCCACGAGTTCAGGCGGTTATGTCAGCATATTTTGGAGACTATCATAAACAATACGGTTGCCCAGAATTGTTCAATAATGCTTCTTGATCAGGAAAAAGGGCAGCTTTTTCTCCTCTGCGCCATGAGCCCTAATCCTAATAAAGACTGTTATATTTTGGAATCTGAAAAAGTCTTTTCCAAGGAGGACGCAGTATACACCTTCAAGGCTGGAGAGGGCATAGCCGGAAGGGCCTTGACCGAAAAAAAGCCCGTTCTTATAAAAAGTTCGGAGGAATCCGACACTTTTGTTCTCGACGCCGATAATCAAATCAAGATAAACAGCCTGCTTTCCGTTCCATTGATGATCGAAGGCGAATCTATCGGCGTAATAAATTTGAGCCATTCTGAGGAGGCTATGTTTGAGCCGAACGATGTCTACCTTTTTAATGTTATCGCCGGCTTTGTTACAATTTTAATCCACGGCGCCCTTAATTACGAAAAACTGCAATACAGCGAGGCAAATTACCGGGCCTTGTCCGAATATTCCAACAACGGCATAGCGATAATACAGGATGATGTCCATTATTATGCAAACCCAAGGTATCAGGGACTTACGGGTTACAGCCTGCATGAGCTTAAGAGAATGTCCTTGAAAGAGATCTTTGATAACCCCTTCCCCGGAACCGAGCTTTCCAGCATCCTGTCCAACCTGAGATACGAATTAAATAATGGAGTTTTTCATGCCAGGATGATCAGGAAAGGGGGGGAGGGAATCGATGTAGAAATCAGCGCCTCTTCTATTATCTACAACGGCAAAAGGAGGCTTATCCTGTCAATGCTCGATATTACAGACCGGAAGATTTTGGAGAGACAGCTTATACAGGCCCAAAAGATGCAGTCCATGGGGACCTTGGCCGGCGGCATAGCCCATAACTTCAATAACCTGCTCATGGGGATTCAGGGTAATGTCTCTATAGCGCTTACGGAAATCGATTCCGGTCATCCCTACTATTCAAACCTCACAAATATTGAAAAATTGGTAAGAAATGGATCAAAATTAACAAACGAACTCCTTGGATACGCCAGAGAAGGGAAATACGAGGTAAAGCCGGTCAATCTTAGCACCCTGGCAAAAGAGACGTCGGAAATTTTTGGCGCCACCAGAAAAGATATAAAGATTAAACTGGATCTCACTGACAAAATCTTCGGGGTTTTGGCGGACCAGGGTCAAATTGAACAGACAATGCTGAATATTTATGTCAATGCGGGTGATGCAATGCCCGAAGGCGGGGAGATCTCTTTAAAGACAGTCAATCTCACTGATCAGGATATACGGGATAAGTCCTACACACCCAAATCCGGAAATTACGTGCTCTTGTCAATACGTGACACTGGCATAGGCATGGATAAAAAGACAATGGAACGTATCTTTGAACCTTTCTTTACCACAAAAGGCCTCGCAAAAGGAACTGGCCTTGGATTGGCCTCTGCCTACGGAATCGTCAAGGGTCATGGCGGATATATTGATGTCAGCTCAAAAGAGGGACAAGGGACTGTTTTCAATATATATTTACCGGCAACAAATGAGATTATGGCGAAGAATAGGGTGCCTTCCGATGCACTTTATATGGGCGCGGGGACTGTCCTTCTTGTGGATGATGAAGACATTGTTCTTTACACTGGTGAGCAGATGCTTGCCAAACTAGGATATGTGGCATTAACGGCAAGAAGCGGTGAAGAGGCGCTAAAAATATATCAGGAAAATAGGAATTCAATTGATCTTGTTCTCCTCGATATGGTAATGCCGGATATGGGAGGGGGAACAACCTTTGATAGATTGAAAGAGATAAATAAGGATGTAAAGGTCCTTCTCTCAAGCGGATACAGTTTAAACGGCCAGGCGACCGAGATAATGAATAAAGGATGTGCCGGTTTTATCCAAAAGCCGTTCGATTTAAAAAAACTTTCACAGAAGGTAAAGGAGATTATAAATTAAAGTTAATAAAAGACAAGGATAGGAAGAATGACTTCGGGAAAATATGCCAAATATTACAAAGGTTCACCCATCAGAGACTTTAAAGAGATCCATCCGGAGATAACAGCGCCTACATTTCATATCCACGGGAGAGAATGGGGCTCCGCCTTCAAGTTGGACTGGTTCTGCGTGACCGAGCCCTTCCTCATGATTAATGACCCCCATTCACATGATTTCGATCAATTCCTGGCATTCCAGGGGGCTGACGCGACCCGCGTCAACGACTTTGACGCTGAGGTCTGGCTCTATCTGGGGCCTGAAGGGGAACAGGAAAAACTGGTCATCACGGAAAGCTGTTTCGTGCACGTGCCCGCCGGGTTGGTCCATACACCTCTGGAGTTCCGGAGAATCGGCAAGCCCATTGTCTTTATGGATATTACTCTGACAACCCGGTACGTGCGCAAACCTGAAGATGAAACAAAACCTATAGTGACGGAAGGAGACTTGGCGCCTAAGTAAAAGGCGCTATCGCACGGCAGGTTGTATTAGATTGCTAAGGGTCCAGTGTTGATGATGGCCCCTGAAGAAGAAAAGAAACAGGGCGATCAGTGCATTTCGCAGTAATAGCAGATAAACGGGCGTTTCGCCGGCCCCGAAACATCCGCAACCCAATGGCAATGTCAAATGGCCTTCAGACACATAGAGAATCAGCCCACCGAAGAACAGATAGATCAGCCCCAAAGCCTTGGCTGTATACTCCGCTCTCCAGCCGATAAACGCGAATAGGCCAATCCCTATTTCAAACCAGGGCTGGAGGAGTGTGATGAGCCTGTAGCCGGTCGCCGTTATGATATACCGTTCCAGAAGCCCTCCCATTATCTCACCGGGATAGGGATCTGCCATCTTAAAAACGCCCGCAACAATGAGAAGAACCGCAGCAATATAGTAATTTACTGTTGCCATAACATGAAAGATCCGACGGTAATCCATTTCATGATCTCCTATGCCCTGTCCATTATATCCATACATATATCGGCATATTAAGTCAGAACTTGAGCAGGAATAACAGCGGGCCGGATGAAAAGCGCGCAGATCCTGGCAGAACATCGGGATGATCCTCAGGGATACCAGGATGCAATCCTCAAGGGGTTCAGATGGATGAAGGGTGAGCGTAAGGTTATTGAAAAACAGAGAAATTCAAAACGACTCGGCGTCTTTGACGCCATGGTCCTGAAGAAAAACTCAAAAAGAATGGAATGCTGGCCAGGTTTCATCGGGCTACACGGCTTCTATGGCACCCGAGATAATTCACTTCTCCCCGGTCTTTTCAAAGCCGCCCTTCAACTTGTTTAAAAGTCATCGACAGGGAATATAAATTTATTAAAGAGTAGGCGCCAATCTTCCGATAGATATCAGTGTGCGCAAAAAATCAATGGAGTTAACCAGGGCCTTAATGCCGATCAGGGACCCTGGTCAAAGGCGATCAAATGAGATCTCATTACAGAGCCAAGGATAAAAATAATAATAATAAGAGGAGAAAAAGATGAAAAAATATTTAAAAGTTATTCAATTGTGTCTTGTACTATGCATCTCGCTTTTTTTAATTGGTTCGGTAGAAGCAAGGGACCTGAAAGCTACATTGCCCAACCTCCCCTTGTTAACTGAAGACAATGATAAGGGCCTTATAGTTGACTTGGTCAAGGCGATGGACGAGTTATACACGGCGGGTAATATTTCAATTGAAGTGTATCCGGCTCGGAGGGCCCTCGATAACCTCGTGAACAGACCCTATGACTTTTTTATGCCCCTGCTGAAAAGCAAATATGTTGATGAAGCGCAGCTTCCCTTTGCCTACTCTAAGGCGCCCATCTTTAATTCCATCTTTGTTCTATACACAAATAAGAACAATAAGGAAATCAACCCCGGTAACGCGGGTAACTACAACGTAGAGACAGAGGCCCCTCTGGCAGAACATTTTGGCTTTAAAACGAACATCTCAGCCGGTGCGGAGTCAAGCCTCAGGAAGCTGGACATGGGCAGGATCGACGGGTACATAATGGCCATGACCGAGACAGACGGACTGATCAAGCAATTAGGCCTCAAAAATATCAAAAGGACCTATTTCGATACCTTTGATGCCGCTTTTCTGGTCAAAAAGGGGCCTGAGGGGAAAGAGGTGGAAGAGATCCTGACGAAGCTTCTCAATCAGCTCAAGGAAAACGGTACCTACGCAAAGATAATGGCCCCCATGTTGAATCAGGAATTCAAGGAGTGGTAGAATCTCCTTTCCAGTCCATTGAACAAAATCGCCAAATGATTCTTTCCTAAGACTTAAAACCATTTGTGCGGAGCGTGGGCAGTCTCCTAAGGAGGAGACTGCCCCACCTCCGGCCATCTGGAAAATCAATTAAAGCCATGGATAGCACTTATCTCTGTACCTTGCCCAATCGGCAATACCATGTTTCCTGATTTTTCGCAGATTGTTGATAGGGCCGTCACCATGAATGGGTTTCAAAAAATCCAATTTCCCGCATTCTTCAAATTCACCGCACTCCCAACATCCTTCAAGCTTTTTTAAAGATACGCATTTTATTATTTCACAAGGTCCATCACATCCATCTCCACCCAATCTGCAGGGGGTATTACATTTCAGATTAATTATTGCTTCTATGGCCTTGACCATTTCGTGATAGCGCTCAAACTCCTTCACACTGCTCTTTTTCACTTTGGCATAATTTTCAAAATTAATTTTTTTCAACTCGTTCAACAATTCATCAGCCAAATCCGAGGCCATGCTTTTAAACCTGAGACAATCACCACAATATAATCCGCAAAAAGCTGTTAATACCCTATCTTGCTCATTCATTGTTTACTCCTGATTATAACCTCGCTTATCTCTATCATGAGTTTCTCACACTTTTCAACCCCATTCCTGAAAGCCTTCAAGGGTCTAATTTTCCTTTAAATGAAACATATATTCTCCAGCTTTAACATAAAAAGGCCATGCTTCCAGTATATCAGGAACTGATCTTGAGAATCCCACGGCTTAGCATGAGATCACTTGCTCAATGCCTTGATACATGCCTCCCGGAGCGACCAAATTTCACTAAACTTCGATTTTCCTGCCCACTGTTTAATATAATTCTGATGGAAATCTTTTTTATATTTACCGATTTGTGCAGGGGCTATTCGTTCTTCAAGAATGATTTCATTGATGGGTTCGGCATTTGGACTTGATAAACCAGTAATATCAATTCGTTTACCCTTGTATTCAAGATAACAATGGGCTTCCGGTAAAAAATCGTACCCTGAATTATCCAATACTTTACCTACCCCCGGTGTGTTTGATTCCGTCATAGGATAAACACCTAACATCAAATGGACATCCAGCTTCAATTCCGCTGCAAGAGCTGCGATGAGGGCATGTTTTGTACTGCATGTACCCCGACCCTCGATCAAAACGAGCGTCCAGTCGCTTTTGTCTGATGTTCTTCCATAAGGCAGTTGAAGAATATATCCGCAGGCATCATGAAGACCATTAATCCCTTTATCCATAAATGCCTTTGATATAGGGCCTTGCTCATGGATGGTTTTGTCTGGAATGACTTGATATGAGGCCATATCCGCCCTGCGCATAATTAATTTTCATCTGGTAACAACCAATCGGTATCCGAAATCAATTTCCTTTTCCTTTAAAAGATAACCATACCTCTTTTCCCATTGACCGCTATCCAGATCCGCCTTGAGACGAGCCAGGCCTTTACTGATATCACGGATGCGGGCAAAGGTCGAAATCGCGCTTCTGACCCTTGCATCAAGATAGGCCTCAGGATGTCGCCAGTAGGCACAGAGGAAACCATCCGTGCAATCATGGGGGATAGGAACCGTTATTATATTAACTGGCCCCAACCATGAAGCCAACTGTTGAACGGATGGAAACAATGGCTCGTCAATGACCTTGATTTCAGGCAAATAGTCAAGAAGCCAGAAATGGTTCACAAAACCGATCCAGGTAAACAACAATACCTTCCGGTTTGAAACTCGAAGGGCCTCCCTGAGCCCGACTTCGATATCAGACCAGTGATGTATAGTGAGAATGCATAGGGCACATTCAAAACTATTGTCTTTAAATGGCAAAGCCTCCGCGCACCCCTGAACAACAGGAACTGAGTTATTTATGCGCTGGCCAATCATGACTGATGAGGGCTCCACCGCTACTATATTTTTATCAGTGGGTTCATAGGCCCCTAATCCTGCACCGATATTGATAATTTTCAGGGAATCAGAAAGATAGTTCGATATGGAAGCAGCTATCCTGTAATCGGGATGTCGATAATTTTTGTATCTCTTTCCGATAGTGTCGTAAAGAAATGTGTTCACATTGGAATCCTATCTTTGCCGGGCTAACGAAAGCTTGAAAAGTGTGAATGTAACTTTAATCATTCAATTTAAAGTGGAGATCCTTCCTTAAATACGCCTGAAATTGGCTGAAATCAACCCGGTTTTCTTTGATGTTTCTTAGATAAGCCTCCTCCAGGGTTGTGTCTCCCATTGCACAGATAATTGTGCCGTCAGGCACATCATTTTGTGCATGTTTTTCCCAAGACATGCCTACCTGGACCCCTGTCAATTCCTGCCGGATATGGACGATATCATCTGAAACCGATAGGGGATAAGGCATCCCTTCTGATAGTCCATTTCTTAAATAGTCTATAATCAATGACATGGCATGCGATTTGTAGGGAACAACTGAAAGACTATAATTGACACGGAGATCCGATGAAAGTCAATATTTCCACCCTGACCTGGGACCAATCCATATATCCAAGGCATGGAAAGAATGAGAAAACCATC
>CAZGIZ010000056.1:0-27134 GCA_964526655.1 uncultured Desulfobacteraceae bacterium | reverse complement strand
ACCGGTCCGCGTTTAAGACGGCCTCCTGAATAACCTGGCGATGAAGTTCATCGCCGGTGAGTAACTCAATTTCCGGGGAAAATGTCATGCTCTCATGCTCTATTGTCTATTATTAAAAAGAAAAGCATATCTTGATCAAGTCTATGCTTGACTCACGCCTGGCAATGCCATAAAAATGGATTGTGCAGGCGGCCTTTTAGGGTTTCCGATCCATCCATTAAATTGCAGGGCCAGGCTACTTGGTCTTCTCGCCTTTAATGAGCAGCCAGGCAGGACCGCTTCCAGGAGATGGAAGTTATGGGTATCTTTCTATACTCCCACGAGGAAAAAATTAAATTCTATCAACTTAACTACCATCCAGCCACAAAAAAGGGACTTCTTATCAAAAACTCAATTCATGAAGGGGGGTGAAGAGGGCCGATGCCAGCATTATTAATAAAAGGTCGTTTTCCATGGGATTTTTAACTCAAAGAGAGGAGGGTCTAAAATGAAAAAGGGATTATTCACAATAATTTTGATGATCTTATTCACAGCCGGCCTGTTTTCCATGAGCTATGCAGAGTCCCAAGGTAATCCAAAGCACGGCGGCACCTTCAGACTGATTCTGGACCTGAGCCCTGGAGGCAATCCAGGCTGGCCGCCGGAAATCAGGGGCGATATGGTCGCGACCACCCAGCTCTTCTGCGAGGGTCTTTTGAGGCAGAGAGTCAGCGGGGAATATTACACCTGGCTGGCGGATTCCTATGAAATTGCACCCAATGGGAAATCCATTACTTTCAAGCTTAAAAAGGGTATCAAATTTCACGATGGAACGGATTTCAACGCCGAGTCTGCAGCATGGAATTTGCAGAAGTGGATGGATGAGGGGAGAGCACCCACCTGGGAGGCCGTTGAAGTCCTTGACCAGGATACGGTCAGGGTCAAAATAAAGAGTTGGCGAAATACCGCCCTGAACGGCTTTGCGGACGGCAATTTCATGGTATCTCCAGCGGCATTCAAGAAAAACGGCCTGGAATGGATGCGGAGTAATCCCGTGGGTACAGGTCCCTTCCTGTTCGACTATTTCAAACGTGATGTAGGTGCCCGGGGTGTCAAGAATCCCAACTACTGGAAAAAGGATATGCCCTATGTGGATGCCTATGAGATAACCTATGTCCCTGACCAGACCACACAAAAGGCCGTCATGCAGGCCGGCGAGGGGGACGCCCTGGTTGTGGAGCTGGGCAAAATAGCGGCCGAGATGCAGGACCTCGGATTTAAAACCATAACCCAGCATCAGGCGACCTTCTCCCTGTTCCCGAGCAGTGCCAATTCGGATTCCCCCTACAAGGATAAAAGGGTACGGGAAGCCGTGGAGTATGCGATCGATCGCGAGTCCATTGCCAAAGGTCTGGGCTATGGCATGTGGAATGCCCCTTACCAGATCGCACCACCGGACAATGCCTCCTTTCAACCCGGTTTTGTCGGCCGGAAGTACAATCCTGAAAAGGCCAAGCAATTGCTGGCCCAGGCGGGCTACCCGAATGGTTTCAAGACAACCCTGTACCCGGCGCCCGTCATGATCAACAAGGATGTCAACGTGGCTGTCCAGTCCTTTCTCAACAAAGTGGGGATTGACACGCGTATAGAATACTGGGAACACGCCGCCTATGCGCCGGTCATGAATCGCAAGACCTGGGAAGGCCTCATAATGCAGCCGATACCGGCCTTTGCCAACTGGAATTTCACCCTATGGCTGTTGTTCTATAGCGATGAGTCCGGATGGTTTGTGAGTACCAAGAAATCGGATGAATTCAACGCCGCCCTGCTGGAGTCTCTGAATTCCCTGATGCCGAACGTCGATCTAATGAAAAAAGTGAATAAGATTGCCTTTGACGACTGTATGGTTATCCCCGTCTATGAAGGAGGCAAGGGCTACGCGCTGCAGAAATACGTCCACGGGGGTGGTTTTGTTGAGAGGGGATTCCCCGTATACTTTAACCCTGAGGACGTGTGGATGAGCAAATAGCCCGGCATCAGGTCCGTCGTAATCCGAGACAGGCGGGGTGATATTCGCGCCCTGCCTGTCTGTGGAACATCCAAGTCAACATCAACTGCGTCTTTTAAATACTTTCAAGACCGAAGTGGTGGGTTGCCATGTCAACTTATATCCTCCGGAGGCTGATACACGCCGTATCAGTCATCTTCCTGGTCACCTTAATCGTGTTTTTTGCCATGCGTCTCTTACCCGGCGACCCTATTCTGTTGCTGGTTACGGCAACGGAGCAGCAGGAGTACACCGAGGAACAGATTATCAGACTCAGGCATGAGTTCGGACTGGATAAGCCCCTGGTATTTCAGTACCTTGAATGGATAAGCGGCGTCCTGCGCGGTAATCTGGGCACGTCGATTCTGAACCGTCAGCCTGTGATACAGGAACTCCTCCGCCGCTTGCCCATAACCCTCCATTTGGGGGGATTGGCCTTCATCATCGGCCACCTCATCGGCATTCCGGCGGGTGTCATATCAGCGGTGAGAAGGGGTTCGTGGATAGATAATCTGGTAACAACGCTGGCAAACCTGGGTGTAACAGTTCCCAATTTCTGGCTCGGTATTATGATGATGTACGGGTTCGGTCTATATCTGGGATGGCTGCCTATCATGGGATACACCTCCCCGTTTGAGGACTTCTGGCTGAACACCCGGCAGATCATCATGCCTGTCCTCTGCCTGGCCATTTTCCCCATCGCCGGATCGGCCCGCCAGACCCGTTCCAGCATGCTCGAGGTCATGGGACAGGATTATATAAGGACCGCCGCGTCCAAGGGATTGACAGAGTATATGATCATCGTAAGACATGCCCTTAAAAACGGGCTAATCCCCATCCTTACACTGGCCGGTACGGGAATACCGATCATCCTCGGCGGGTCTGTGTTCATTGAAACCATATTTGTCATCCCGGGTCTCGGCAGACTGGCCGTAAGTTCAGTCATTAACCAGGATTATCCCTATGTACAGGGTGTAACCCTGATCATTGCCATGACCGCTGTATTTTCAAACCTTATCGTGGATCTTGCCTACGGATGGCTTGACCCCAGGGTGCGTTATGAATAGGAAGCCTGTGATGCAGAGGCCCGAAAATAATGCCCGCGGGGAAGATCCCGAGACAACACCCGGGTTGAGTGAGTTTCGACGCTTCTGCAGGGTGTTTTTCGGACGCGGGGTTGTGGTTTTCGGGATTGTCGTGCTCCTGGCCATTATCATCGTGGCTATCCTTGCCCCTCTTGTAGCCCCCTATGATCCCTATGAGCCATCCTTAGGGCAGGGGCTTTTGGGCCCGAGCAAGGAACACCTCCTGGGTACGGACGCCCTTGGAAGGGACACCCTCAGCCGCATAATCTACGGATCAAGGACCTCCATGATGATCGGTTTAATCGTGGTCTTCACCGCGGCGATAATCGGTGTGGGCCTGGGGCTGGTTGCCGGGTATTACGGCGGCTGGGTCCATACGGTTATCATGAGGCTGGTAGATGCCCTCATGGCTTTTCCAATGATTCTGTTAGCACTCGTTATAGCGGCCCTCCTTGGCGGCGGAATTAAAAACGTCATCATTGCCCTCACGGTCGGTCTGGTGCCTATCTATGCCAGGTTGATGTGCGGCCAGGTTATCACGGGCAAAGAAAACGACTATATCATGGCGGAACGGGCCATGGGCGCCGGCAACATGCATATTATGGTGCGCCACCTGATTCCAAATTGCTTTCCCCCCCTGATCGTTCTGATGACCATGATGCTGGGCGCAACCATTTTGGCCGAGGCCGGCCTCAGTTTTCTGGGCATAGGTGTGGAAGCGCCCCTCGCCGCCTGGGGCAGCATGGTCAGTGATGGCCGGGATTATCTTATGAAGGCGCCCATGCTCTCTTTTGCCCCGGGGTTTACGCTTATGCTTGTCGTGTTCAGTTTCAACATGGTGGGTGACGGTCTAAGAGATGCCCTTGACCCCAGGCTGAGAGGGGTTCTACATGGGTCTTCATAGATAATCCCCTCCGGATAGGCCCTTTATATGTCTTAATTTCCAAAGATGCCCTTGAAATCGGTCAGACAGAATATGACTATCTTTTAACAAAAAGACCTATCTGATTCTCCTATTTTTTTGCCTGCCATACTGAATCCCCAATTTGTCCATGCGGTTTCTTAGGGTGCTCGGATTTATTCCCATCAATTCAGCAGCCCCGCCTTTTCCATGAACTCTCCCATTTGTTATTTTTAGTACTCTCTGAATATGCCTCGAAACGATCTCATCAAGGTTGTAAAGCTCATTGTCATGAATAGGTTCAGGGGATACAATAGCCTCCTCAATAGTTTGGATGACCTGATTGAACATCAAAGGACCATCTTTGTTCAGGATAAGCTCTCGCTCAATAACATTCTCCAATTCCCGGACGTTACCAGGCCATCTATAGGCCATGAGCCGTTCAACAGCCCCAACAGCCAACTTGGGTGAAGAATTTAATTGCAGCGTCTTGGATTTTCTTTCTATGAAATAATTCACAAGTGCCGGGATATCCTCTTTTCTCTGCCTGAGTGGAGGTATTATAATCGGAAACACGTTCAGCCGAAACCAAAGGTCCTCACGGAATCGGCCTGATTGGATCATCTCTTCCAGGTTCCGGTGAGTGGCCGCTATTATCCTTACGTCTACCTTAATCGGTCTTGTGCCTCCAACTCGTTCAATCTCCTTTGCCTGAACAACCCTCAGCAGTCTTATCTGGGCCTGAGGAGGCAACTCCCCTATCTCATCCAAGAATATCGTCCCCCTGTCAGCCCGTTCAAAACGGCCCCTTCTCCGGTTTAATGCCCCGGTAAAAGCCCCTTTTTCGTGCCCAAAGAGCTCACTATCCATAAGTGTTTCAGGAATTGCACCACAGTTAACCCTGATGAAGGGACCGTCTCTTCTCGAAGAAGAATAATGAATTGCATTGGCGATAACGTCCTTCCCCACACCGGTTTCGCCTAAAAGCAAGACGGGACTGTCAATAGGCGCCACCTGTCTTAGCAGCTCCATGATTCCCTTAAGACCAAAGTTCTCGCCGATTATTTCATCCCCGGAAAGATGTAAAAGTTCCTGATTGAAGTACTTAAAATCATCGGACAGCATGTCCTTCAAGTCAATCACTTCCTGATGTTTGAGTGTATTGGACATTGCAATGCAAAAAGGTTCTTTCAGCAGAGAAAGGAGCCGGGCATGCTCATCAGTATATTGATTATTTCCCTTTGCAATTAATACTAAACCACCAAGAGGTAAATTATCCATAATCAGGGACATTACCAAAACGGATGAATCCATCTCTTCTCCCAATGATTCAAGCATTGTCCGGCTTATGGGTTCCGACTCCGGGTGATTGATTATCATCACATCCGGCATTCGGGATTTTTCCAGATCGATCCTTCGCTTGGCGAGAGATTCCTTGGCTTCATTGGTGAAAGGATTCAGGACATCTATCCTTGTCCCTTCTTTTACAGTGGCCCTGGCAATGACCCGCATGGCGCCCAGGCCTAACTCATATAACTGCAAATACATTGTCTCCACGGGGATAAAGGATTCGAGAAACCTAAGACAGAAAGACATCCCCTTTTCGATCTCCAGATGCCCGCATATCCGCAATGTTGCCTGCCGGAAAAAATTATTTTCATCCATAACTATAAACTTCCATAATTATATAGTTTATTCAAATGGTTGATAATTATTGCCAAATATGGCGATTGTCGCATCAATTGCCGAAAATGGCAATATAATATTGCCATTTTCGGCAGTTCAATAGTATTCAAACCTCTAACTATCTGATATTACCGCATCTGATATTTTGGCATGGTAATAGCAATGTCAAAAGGTGAACTTGATCGGGAATAGTAAAAATGAGGAATCAAAGATGACTGCAAAAACTGATAATTATTTTGACATTGAAAATTATTATCTAAGCAAAAAAAGATACTGCATGAACTTTTTCAAAAGGGCCGCAAGAAACGGAAAAAAGGCCGTCTTTTCAAAGTATGGCCCTGAAATTGGAAGACAGGTTTTAGATAAGGTGCAAGCAGAATATGAAAACCTATTGCCTCACATCCCATATGTCGGAAAGATAGATGTTTTGCAAAGACAGATGTTGTTAACGGTCATATTCCTGGCCTTTTATCGAGTACTGAAGAATCAGGAAAAAATAGCGGATATATGGGTTCTTTGCAATGACTTTAATAGAGTAACGCTGATGAGCATGCCTGGATTACTCAGGAAAATACTTAAGTGGTCTACATTTAGCAAACGAATGAAAAACAGTTTTAAAAGGCTGGCAGAAGACCATAAAGCAAAAAAAATGGCTGATCAATGGGATTATGTGGAAGGCGATGGTGAAACATTCGATTATGGAATAAATATGAAAAAGTGCGCCAAACTTACTTTCCTGAAAGAGATGGGGGCGGAAGAATTCGCGCCTTATGTCTGCCTTATTGATAAAAACTTCGCCGAATGCTGCGATTATGGCCTTAAAAGAACAATGGTACTCGCGGAAGGCGCGGATTACTGTGATTTCCGGCTTTCTAAAAACGGGCCTGTTGATGTCAAAACAACGGTAAACCTTTAAACAGGATAGAAAGATGAATTGGATTGAGATCATAGAACTGCGTTCATTAAGCTTAAAACCTGAAAAGCTCAAAGAATTCAAACAGACTGTTACCGAAAAGGAACAAAAGGGGGGCATAAAAGGTCTTGAAATATATCATAGCGTCTCGGTTGCTACTGATACAAGCATCCACATCCACTGGATAACAAGAGATGACCTGATAGGCAAAAGTACACTGGGATTACGTCTTGCCTCGGAAATGAAGCAGTTCGGACGGGTGAACCATACGATATGGATAAAGGATTAAAGGGATAGAAATGAATAATAACCTTTAAAGAGCGATTATATTTAGGAGGTAAAAATGGGAAATTTAGGGACGATCGGTATCTTTTTTGCGGGGTTTTTTGGCGGTTTAGGTGTTTTCTTGGCAGCCTGCGGTCTGCTGTGGTGGTGCTCTCTCTATCAAAAGATACATTTACCGAAAAGTGAAGAGAAAGAATGATCAATAATGTGCTCATTTGATTGAGTCACGGAGCCAAAATGAATAAAAGATTATCCTTAATCTGGATTGGCATTGGTGTTGTCTTTCTTACTAATGCCATTTTAGGACGGTATCTTGTATTGCCGGGTTACCTGTCCAGCCTGGAAGCAGGGCAAGGCACAATTGGGGATGTCGCCCAGGCAGTCCCGGTATGGAAAATCATCCGGTACCTTGTCTGGGCCTATTCATTCAAGCTTGGGATCTTTTTCGTCGGCATTGGTGTGTTGTTGAGGGCGTCAATCCCGGCGACCCGCTTCCGGCTAATGATAAGCGGCGGCATCCTGTATATTCTGCTGGCCTATGTGCCTGTGCCCGGGCCCTATTCCCTTTTCTTTGGCTTGGGGGGCGTTCTCATTACCGTTTTACTGATGTTTATCTTAATAAGATGGGCTGATGAGCGACGCCGTTTAGGAGAATACGACAGGGCTTCCTCGGACCTCCGTCTTATAGGCTATTTCTTTTTTGCTATGGCCACCTACAACCTCTGTCCGTTAATGGGGGTTAAAACATTCGGGCTCTATCCGGAGAAAATGATCCGGTTCGGGCTTCAGGCAGAGGCCGCCTCCTTTGCCTCCCGCATCATGATAGAACTTGTTCTGGGATGGATATTCATATTTCTTAGCTACCGCAGACACCCACGAACCAGTCAGCGAAATTTAAAATGAGAAAAGGAAAATTTCAATGAAGCCAATCAAGATCTCCGGTCTTCGGATGCAATCTTGATCTCCCTTTCCCGGGCGGGAACATAAAATCTATTAACCTGTCAGAATTCTTAGGGTGAGAGAATAATGGATAAATATAGTAGAAACGGTTTCAACCGGAGGTTAGGTGGAGGCGAACGGTCAATGCTGATGCTGCCGTTCAACGTGGTCATGGTCGCCGGCATCAGGGGCTATGTTGATCCTGAAAGATTGTCGGAGGTGCTTAACAGGCTGAGGGCGCGGCATGCGCTGTTAGCCGCACGGGTGGTTGTCGACGAGCATGATGCCGCCTGGTTCGTAACCGAAGGGGTCCCTGAATTCAATCCCGAGGTAGTGCCGCGACGAAATGAAAACCAGTGGATCGAAAAATCCGAGGCGGAATTTAATATCCCTTTTCCAATGGAAAAAGGACCGCTGGCACGCTTTATTCTGCTTCATTCCCCCGATGTTTCGGAACTGATCATATGCGCGCACCATATTGTCTGTGACGGCATGTCCTTAATATATCTGATTAAGGACATCCTTCAACTCTTAGGAGAGTATGACCGCAAGGTGGAGATCCTGCCTGATCCACCGGTAATAGACAATGATACCGTGTCCAGCCCTCCGCGAATAAAACCTGTTCAGCGAAAAATCATTAAAATGATGAATAAGCGGTGGGCGAAAAAAAACATTCGATTCGATCATAATGATATGGCAAGCCTGCACCGTGTTTTCTGGGAGCATAACGCGGACAGAAGACTTTTAACGTGGATTTTATCCGAAGAAATGACCAGGGCAGTGGTCTCGCGCAGTAGGGAAGAAAAGGTCACCGTGAACACGGCGCTGTGGACGGCTTTCCTGGCAGCCCAATACGAGGTGCAGTCCCCCTTGAGGGCTTATCACCGGAGATCGGGAATGGCAGTAAACACAAGAGATAAGCTTTCGGTCCCGGTCGGAGAATGTTTTGGTTTCTACGCCTCATCCCTCACGGTTCGATTGAAATATAATCCGGGAAAGGGTTTCTGGGAGAACGCTGTCAATATTCATCACAGCATCAGAACCGAACTCGAAAAGACCGAGCTATTCAGGATGCTTATCGCTGATTTGATGAATCCAACCCTTCTCGATTCGCTGTATTTCAGCAAGTATGGTCTTATAAAAAGCAGGTTATCAAACATGTTAGTGAAGATGATGAATTTTAACAGGGTATCCTACGGCTATTCTATTACCAATGTAGGTAGGATAAACATGCCCTCCGTCTATGGAAAACTAAGGCTGGGTAGTGTTTACGGCCCGGCAGTCTATTCCGATGTAAATGAGAAGTTAATCGGGGTAATTACCGTCGGAGATAAAATCTCTTTCATGATGACTTACAACGAAAATAATATCAATACAGACAATGCAAAACATATCCGGGATGCTGCCATAAATCATTTGTCAAATGCCATCGACATCATGTAACTATAGAATTTTGTTAACCGACCGCGTGGCTCCCTAATAAAGAAGGAAATTTTAAGCCACAGAGGTGGTTGTTAAATTGCCGTCATGGATTGCTCATTCGAATACGCGATCTGGCTTACCCCTAATTTCCATCAAGCGGATCGAACCAAAACATTAATAAAGGAGAAAATGAGATGGGTAAAAGAGCATTCTGCATTTTAATTTTGATCGTATGCATATACGGGACTGCGGCAAGAGCAGCCCCACCCAGCGTGGGGCTCCATGAGGCGGCCATGCAGGGGAATCTTGAAGCGATTCAACAGCACATCAAGGCCGGCTCGGATCTGGATGAAAGAGATCCGATGAGTGGCGCGACCCCACTGATTATCGCTACAGTGTTCGGTCAGAACGAGGCGCTCAAGGCCTTGATTGAGGCCGGGGCTGATATGAACGCAGGAAACAACGAGGGATCAACTCCTTTGATCGTTGCCGCAGTGTTTGACCGGATTGAAGTGTCCAGGGCGCTGGTCGAGGCTGGGGCTGATGTGAACGCCAGAAACAACGAGGGATCAACCGCGCTTATCACCGCCGCCTTGCTTTGCCGGACCAAAATTGTCGAGGTCCTCCTGAAAAATGGCGCTGACAAGAACTTAAGGAACAACGCCGGGAGCACTGCACTGGATGCCGTCGCAGGTCCGTTTGATGATGCCAGAGGCATCTACGACTACCTGCAAGCCGTCGTGTTTGGTCCCCTTGGCCTGCAACTGGATTACGAGCGAATTAGGTTGACTCGTCCCAGGATTGCGGAGATGCTCCAATAGAGCTGGTTCGATGAATAGTCGAAGGGGAAAAAACACAAATATAACGCGACGACAATTCATCAAAGTCACGGGGACGATTATCTTGGTGGCTGGAACCGGATACCGTCTTTATGGGTCGGATGATATCCCGCCTTCAGGAGGTTATCTCCTGGTGGATATGGAGAAATGCCAGGGATGCGCGAGCTGTATGTTGGCCTGTTCCCTTGTTCATGAAGGCGTCGAGAGCCTGTCCCTATCTCGAATCCAGATAATACAAAATTCCTTTGATCCCTTTCCTGATGATTTGACCATAGAGCACTGTCGTCAATGCCTGGAGCCCCCCTGCGTAAAAGTCTGTCCTACTGGTGCATTGGAGGCAAACGCCAGGCATGGCAACGTGAGGATGGTGGATAAAGGGAAATGTATCGGCTGCGGCGCCTGTTATGATGCCTGCCCTTATACACCGAGCAGGGCGTTCGTTGCCCCCGATAGAGACTATGGGGGCAGGGAGAAGAGCCGAAAATGCGATCTATGTGCCAATGCCCCTTTTCATTGGGATGATGCAGGCGGAGGACCTGGCGGGAAACAGGCCTGTGTGGAGGTCTGTCCTCTGGGCGCCATCAGGTTTACAAAGAAAATCCCCATACAAAAAGGGGACGATGGATACAAGGTCAACCTGCGGGACCGGAATTGGGGGAAGCTCGGTTACCCTATCGATTAAATAATCAATCTGGAGAAATAGGGAATGAAGGGCTATGCCGGGAAAATATTAAGACTGGATTTGACCGAAGGAAAAGTCGGCTCCTTACCCACCAGCAAATACCAGCATTGGATGGGCGGGCACGGTATGGGCTCGGCTATCTTTTTTGACCTGGTCAAAGACAAAACCATTGACGGCTTCCATCCCTCCAACGTGGTTACCCTAATGACCTCCCCCCTATCAGGGACCCTGGTTCCGGCAGCCTCGGGCAGGACAGAGGTACAGGGAATAGGTGTTCAATCCTATCCTATCGGCTGGTTTACAAGAAGCAATCTCGGGGGGAGATTTTCAGCCATGCTCAAGTTTGCCGGGTGGGATGGGATAGTCATCCAGGGAAAGGCAGATAAGCCTGTCTGGATCGACATCAGAGACAGAGATGTCCGGATAAGGGACTGCGCGACCTTGTCGCTCTGGGGCAAGGAGACCTGGGATTGCCAGGAAACCATCTGGGAGGAAGTGGCTGCGGGCCGTAAATATGGCGACTGGAAAAGTCCCTCCGGAGAAAAAGGCGGTAAGACGACCCAGCGTCCGGCAGTGGTAACCATTGGGCCGGCCGGCGAAAACAGGAGCCGGTTGGCCTGCCTGATACACGATGCCGGTAACGCGGCGGGTCAGGGTGGTTTCGGGGCTGTCTTTGGGGCCAAAAATCTCAAGGCCATCAGTGTGATCGGAACCGGGCACGTGGAAATCGATGATCCCAGGATGCTCCTGGCCACACGATTGTGGCACAAGGAGAATTACGGCTTTGATCTCACCCGGTTGAAACAGACCTGGGGCACGTTTCAATTCCAGAGCCCGCCGGCTCCCATTGTACTGTGGAAAAAGGGCCGCCCCAGAATCGGCCAAAGACCCCAGGCCTGTATGGGGTGCCACTCCGGTTGCCGGGCCAGGTACAAAGACACCTCGGGCAATGAGGCATCCTGCATTGCTTCCGCCTTCTACTGGGATGCCAGAAGCCTTGATATCCAACGAGCAGCCAGTGATCTGATTAATCGATACGGCCTTAATGCCGCGGAAATGCTTTTTGGTCTCCTGTATGTCTTTATTCTACTGCGGACTCGTCAGCTAAAGGCAGACAAGATCCCTGATTGCCCTCTCGATTTCGGCAAGTATGGCAGCAGGGAGTTTGTCGAGCAATTCGTGAAGATGATGGCTTATGGCAATGATGGTAAAGGCAATGAAAGTCAGTTCGGCAGAGATCTCTTAGACGGATTTGTCAGGGCGGCGGAGAAATGGGGAAGAAGAAAAAAGGACCTGGATAGCGGCATCCTCGCCTTTCCCTACTGGGGAATACCGCTACACAAGGAGCCACGGGCCCAGGTCTATTGGGGTTACGGCACCTTGTTAGGCGACAGGGACATTAATGAGCACGATTTTGACTGGATCAAACATGAGGCTTCCAGTGCAAAGAGCTCGGGTAGAGAACCCGGTTTACCTGCCGAAGAAGTGGTGAAAATCATAACCGACAAGATGGTTCCCTTTCAGGGAGATCTTGATATGCTCGATTTCAGCGAGAAAAACATCTATTCCGGGCACATGGCAAAAATGGTGTCCTGGCACCGGTACTACACCCGGTTCTGGAAACAATCCATGCTCTTCTGCGATTCCCGCTGGCCCGATTTTGTAAATATTCACAGGCCCGATAACATGGGATCAACCGGCATTGTCGAGCCGAGATATGTAAAGGCGGTAACTGGAAAGGAGTTTACGTTTCTGGACGGGATAAACCTGGGCCGCAAGGTATGGAATCTGGATCATGCAATCTGGACTCTTCAGGGCCGTCACAGGGATATGGTCCATTTCGCTGACAGCGTATATGAGAGGCAGCCCCCTTTCCCCGCTGAGGTCCCCAACGCCTATATGCCGGGGAAGGAGAACGGAAAATGGGATTACTATGGCTATTCCCATAGAACGCTGGACAGGGACAAATTCGATGAGTTCAAGACACTATTCTACCGCCTCCAGGGCTGGGATACGGCCACCGGGTACCCGACCAGGTCAGCATTGGAACCCCTGGGGCTCGGATATGTCGCCGATGAACTTGAAAAGAACGGGAAACTGGGAGGTAAGTCAAACTAAATCGAAGATGGAAGCCCTGTAAGGTGAATCTTGGTCATTCATGATCCGCCGTACAAATGACACCTCCCCGTAAGGCGGGATCGCTAACAAGACACAGGGCTCAAAGAAGGTAACGCTCAGGGCGTTAAACTTACTATATCCTTATTTCCTTTCAGGAGGCGGTTGCGGCCTGCGGGCCTTCACCCAGGTCAATTCAGGGGCGGCCTTGCCGAAGCTCTCACCGGGATCCTTCATCCAGTTCATCATGGCCTCCATGCGGGTCTTCACGCCCTCCGGGTCCGCCTCCTCGGGCAGTATGGAATCGAGGACTTCCTTGAAGTGCCTCTCCAGCATCTCTTTTGCCTCCGGGTAGGGGATAATGTAGAGCTGATTTTCCTCGATTCCCTTTTTGATGTGGTTGGCCAGGACCACGGGCTCCATACCGCTGGCCTGCAACCGCTGCATGGAGGCTATCGAATCCTCATTGACCAGATAGCCTGTTTTTTTAAGGTGCTCTGGCCTGGTCTTGGTGGCCTCATAAATGTTCGTCTTGATGTTTGCCGGACAGCAGAGGGATACACCAATACCATAGGGCTCCAGCGCTATGCGATAGCTTTCCATCATGTTGTTGACGGCTGCCTTGGCCGCGCTGTAGATGGCCGCGCCAGGGCCCCCGTGGAAGGCGGCGAGGGAGGATGTCGTGACGATGTATCCTCCTTTTCCGGCCTTGATCATGCGGGGGACAAAGGTCTGCATGCCGTTGACCACCCCGAAGAGATTCACCCCCATTACCCAGTCCCAGTCCTCATAGGTGGAGGCCTCGGTGGGTCCGAAGGTATTGACGCCGGCGTTGTTGAAGAGCAGGTCCGGAGGGCCGCCGAAGATTTTTTCCACCTTATCGGCCGCCTGCGAGTAGGCCTCCCGGTCTGTGATATCGAGTTTAAGGGGATGGACTGTGACATCCTTGTCCTTGAAGTATTCCATGGCCTCGGCGAGATGGTCCTGGCGGATGTCGGCGATCACGACCTTGCATCCAGCCTCTGAAAATACCTTTGCCAGGCCGAGACCCAGACCCGACCCGCCTCCTGTAATGAATGCGGCCTTTCCCTTGAAATCTTTCATGGCTCCTCCTTTATGAATTGTGCCGGGGCATCATTCCTGCCCCCGCCGATTAAATATTCAATTAATTGAAATGACTATTAATATTTCATCAACACATAAACCGATGAATCGGGATCAGTCCTTGTCCCCGGTCCTCTTAAAGGGTCCGACATTTCTCTGACTGTCGTAGATCGGGTTGTAGAGGAGTGTCCCGAAATTTTTAAGCGTTTCGTGCCGCTTTTTATCGGGGGGTTCATCCGGAATGGAGCGTAACAAGGCCTCGTTGCGGGCCATGATCCCGTCCATGAATTCCGGATGAGTCATAATGAAGAGGTCGTTGTGCATGATGCCGCTGAGGACGCGCTCCCCGGCCTCCAGGGGGTCCATGAACGTGCTTTGATCAAAGGGCGGACGTCCTTTCCCACCCTCTCCGGGCCGTGGAGGCATTTGGGGCTCGGTTTCATTCCTAAAGTGATCAGGCCTTGTTGACCAGGAAGTGAAGGGAAGATTGGTCGCCACCGGACCGGGGAAAAAGACCGAGGCCCCGACTCCCGTGCCCTGAAGGTCAGATGCCAGGGTCTCCATCATCCCCGCTACCGCGTATTTGGTCGTGCAGTAAATGCCTGCTCCGCTCACGGCTGAAAAGCCGCCTGTCGAGGAAGTGGAGATGACATGTCCGCCTTCACCGTGTTTTAGGATACGCGGCAGGATGGTGACGATACCGTTGATCACGCCCCCCAGATTAACACCAACCGCAAAATCCCAGTCATTAAAGGTCGAGTTCTGTATAGGGCCCATGGTTCCGACACCCGCGTTGTTCACCAGCACGTGGATCTTGCCAAACACCTTCTCCGCCTCGTCCGCAGCTGCCGCATAGGCCCCCCTGTCAGTTACATCCAGCCTGATGGCATGGGCTGGCAGGTTTTTCTCCTTAAAATAGGTAATGGCCTCATCAAGGGCCTCCTGACGCAGATCTGCCAGGATGACCTTCATACCCTTTGCGGCAAAGGCCTTGGCCATGCCGAGACCCATCCCGCTCCCGCCGCCCGTAATAAAGGCGACTTTTCCTTTAACTTCCTTCATACATGTTCTCCTTTCTGATCCTTCAAGCTGGAATTAGCCTGGGGAGTAGCCACATCTCCTCTGCAAGCTCACGATTAGTAACGCTCAAAAGCGTATGCATGGGACAATTCAGTCTTAAAGTCAGTCATTCGGCCATCACCCTTTCCACAAGGGGATATCTACCACGTTAGTCAGTAATGACTTAAAATTAGAGGTTTAACATGTTCACAGGGAATTTACATGGGTTTACAGGCATAAACCTCTAATTTTAAGTCATGGCAGAGTCTTCTGGAATTTTTAAAAAGATATCCCCTTTAGAAAAAGGTCATGGCCTCGCCTGACCAGGAGAACTGATTCAGGGAAATTAAGCCATGCTTACGCTTTTAAACATTACTTCACGATAAGTCCTCAATGATACATTCCGGTCATAAGTAAAATAGAAATATATAGATGCCGGAGGGACAGGGATAACTTCAGTACCACTTGTATATCCTCAGACCAATGGCAAAGGTGAAAATCCCCAATAGAGTCAGGACAAGTGACGGCAAAAGGGCCTCGGCAAGGCCTGCACCTTCGTTGAAGATACTGCGGACCGTATCGGCCAGCATTGTCAGGGGCAGCCTT
The DNA here is from genome assembly GCA_964526655.1 of uncultured Desulfobacteraceae bacterium. Classification (GTDB taxonomy): domain Bacteria; phylum Desulfobacterota; class DSM-4660; order Desulfatiglandales; family HGW-15; genus CAZGIZ01. The sequence continues at coordinate 11,472 of CAZGIZ010000056.1, read as the reverse complement.
TTGATAACCGGGATGCTCCAGTCCGGGAAGTTGTGGTAGCTGAAAAAAACACCGGATAGGACCAGCATGGGCGTTGTGACCGCGTTGATAATCCCGTTGCCTATTTCGGGCTTGGAGGTCCTTGAGGCGGACAGTATGGCTATTCCCGTAAAGGCGATGTTCCCCGCCACGCAGATGAGTATCAGGGCCGGTATGCTCCCCTGAATCCTCATATCAAAATACCAGTAGGCAAAGAGGAAGATAAGGACGGCCTCGATAAGGCTCAGGATAAGCCTGGCAGCAAACAGTGAGATAAGGTAGTTGGATTTCCTCATGGGGGTTGCGACCATGCGCCTGAGCAGTTTCTTTGAACGGTTATCGATTATCGACCAGCCGACGCCCCACATGCACGACATCATGATACCCATGGTAATAAGCCCTGGAATCAGAAAATCGATATACCTCGTGCCCGAAAGGGTCATCGGCATCACCTCCTGCGATTCCTCCAGCATGTTCCTCCCGCCGATCATGGCCGCCACCTGAAGCTGCACCAGCCTGGCTTCAGGGTTGGCGGGATCGAAGTGGTATGTTACCCTGCCGCCCTCTTCCTTCAGGATAAGGGAAACATTTCCCCTTTTGAGGAGCAGGATCGCGTTTTTCCAGTCCGTTGATATGAAGTCGTATGTTGTCTTGCCGAGCTTCTTGTCTTCCATGACCTTGATATACCGGGTCATGCCGTCTTTTCCAGGGACGATTTTTTTCGTCTGTCTATCCAGGAAACCGGCAAGGATACCCTGCCCGTGCTCCCGGGCAGAGCTGTTCTCTACTATGGCCACCTTGCGAACTATCTCCGGGCTTGCCTTGAAGGCGATGCCGAGTCCCCAGGCCATCAGTATGGGGAACCCAATTGCCCAGAACAGCACGCCGGGCTCGCGGTAGAATCCCCTGAATTGGACCAGTATGAGCTGAAATAATTGTCTTTTTACCATGAAATTATTCATTCTGTAAGTTTCCTGCCGGTCAGGGATACGAAGAGATTGTCGAGGTTCATGGTCCTGCATTGAAAGGCCTTCAGGGTGTGGTTATTGGCCCTTATGAAACTTGAGAACACGGGCATGAATTTAAGAATATCCGTCACCACGATCCTCCCTGTCCGGTCGGACCCGTTCCAGGTGACCTCCTTGACGGCCTCACATGGAGGAAACCCAAGTTCGGGGATGTCTTCCCCGATTTGAAATTCCACGATCTCGGATGTCTCAAATCCGGAAAGCAGATCCCTCAAGCTCCCCTGGGCGATGATCTTTCCCCTGTCGATAATAACGATGCGATCGCACAGCAACTCCGCCTCGTCCATGTAATGGGTGGTGAGTATGAGGGTCGTCTTTTTTTCTTCCCTCAGGCCTTTCAATATTTCCCAGATCTCCCTTCTGGCAACCGGGTCCAGGCCCGTCGTAGGTTCGTCCAGCAGGAGTATGCGCGGAAAATTCAGCAAAGAAATACCGAGGGCCAGTTTCTGCCGCTGGCCGCCGGAAAGGTTGACCACATATGATCCGCGCTTTTCCCCGAGGTTGACAAGCTCAATCATCTCATCGGCCCTGCTGAAATCCAGCCGGTAAAAACTGGCAAAGAGCCTGAAGGTCTCCCCCACGGTAAGCTTGTCAAAGAACCTCGTCTCCTGTAGAGAAAGCCCTATCATATGGTGCAGGGCCTCTTCATTTCCCCGCCATCCCCTGCCCATAACAAGTATTTCTCCTGAATCAGGCCTCTGGATGCCCTCTATCATTTCCACAAGGGTGGTCTTGCCCGCGCCGTTGGGTCCCAGGAGGGCGAGGTATTCGCCTCCATAGATGACCAGGTCTATGCCGTCAACCGCCTTGACGGATTTGAAGTACTTTTTCACGTTTATGACCTGGATTACCGCTTCCTTTTCCATATTTGGTCTCATTATCGATGTCTACTGGAGGTTATATTCTTCACGGAGGCTGTCGGAAAACCGGTTGATCATATGAAACGCCTTCTCCACTGTCTTTTCCCTGTCCGGATTGACCAGACAGCAGGTTGCGGGTGAGAGCAGGCTGCGGGACAAGAGAAAATCCAGATCAATTCCCTTTTTTCCCAGGAGGCCCCACATCTCCTTGAGCCTCTCTTTTAGGGAATCGTCGTTCTCCTTTTCAAAGGGTTCAAAATTCGTCGGAACAATACCCCATACGAGGACACCGCCTCTATCCAGAAATTTCTTTATTGATGAGGCGTAGGAGACAAAGATTTCTCCATTTGAGTAGACATCAAGGGAAAGGATATCCAGATCGAGACCCAGCAGAAAATCCCAGTCAGGATTTCCGCAAAGGTGGACACCGCGCGGTCTTTCAACCATGGAGAAGAAGTTTTCCATATCCACACGCGCGGCATTGTCGCTGTATCCCGCCAGGGCGCTGAACAGAAACTGGAGACCCGGTTCGTCCACAAACATAAAGGCGTTCGGATTGAGCATCTTGAGCCGCTTCAGCTGGACATTTATACGCTTTGCCATAAATTCAAGCATGAAGGGCCGGACCGTGTCGTTGAAGAGGATCGGCCTGTCATCCTGATCCTTCACGTTGAATCCAAAGCTGATAGGCCCTTCAAGCTGACCCCTGATAGAGGGGCGATCAGACAGATCAAGTTCCAGAAACCGATGATACACAACTGAGTATGTGTGACTGATATCAAAATATTCGGGTTCCTCAAAGTGGATCATGGCCTCTTCCAGCTCATTCATGAATTTATCCTCTGAAAAACGCAGGGTCCGTTTTTCAATATCCAGCAAAATCCCCGGAAAGTGCTCGGAGGCCTGGACATACATGTCTTCATAATAATTGTACAGGGGTAGTTGGGGCCAGAAGGGAATATCCAATGAGAGGGCTAAATCCAGGGCCCTGTCCACATCTTTATGGGGCATGACGGCCATGGCCGTTGTAAGGAGGTTACCGGGAATGGGCATTTTTATGGGCCTTTTATCACAAGGAACGGGCGCCTATCTCAAACAGGACCGGCTTTAATGGGATAGTCGTCAATTTTTACGATCGCCTCAGGTCCGGTAATCGGCATTGATGGAGACATACTCGTGGGTAAGGTCGCATGTGGTGATCCGGTCTTCATGATCCCCTTGCTGGAGGTCGATTGTAAGTGAAAACTCCCTGTTTTTCATCTTTTGGGCGGCCATCTTCTCCTGGTCCTGCCCGAGACCCATCCCGCCGTCCACTATCTTCACATCATCGACCCATATGGATACGGCCCCTTCCTCCATCCGGATACCGGACCTGCCCAGCGCGGCCATGATCCTCCCCCAGTTGGGGTCCTGGCCGTAAAAGGCGGTCTTTACCAGGCTCGAGTTGGCGACGGTCCTGGCAGCGGTCAGGGCGTCCTTTTCCGTGGCAGCGCCCTTGACCCTTAAGGATACCACTTTGGTGGCGCCCTCCCCGTCCTTGACGATCATGAAGGCAAGTTCTCCCATAACCTGTTCCAGCCCCTTGATAAAGGCCTCATAATCATCAGCCTTCAGGGGGCCGTTTTCGGCCATGCCGTTGGCCATAATGATGACGGTATCATTGGTGCTGGTGTCTCCGTCAACGGTTATTCTGTTAAAGGTCTTATCAACCGAAGAGGAAAGGGCTTTTTTCAGATCAGGAGCTTCTATCTTAATGTCCGTCATGAGAAAGCAGAGCATGGTGGCCATATCGGGCATCATCATCCCCGCGCCCTTTGCGATTCCCAGGATCTGATAGGGCACGTCGCCCGCCTTTCCGGCAAACCGGCTCATCTTTGGAAAGGAATCCGTGGTCATGATTGCCTCAGCCGCCTGGGATATGCTGTCCGCGGAGAGCCCCTTTACGAGTCCGGGCATGGCCTTTTCTATAAAATTCATTTTCAATTGCGCGCCTATGACTCCCGTGGACGCGACCAGGACATCCTGAGGGCTGATCCCCAGCGCCCCGGCGGCCAGATCGGCCGTCATGCGGGCTTTTTCAATGCCCTGCGCCCCGGTGCAGGCGTTGGCGTTTCCCGCGTTGGCGATTATCGCCCTTGCCCTGCCGGTCCGGATATGCTCCATGCTGAGGAGGACAGGGGCGGCCTTGACCCGGTTGGTGGTAAAGACCCCTGCCGCCACGGCCTGCCTGTCGGAATAGATCAGGGCCAGGTCGGGAGACCCGTCTTTTTTTATCCCGGCTGCAATTGCAGAGGCCTTGAACCCGGGAACGGAATATATGTCATTGTTCATTGTGTGGTACCTTTTGGAATTCGAATACAAATCATATGAGTGTTATCTCAACGTGGCGCAGGGCGCAGGGTACAAGGCGCAGGGAAAATTCTTATTTATCCTCTACCTTGCGCCTTGCGCCCTATGCCCCTTGGCCCGCCATAGCCTTGGCGACGGCGGCTGAGCCTTTGTCACACACTCGCCCCGCAGCATTTTTTATACTTCTTGCCGCTCCCGCAGGGGCAGGGGTCGTTCCTGCCGACCTTCTTTCCCTCCCTCCTGACTGTCTCCTGCCTGTCGCCCTCATCCCCGTGGCTGAGCTGGAGGGGCTTTTTTTTCTTCTTCGGCAGCTCTTCAGGCCTCTGCCGCAGCAATTGGATGCGGGACAGGGTCATGAGGGTCTCTTCCCTTATTCGCTCCATTAGCTCCCCAAAAAGGGCAAAACCCTCTTTCTGATACTCCCGCAGGGGATCCAGCTGCCCATATCCCCTTAATCCTATACCCTCCTTCATATGCTCCATATCCTGCAGGTGTATGACCCACTGGTTGTCGATGATCTGGAGCAGGATGATCTTCTCAAAGGACTTCATCTCCTCCTGGCTGAAATCAATACCACGTTTTTCATAGGTCTCCATGACCTGTTTTTTGATCAGATCCGCGAGGTCATCGGTTTTGAGCGAGTTAAACTCATCCTCTCCCAGGTCATCGGCGCTTATCCTGGGCTGAAATCCGAACAACCTGATTAGTGATTCCTTCAGGCCGTCAATGTCCCAGTCTTCAGGGAATGACTTGGGATCCGTGAAGGTCTGGACGGCGGCGTCTATCTTTTCCTCTATCATTTCCTGGATAATCTCTTCCAGCCCCTCACCCAAAAGGATGTTTTTCCTCAGGGAATAGATGATCTCCCTGTGCTTGTTCATGACATCGTCATACTCAAGGAGATGTTTTCTTATGTCGAAATTATGGGCCTCCACCCTCTTCTGGGCGTTTTCAATGGCCTTGGAGATCAGATTCGCCTCAATGGGCTGCCCTTCCTCCATCCCGAGGCGCTCCATGATGGAGGATATCCTGTCGGAGCCGAATATCCTGAGGAGGTCATCCTCGAGGGACAGGTAGAAACGGGATGTCCCCGGGTCTCCCTGCCTGCCGGATCGCCCCCTGAGCTGGTTGTCTATTCGGCGGCTTTCATGTCTCTCTGTGCCTAATATATGGAGCCCCCCTAATTCCACGACCCCGTCCCCGAGCACGATGTCTGTACCCCTGCCCGCCATGTTGGTGGATATGGTCACGGTCTTTTTCTGACCCGCGTTGGCGATGATCTCGGCCTCCCTCTGGTGGTGTTTGGCGTTGAGCACGGAGTGCGGGATATTGGCCCTCGTCAGCATCTTGCTGAGGACCTCGGATTTTTCAATGGATATGGTCCCCACGAGCACCGGTTGACCCATTTCATAGAGATCCTTTATCTCCTGGACCGCTGCGTTGAACTTCTCCCTTTCGGTCTTATAGATGACGTCCGGAAAGTCTTTGCGTATCATCTCCATATTCGTGGGGACGACGATGACCTCAAGCTTGTAAATATTGTGAAATTCGGCCGCCTCCGTGTCCGCGGTCCCTGTCATGCCAGCGAGTTTCTCGTACATCCTGAAAAAATTCTGAAAGGTGATCGTGGCCAGGGTCTGATTCTCTTCCGCCACGCTCACGCCTTCCTTGGCCTCAACAGCCTGATGGAGCCCGTCGCTCCACCGCCGGCCAGGCATCATACGGCCCGTGAATTCATCCACGATCATCACCTGGCCGTCCTTGACAACATACTGGACATCTTTTTCAAAGAGCCAGTAGGCCTTGATAAGCTGCTGGGTGGCGTGCAACAGCTCTGACGTGCGCATGTAGCGATCTTCAAGCTCCTTGAGGCGGACTTCCTTCTCATTATCGCTCAGGTCCCTGTCTTCCCTGACAGTGAAGCTCTCCTGGTCCAGATCAGGGAGCGAGAAATCACCGAAGCCGCTGCCGGAGAGGAGCTTAATCCCCTTCTCGGTCAGCTCCACTGCGTTGCTTTTTTCGTCAATGGTGCAGTACAGTTCCTGGTCCAGTTCTGGCAAAATCTTCTGGCTCCTCAGTATGCTCTCGGTCCGGTCTATCTGTTTTTTGAGTGCCGGGTTGTGGGCCAGGATATCCAGAAAAGCCGGATTCTTGGGATCCCCCCGTTTGATCTGGAGCAGCATCTCAACGGCCCTGTCCCCGTCATTTCCATCCCTGAGCATATTCCTCGCTTCGTTCAGGATGGAGCGTATGACCGTGCCCTGCTTCTTTTTCAGGCTGATGACCAGGGGCTTTGCCTCCATGAAGATCTTGTTTTCGCTGCGCTCCACGGGGCCGCTTATGATCAGGGGGGTCCTTGATTCGTCGATAAGGATGCTGTCCACCTCGTCCACTATCGCGTAATAGTGTTCCCTCTGGGCAAGGTCGTTGAGGTCAAACTTCATGTTGTCCCTCAGGTAGTCAAAGCCGAATTCATTGTTTGTCCCGTAGGTTATGTCGCACGCATAGGCTTTTTTTCGGTCAGCGTCGTCCATACCGTGGACAATGACACCCACGGAGAGGTCCAGGAAATTGTATATCCCCCCCATCCACTCCGCATCACGCCTTGCCAGATAGTCGTTCACCGTTACCAGATGAACTCCCCTCCCGGTCAGACCGTTTAGATAGAGGGGGAGGGTGGCGGCCAAAGTCTTTCCCTCGCCGGTCTTCATCTCGGCTATCTTTCCTCGATGCAGGACTATGCCGCCCAGGAGCTGGACATCAAAGTGCCGCATTCCAAGGACCCTTACCGAGGCCTCCCGGACAGCGGCAAAGGCCTCCGGCAGCAAGTCTTCGAGGGACTCTCCCCTGGAAAGCCTCTCCTTGAATTCACCGGTTTTGGCCCGGAGTTCCCCGTCCGACAGTGCCTTAATTTCTGTCTCCAGCATATTGATCTTTTCAACGAGAGGCGCCATGCTCTTCAGCTCCCTCTCATTTCTGCTTCCAAAAACGCCTTTTATAAAATTACCTAACATCTTTTTTTCACTCAATCCATTGGATATCCATGATCCGGATATTTATGTTTTTCCCTCACTCGAACCCTTGAATCCTTATGGTATTTTGAATTTTTGTCAACGCCTAAAAGGATTTGCATGATGCCGATAATATCATCCTTTGCCCAATTTTCCGGCCATACAAATTTCCTCAAGACAATACCTACCCGTCTTTTATACACCATTTACGGTAATAAGTGAATCTGAAAGCTAATTGAGGATATAACGCTCAGGATTTACAGGAATGCCTTGCAGGTGGACCTCGTAATGCAGGTGTGGGCCGGTGGATCGTCCGGTATTTCCCATGAGAGCGATCGTCTCGCCACGCTTGACAGACTGACCCTTTTTGACCAGGACCTTTGAAAGGTGGGCGTATATGGTCTTCAGGCCGTAGTCATGATTGATAGCACAGGTAAGGCCAAATCCGTAGGTCTTTCCCACGGAAGAGACGACCCCGTCGGCAGGGGCGATGATTTGTGATCCGATCTTGGCTACTATATCAAGGCCGTTATGGAACTCCTTTTCATTGGTAAAGGGCGAGAGACGATATCCAAATCTCGAACTTATCCATCCCTTGGCCGGCCAGATGGAAGGGGTGCAGGCCCACATGGACTTCTGGCTTTTCAGGAATTCATAAATTTCACTCTTTTCCTGGGTCTGGACATCGATCTCGTCATCCAGGTTGTCCAGGGACTGGTGCATGAGACTGACCAGTTTCTGATGGGCCTTTTTAACGGAATACTCCGGGTCCATGAGCGAGGGGTCGGAGCCCCCGATTCCCAGGAACTGGGTGTTGTCGTCGCCAGGCTCCAGGTTGATCATGATTTTGAGTTTGTTATCAAACTTTTTCAACTCTACCAATTTGCTGTTTATCCGGTCTATCTTGCTGGCAAGCGCGGCTAATTGCACCCTCTGCTGGTTATTCTCGTCCTGGAGCCGAACCCGCTCCGGGAGCTCCTTTTTAAGGTTGTAATAATCGAGAAACGCCCATGAGAGGAAGGCGGCGGCGGATATTAAAAAAAGGAAGAAAAACCTGACAAGTAGTTTGGGGATTTTGAATTGCCTGACCGTTCTTGCTCCTTCGGGCAGGAAGACTATGGTAATCTTTTTAACGGCCAAAATTTGCTCTCAACTCGCTATTGAGGGTTAATAGAGATATGAGCTATTCTCCATCATTTAAGGATGCGATAGGAACTATAATATTATATAGCCGTGCTTAACACAAGGGACCTAAGCGTGTCAACCACTATCTTTTATAAAATATCATTTTTTATGCCTCTTTTTGAAAAAACCCGGAAATATCTCGCGCTAATGATTTACCGATTCCAGGGATAAGGGCGAGTTCCTCCGGTCTTGCCCGGGAAATGGACTCCGCGTCGCCGAATCTTTCAAGCAGAAGCCTTTTTCTTTTGGGCCCTATTCCGGGCACCAGATCAAGCCTTGATCTCCTGAGACCCTTACCCCTGATCTTGCGGTGATGGGTGACTGCCCGGCGATGGGCCTCGTCCCGGATCCGCATCAAGAGAAAGAGAACAGGATGATCCTTCTTCAGGGACAGCGGATTTTTCCTGCCCGGGATAAAGACCTTGTCCGTACGATCCGGGCCTCCTTCATCGGCCTTGGCAATCGCAACCACATCCGGGATCTCATCGCCTGGAAGCTCGTCCACCACCTTTTTCACGGTCAGCAGGTGCCCCTTCCCACCGTCCACTACAAAGAGGTCAGGCGGTTTTTCCTTGGAAAGTCGCCTACTTACAAGCTCGGACATCATCCCATAGTCGTCTATGGAATCAACTCCTTTTATCCTATAATTACGATAACCAGCCTTGTTGGGCGAGCCTTCCACAAAGGAGACAACCGTGCCCACGGCCATGTCCCCCTGAATATTGGAGATATCCAGTCCCTCAATAATCTTCGGCGTCTTTTTCAGTCTAAGCGCGGATTTCGTGAGTTCCATGAGGTCCTGGTCCCGGGATTCCCTTGATCGAGTTAGGAGGTTTTGGGCGTTTGATACTGCCAGACCGACAATGCGTCGTTTGGTCCCTCTCAGGGGATGATGTATGGATACCCTCCTCCCCGCCATTTCAGAGAGCCAGTCGGCTATGGGCTCCAGCTCCTCGACCGGCTCCGAGATAATGATATTCCCGGGGATAAACGCCTCCCTGTGATAATACTGCTTCAGAAAGGCCTCCATCACCTCCGAAGGAGATGCCCCCTGGTCTCTGAAATAGTAATCCCGGCTGCCCGTAAGACTGCCCTTGCGCACGAAGAGGATCACCAGTTGGGACGCGCCGTCTTCCTTGGCGATACCGATAACGTCCTGATCCTCCATACGGGCCGATACCACGTCCTGCCGTTCTATGGTATTTTCGACGGCCCTTATCTGATCCCTTATCCTTGCGGCGTTTTCAAAATCCTGCTCCTCTGAGAAGTTCTTCATGTCCTTTTTCAGCTGTTTTATCAATTCCCGGTTACGGCCTTCCAGGAACAATCTCACCTGATCCACGATCTCCCTGTAGGAGGCTTCCGGGATCTCGCTGGTGCACGGGCCGAGGCACCTGCCCAGCTGGTAGTTAAGGCATGGTCTCGATCTCTTGGGCAACCTGCTCCCCTTACATTTCCTTAATCGGAAAATTCTGTCGATTACTTTAACGGTACTGCGAACGGAATTGGCGGATGAAAAGGGCCCGAAATAGACTGCCCCGTCCTTTTTTGGCCTGCGGACTATGGCGAGACGGGGATAGGACTCTTTGATATCAAGCCGCAGCCATGGGTACTGTTTATCATCCCTCAGTACAATATTGTAACGCGGCATATGTCTCTTGATCAGGCTGCTTTCGAGGATGAATGCCTCATTTTCAGTGGAGGTGATTATATAATCCAGGCCCGCGGCCCTCTTCATCATCAGGGCGGTCTTATGAGGAAGCTCAGGACTGGGCTTGAAATAGGACAGGACCCTCTTTTTCAGGTCCTTTGCCTTGCCCACATATATGATCTGGTCTGATCTATCCCTGAAGAGATACACCCCAGGTCCTTCCGGGAGACCGGCCCGGATCGATTCCGGATCCATATTAAGCCTGTTTTTTTGTATCTGAATCATTTTTTCTATATTGAAGAAATCCCGCTCAAGGGGTGTGGCCTTGGGTTGTCTATCCTGTAAAATTCGCCGGTGGAAGCAGCCGGACATCTTTGTAAGCTTCTGCCGGTTTACTCACCCGTCGGGGAATTTAAAAAGCCCATGATCATGATAATTATGCATAAATAATGCCATGAGTCGAAGGCTCAGGACCCGATCAGGATTATTGCCTTGCCCATGATAAGGGTACGTGATAAAAGGGAAAACAGTCAAGAAATTATAATGGTCCAAGATTCGGTTAATGCCTCTTGATACTTAATAGAAACGCCAATGAGACCCTCCTTTCATCCCAGGCTGATTAACGACCCCTTTTCCGATCCCGGATTGTTTATTCCCTTCCTCTTCGAGAAAAGGGCCCTTCTATTTGACCTTGGGGATTTAAGCGTCCTCTCACCAAGGGATCTCCTGAAGGTCTCCCATGTGTTTATTTCACACTTTCACATGGATCATTTCATCGGCTTTGATGCCCTCATCAGGGTATTTCTGGGTCGTGACCAGGTCCTCCATCTCTTTGGACCCGAAGATTTCTTCAGGCATCTTGAAGGGAAGCTGGCCGGTTATGCCTGGAATCTTGTGGAGGAATATGAGAACGACTTCCGCCTGATAGGCACGGAAGTACATCCCGAAAGGACCCTTACGAGGGAATATGTGTGCCGGGACAGGTTCCGCCGCGGGGAAACGGAGACAAGCAGAGACTTCTCAGGGGTCCTTTTAAAGGAGCCGTCATTTTATATTGAGGCAGCCATCCTTGACCACCGGATCCCATGCCTGGGCCTATCCCTGATAGAGCGGTTTTACATCAATATCAAAAAAGAAGATTTGAAGAGGCTTGGACTCACTGTAGGTCCCTGGCTCAACAGGTTTAAGGAGGCCCTATATAAAAAAGATGATCCCGACGGGGAATTCATAGTGCCCCTGGAGGAGGGAGGGAAGGTCGTAAGCGAAAAGGGGTTCCCGTTGGGCGACCTGGCCCGCGAGATAGCCCGGATTTCACCAGGGCAGAAGATCACATACATCACCGACGTGATCGGGAGCCCTGAAAACAGGGA
>CAZGIZ010000055.1:0-27655 GCA_964526655.1 uncultured Desulfobacteraceae bacterium | reverse complement strand
GGATTTCTAGATTTGATGGTGGATTTTGGTTCCTCTTTGCTCATTGACAACGCATAATATATGTGTAAATATATGTGTCCTGTCTTTAAATGGGAGGTGCTGGATATGACTCAACTGGCCATTTATATTGAGGAACAGCTTGCTGATAGGCTTGAAAAGGCGGTAAAGGCCTCCGGAAAATCCAAATCCAGGTGGGTTTCCGACGCTATAAGATCGGCCTTACAGGATCAGTGGCCGGAAGGCTTTTTTGATCTGGCGGGGAGCTGGGAGGACGATGCAGGTCCTGATGAGATATTAAAAAGGATTCGGCAGGGAATGGAGCAGACCGAAAGCAGAGAGGAAATTCGTTGATGTCATACCTCCTGGACACGAACACATGCATCTACTTCCTTAACCGGCCTTCAGAAAAGATAATCTCCAAAATGAAAAGTCTCTCACCTTCGGACATCAAGCTCTGTTCGATAACAGTTGCCGAGTTGTTTTTCGGGGCCGAAAAGAGCAAGGCCCAAAAGAAAAACCGGGCAATTGTAGAGGATTTTACAGGAAACTTTGAGATAATCCCATTTGATGAAAAGTGTTGCCGGAATTATGCGAAGATCAGGTCTTCCCTGGAAAAATCCGGCTCCCCTATCGGCCCCATGGACCTCCTGATATCTTCCATCACCATAACCCACAACCTTGTTTTGGTTACAAATAATGTCTCGGAATTCAAGCGGATAAAGGGTCTGAATTTAGAGAATTGGATCTGACATATGCCAAGGTAGGCAATGTTATCTCTTCAAGGTGATATCAGCCGAAGGCTAAGGGCTAAGGGCACAGGGTTCAGGGAGAAACAATAAAATCCTTAAACTTTATTTTTTGATAACCTTTAGCCTTGTGCCTTACGCCTTGCGCCTGCTTTTATTATGTCACCTTGAAGAGATAACATTGCCGGACTATTTGCCTTCATGTAGGACATAAGGACTCCGATCCTTTATAGAGAACCGAACTTCAATTATTAATTAAAGTTATTTATAGGACACGACATTAGCAGGAGTGCAAATTGGGGACTGGGCTTAACTTCCGGGTCCATGGGCAGAGACCCTATTACAGTGCAGGAGGTCCGAGAGACTCATTGAGACCGGTCAACCGCCTACCCTGAGAACGATTTTGCCCCTTACATGGCCGGCCTGGCTCAATTCGTGGGCATGCGCCGCCTCAGCCAGAGGCATGATTTCAGTGACAGCTGGCTTCAGGTCCCCGCCGTCGATAAGTGCCGCGATCCGGGCGAGCTGGGCCGCGTCGGGGCGAACCATGACTCCTTCGCCACGCACTCCATATTCCCGGGCAGCTTCCGGGGAAGAGATGCCCAGGGTGGCTACGAGAATTCCTCCCTTTTTTAGGACCGGCCATGAACGTTGTTGGGTATCGCCCCCAATTGTATCAAGCACCACATCAATATTCTTTACTGCCTCTTCGAACCTCGTGGTGCGATAATCGATCACCTCATCGATACCCAGTTCCAGCAGGAAATTCTTATTGCCGGCTGAGGCCGTGCCAATTACCCTGGCCCCCTTCCATTTGGCGAACTGGACCGCAAAGTGCCCCACCCCGCCTGAAGCGGCGTGGATAAGCACGGTCTGGCCGGGCTGGAGACCAGCCACCTCAAAGAGTGATTGCCAGGCCGTCAGGGAAGTCAGGGGCACTGCCGCGGTCCGGACATGGTCGATAGAGTTAGGCTTATGGGCCAGGTTCGTGGTATGTGCCGCCACATACTCCGCATAGGCGCCGTCACGCATAAAATCCAACAGGCCATAGACCGCATCTCCGGCTTTGAAAGCGGTAACATCCGGAGCCACCTCCTCCACTACCCCTGAGACATCCCAGCCCGGTATCAAAGGAAGCTGGTGCTTCAGCCACGCCTTTGCATGGCCGTCACGCACCTTCCAATCCAGGGGGTTGACGCCTGCCGCGTGGACCCGAATTAGGGCCTCGCCCGCGTTGACCCGTGGACGGGTCACATCTTCCAGGACCAGTACTTCCGGGCCACCGTAGGAATGGAACCTGACCGCCTGCATGGTCGCCATAATGATCTCCTTTCAGCTCTGTTTAGATCAAATAATAACACTGAGATTTGAAGAGATTAATGGGGTGGATTATGTATTTTAAAAGGTACGATCTATGCAGAAGTCAGAACGCCGGCTAAAAAAGGCTGATGATCAGGAGAGTCTTACGCGATCCAGGGTCTCTTTCCTTTTTTTCCAGTCAGGGAGACAGCGGGTCAAAAAGGAATAAAACTGCCTGGAATGATTGGGGTGCTTCAAATGACAGAGTTCATGCATGATCACATATTCTATGCATTGGACAGGGAGTTGCATCAGCTTGAGATTCAGGGTAATTCGGCCGGCAGGGCTGCAGCTCCCCCACCGGCTGCGCATCGAGCGAACAGTAATGACCGGTTCGGGAATCCCGTGCCGGGACGCGACAACATAACATCTTTCCGTGTAGCGCCCCAGTATCTCTATTGCCCTCATTCGATACCATTCATCCACGGCCCTTTTTACGCTTTTAATATCAGTCTTTTTTTCGGTCCGGACGCATAAAAACCTGCCTCGCAGCTTTGCCGGCTCCCTGTTGCCGTTTTCAACCTTGAGCCGGTACTGCCTCCCTAAATAGACCAAGGTCTCCCCGCTTACATATCGTTTCGGGGCCGGCAATGGGTGATAGCTTTCAAGATCATCAATGGACCTGGCGATCCATGGGGCCTTTTTCTTTACAGCCTCATGAATATTAGAATCCGTGGCAGTCCTGGGCGCGAATACATCCACACTCAAGTCGGGATAAACGACAATACGCAGCCGCCTGCGATCTCCACGATGGAGACGATACGCTATCTTTCTTGGCCCGAAATCGATAACATGTTCCGTTGACTTAGTCTTCATTGGCAATCGCCGCCTCAATGCACCGGTCAATGATCGCGTCCTGCTCATCGAGCGAGAGGTCAAGACCGTATTCTTCGGCCACCTCAAAGAGGATATCGTCTATTTCACCCCTCATCCTGTTAAGGGCATCCTGGTTGGTCCTCCAGCCCCGAATCTTATGGGGAGCTATTCTTTCCACAATGCGAAGGGCGATCTCAGTCCCTGGTTTCTCAACGCTTGAGACATATTCACCAAGGGGCGCCCTTACGCATCCAAAATAGCGCCGTTCCATATCCTTGCCCGCGAGTTCGTAGGGGACATCATCATCCGTGTGTGTAACAACCTTTGTTGAAATATCTCTTACTTTATCGAACGCTTCTATTGCCCGAATCCTGCCTGAGTAAAGGTCTTTTAGTAAATCCTCAAGGAGCCTGGAAAATTTTCTGTAAAAGGCCGGGTCCCTGGCCATTTCATGTTCGATAACGCGCCGTGTTGCTGCGGCAATCATGTCGGCCTTGGCCCCGGCGCTTTTAGTGTTATCCTTAAGCAGCCTCTGTCGTTCCTTGGCGTCCAGGAGATCGATAGGTTCACGGAGCTTTTGAACCTCCCCCGCCCCGACATGGGTATTGATTAGTTTTTCGATCTTCGGCTCATATTCCGAGAAGGTGATCCTCTCCTGATAGCGCTGAGTGACTGCCGCCCTCAGGTTCTGGAAAAATTTGAGGTCTGTCTTGTATCTCCTAATTAATCCCGGAGCCGTGTTCTCTAAAAAATTCGTGGATGACAGGGCAAGCGAGAGGATTCGGGCAAAAAGACTGAATCGTTCATAAAACCTGTTTCGCAGTTCGTCATCCCTTAAATAGACCTCATAGACTTCCAGATCTCTTGCCCCCTTGACTCCTTCGAACAACTCCCAGAGGTCGGAATAGTGCTGCGGCAGTTCGGATACCTTGTCTGCAACATAGGTTACTGTCTCAGCCAGGTCCGAAGGGTCATAGTCCGCGAGCCGGCCGTAGAAATCAATGGCCTCATCCAGCTCCTCTATTACCCCGCTGTAGTCAAGAATCAACCCGTATTCCTTGCCCTCAAAAAGTCGGTTTACACGGGCAATGGCCTGCAAAAGCGTATGCTCCCTTAACTTCCGCGCGAGATAAAGTACCGTGTTGCAGGGTGCGTCGAATCCTGTCAGCAGTTTATCTACCACAATAATGATCTCGGGATTGTTCCCGTGTTTAAAGGCGTTTATGATCTGCTTGTTATAATTCTTTTCAGAACCAAAACGATCCATCATTTCATTCCAGAAGGTCTTTACTCTCTCATTCGCACCGGAGCCTCCCTCATCCCCCTCATTCACATCAGGTCCGGAAATCAGGACCTCCGACTTGACCATTCCGAACTCATCCAGAAACTCCTTGTATTTAAGCGCCGTTTCCTTGAATGGGGCCACAAGCTGCCCCTTCATGCCTGTCCCCTGGTAGGAGGACATATAATGGAGGCTTATATCCCACGCGACCATGCGCACCTTTTGATCGGCCTTGTTGAGCTGGCTTTCCGTGGAAAATTTTCGCTTCAGATCCGCCTTCTGGTCTCTGGTCAGGCCCAGGGTTATCTTCTCAAACCAGTTGTCTATGGCGTTTCTATCAACCTTTTGGGGTACGTACCGGCCCTCGTAGAGTAGGGGTTTTACGGCCCTGTCTTTCACGGCCCTGGAAATCGTGTAGGCGGGCCGGAAAAGGTCCCCAAACCTGGCAAAGGTATTTCTTTTTGACGATTTTGCCAGAGGCGTTCCCGTGAAGGCTATAAAGCAGGCACCCTTCAGGGCCAGACGCATGTGTGAATGCTGTCTTTCATACTGGCTTCTGTGGCCTTCGTCCACAAGCACGAAAGCGTTCCGGTCTGCCTTTGTAAGCATCCTGCCTGATGCGGCTGTGGCAAACTTGTGGATCAGGGTCGTTACCACATGAGTGCTCCGGTCAAGGAGGAGATCCACGAGATGCTTTCCCGTGTTCGCCTGTTCAGGCTCCAGCCCGCAGGCCCGGAAGGTACCCCAAATCTGGTCGTCAAGGTCTATGCGATCCGTGACCAGGATGATCTTGGGATTAATTATTGCGGGGTGAAGGGCCAGGGACTTGGCAAGCATGACCATGGTAAGTGATTTGCCGCTACCCTGGGTGTGCCAAACCACACCGCCTTGCCTGGGGCTCTCTGGAGGCGCGTTCAACGCCCGCTCTATGATATCGTGCACCGTGAAGTACTGCTGATACCTGGCAATCTTTTTCACGCCGTTGTCATAGAGGATGAATTTATAGGCCAGCTCAAGCAATCGCTCAGGCCGGCAGAGGGAGTAGATCGCCCGGTCCTGCTCACAGATCTCCCGACCCTGTTCCATAATAGCCTGATACTCTCTTCGAATATCCTTAAAGGGAACGTTAAGGAGCCTCTTGAGATCCCTTTCCCCGAGACTTCTTCCAAGGAGTTCTTTCAGGTCCTTGTCGCGCCCTTCCTCTCTCCAGACGGCCCAGTATTCCCTTGGGGTCCCTGTGGTGCCATACTTGGCCTTGTCCCTTGCCAGTGCCAGGAGCATTTGACTGAATAAAAAGAGCTGTGGAATGCCGTCCCTTGCCTGGTATCTGGCCAGCTGGCCAATGGCCAGATCAATGGGATTTTTGCCCGGCTCTGTGTGGGCGGAGCGCTTGCACTCGATAATACAGAGGGGAATGCCGTTTACAAACAGGACTAGATCCGGGACATAGTGTTTCCGGAAGCCAACCCGCTCCACCTTGTATTCAGCCGTGCAGTGATAGGTGTTGTTGGCCGGATTCTTCCAGTCGATGTAGTTGATGGTAAAGCTCTTTGTGTCCCCTTCAATTGTCTGGGGCACGCTGGTCCCGAGGCACAAGAGGTCATAGGCCTGCTCATTCTGGTGGCTCGCTCCCGTGACACGGAAGGACTTGAGGGCCTGAACAGCGTTTTGGATGGCGTTTTCAGTAAAGGGCCGGGTTTCTCCCTTGAATTCGTAGAGGCAGTGATCGCGGATATGCTCGACCAGGACCGGCTCCAGGATTGTGGAACCGAGCCGTCCTCCCCGGAGATTGAGCGTCTCTTCAGGCGTCAGATACTTCCAGCCAAGGAGCATTAAAAGGTGCAGGGCCGGAAGCTGCGACTGGACCTTCTCCAGGTAGTTGGGAAGCTCATATTCGGGAATTCCATATGGGGCCTGTTCTTCCACGCAGATCTCCTATGCCTTTACCCTGATCTCGCCCGTCAATAGCTTCTGCATAAGACCGCGCTTCTGCTTTTCGATTGATTTGAGTTTTGTTTCATATATCTCGATCTCATCTCTAAACCTTCCCAGACCACGAAATAAAGGAAATGTACGAACACAAACAGATGTTTTTTTAATTTTTACTTTCGTGTCTTTCGTGGTCTAAAACCCCAACTCCTTCAGGTAGCCCTCCATCTCTTTCCTCACATCAGCCAGTTCCTTTTCCAGATCTTTAATCTCCTTTTGAATTGCAGGGATGTCGATCTTTTCCTCTTCCTTAAATGTGTCCACATAGCGGGGGATATTGAGGTTGAATTCGTTCTCTTCAATTTCAGCATAGGAGGCTAAGTAGGAATATTTATCTACTGTCGCTTTCTTTCGAAATGTATCGACGATCTTTTCTATATCCTGATCCCTGAGCTTGTTCTGGTTGGTGTTCTGGCTAAATTCCCGGCTGGCGTCTATGAAGAGGACTTTTCCCCGGCCATGGGGCTCCCTTGATTTATCGAATATCATGAGGGCCGCTGGTATGCCCGTTCCGAAAAAAAGATTGGAGGGCAGCCCTATCACGGCATCAAGGATGTTCTCCTTTATTACCGCCTCCCGGATCTTTCCCTCCTGCCCGCCCCGGAACAGGACCCCATGGGGAACGACAACACCCACACGGCCTTTTCCCTCCAGGGCCGTAGCCAGCATGTGGCTTATGAAGGCCCAGTCACCCTTGCTCTTAGGGGGTATGCCCCTCCGGAAACGGCCATAGCGGTCTTCGGCGGCGATCTCCTGGCCCCACTTGTCCAGGCTGAAGGGCGGATTGGCTATCACCACGTCAAATTTGATAAGCGTATCGCCTTCCACAAACTGGGGGTGCCTGATGGTATCTTCCCACTCGATATGGGCCGAATCCACACCATGGAGGAACATGTTCATCTTACAGAGGGCCCAGGTGCTGCCGTTCATCTCCTGGCCGTAAAGGGCAAAGTCCTGGGATTCAACCTGTTTTGAGGCCCTTATCAGGAGGGACCCGGAACCGCAGGCCGGATCATATATCCTGTCTCCCGCCCTGGGCGCGACCAGCCTTGCGAGGGTTTCCGACACCCCCGAGGGTGTGTAAAACTCACCCGCCTTTTTACCTGCCGTGGCCGCGAATTTTTCAATCAGATATTCATAGGCGTCACCGATAATGTCCATGTGTCCGACCGATTCAGGCCGCAGGTCAAGTGAGACCAGGTCTTCCAGAAGGTTTTTCAGCCTCGTATTCCTCTGCCTGGTCTGTCCCAGGTTTGCTTCACTGTTATAATCGATATTCCTGAAGACATTATGAAGTTTGGCCTTGTTGGCGTCTTCCAGATGTTCCAGGAGGATATTGATCAGCTCTCCTATATTCGGCCTCTCCCTCCGTTCAAAAAGGCTGTCAAAAATCCCCAAAAATTTATCTTCCACCTCGCCCCTGGTGTCCTTGAGTTCAATTTCAGGGATAATAAACCTTTCACGGCTCAGGGCCCTATTAACTCGGATTTGATCCCCCTTATACTTTTTTTCATACTCGGCTACCCTGGATTTATATATGTCACTCAGATATTTGACGAAGAGCATGGTGAGGATATAGTCCTTGTACTGGGCAGGGTCTATTACCCCCCTGAATGTGTCGCAGGCCTGCCATACCTTGCTGAATATACTCTTAATTTTCTGCTGATCGTTCATATGGTTATCCCCATGAATATTTATTCATTGATTATGGAATCCCTTTTCAAAGAATCTATTATTTTCTTCCCTAATAACCGGTGTTTTAACTCTATTCTTTCGAGCATCATATTCGCCAGCTCTTTTTCATGAACCATTAATTTGCCGATTTCGGTTATCTTGCGCTGCTCTTCGACAGGGGGCAATATGATCCGGATCTGTGAAAAATCCGCCCTTGGCACAAGGGGTGTGCCCGCGCCGGTCCTTATTTCGGCGATTTTCAGTTGAAGAGGCTCCTGGTTCAGGCACCATGCCATGTACCCGGGATCGACCATTTCTCCCGGCTTTATTATATAAAAAGAGGCCGTCGCAAGGGTCGGGTTGGGGACGGCATTAAGGAGCACCGCACGATTGTATGTCCCGCGCGACATGAATAATATGTCTCCCCCTGATACGAGGTACTTTTCGGGAGGCCTTTCAGGTATTATTCTGAGTTCATGCTCCTTTCTATACTCATAGGGACCGAAATCAGGAAGGTGCCTGGCCAAAATAACCTGGTGTGTTCCATCGGGATCATGGGTTATCGAAGTCTTTATGGAAAAGCCGGGTAGAACATCGGCACAGGATTTGATGGGAACGATTCTGGTTTTCATTGTTCCACCCGGTTAAGGTTAGAAGTTACAGACAGGATTGCAGCTCCTGATCAAATCACTCTCAATACTCTGGCGGTTTAACTCGAATGACTCAGGCAGGATCGCAATGTGGGTCTTGCCGTTCCTGTCAAAGCACGGTTTTTTAGGATGATTATCAAAGTCTTCACTAAGATCTCCGGTCTGGCCGACATATAATATTGTATAGTCGCCGTTTTTATCTGTTTTTTTCAGGATCATGTAAACCCCGCCCCTTTTTTGAAGCTCAGTTCCCCAGGGACATACGGAAAAAGTGTACTCGAGCCCTGAAACCCCCTTCGCAACAATTGTGTCATTATCCATAGGCAAATCCTTTCTTTTGCAGGCTTGACACGGGGACCGGGATCGCATAAGATTTCATGCCATAGGTGACTTTGACCGCTCCCTATCCAAGGCTGCCGGTTAAAGTTCCCATCAAAGCCCGTGCCGCAATCACGGGCTTTGCTATTTAGAACGGAATAATAAAATTACTGAAATAATATGTCAAGTTATTTTTGAAGTAATTTAATTACTGTGAAATATTTTATTGATTTCCGGAAAATCAGTGGCCCTTTCAGGAAACTTCGGGTTAAATGATACAGGGTTGAATTATCAAATCTACTGTCAGTGAACTGCTGATTGCCATGGAGCATTAAAAAAGATAGAATCATGGACCTTGATGAGGCGATTGAAACGAGAATGACCAGCTCAAGAATATCACCTGAGTGGGGACAGGATGACGGCTACAAGGTCTATTGACGCTTGCCGGAGATGATTTACTTGAACCTGAAACATCCCCCTGAATCTGCATTTACAGAAAGTGAGTTTATTGATTAAGATATTCTGACTACACTGAATTCGCCGGCTTTTTAAATAATTTTCCTAACGCAATCAACCAGGAAGTCGTCAATGAGGGGACTTCTCCCGGACCCATGTTGAGGGCGAGGGATGACTTGATAGCTTAGGAATTTCCTTTTATCGGAGCGGCAAAGCCGCGTACTATAAAATCGTGAAACGATTTTATGACCTGATAGGGCTCTTTTGAATATGAATATTAAATCAGATAAGACAATGAATTATTACGAACTCCTGGATGTTGACCCAAAGGCGGGGCCAGAAGAAATTAAGCGGGCCTACAGGGTAAAATTGAAGGAGTGGCATCCTGATATCAATCCTGACCGTAAAGAAGAAGCTGAAGAGATGACCAAGACGCTTAATATCGCCTACGGCATACTTTCTGATCCTGAGCAAAGGAAAAATTACAACAGGATACTCCGCTTTTCAAAGGGCGGGAACTACAGCCAGTATGTTAATGACAGGTCTTTTACGATAAAAACGACAAACGCATCCGGGGCATTAAAATACATTTTGCGGGACGTGAAGGATCTCTATTATCTCTTCAAGGACGCAATAAGGGGCAGATATAAGCTGCATCCGGTTAATCTGGGGATCATAGGCGGCGGACTGCTCTATTTTATCATACCAACGGATCTTATCCCTGATTTTATACCTTTTATAGGTCTTATCGATGATATTGCCATATTGACAACTATCATCAATTCCCTTCAGGGGGAGCTGGCAAAATACAGGACCTGGAAAATATGAGGATCATCTCCAAAAGGCCCACTTTCTACTGATTTTTATGCCATTTTTACCGACAACAAAAGATGAACTGCGAAATCTGGGATGGGATCGGCCCGATATCATAATTGTCTCAGGCGACAGTTATATTGATTCCCCCTACATGGGCACGGCTGTAATAGGGCGGGTCCTTTCAGACGCCGGATTCAGGGTCGGAATAATCGCCCAGCCGGATGTCATATCAGGAAAAGACATAACACGTCTCGGTTCGCCGAGGCTTTTCTGGGGAGTTACCGCCGGGTCCGTTGATTCCATGGTCGCCAACTATACGGCCACGGGAAAACGAAGAAAATTGGACGACTATACGCCCGGAGGAATCAACAACCGGAGACCGGACAGGGCAGTTATCGTTTACACAAATCTTATCAAGCGGCACTTCAAGGGCAGCGGCATCCCCATAGTACTGGGAGGTATTGAGGCGAGCCTGAGACGGATAAGCCATTATGACTTTAAGTCGGACAGTATCCGGAGGTCGATACTCTTTGATTCAAAGGCCGACATCCTCGTTTACGGGATGGGAGAAAAGAGTGCCGTCAGCCTGGCAAGGGCCATGGAGTCAGGCGCGGAATGGCGGGACATCAGGGGCATATGTTACATCTCCAGGGAGAAACCAGATGATTATATGGAACTCCCGACCTATGAGGAGGTGCTGAATGACAGGAAAAAATTTATTGAGGGCTTTCATACCTTTTATCACAATAATGACCCGATAAAGGGGCGTCGCCTTGTCCAGAGGCATCAAGACAGATATCTCATCCATAATCCGCCGTCGCAAATAATGTCGGAGGGGGAACTCGACAGGATATATGAATTGGATTATGAAAGGGACCTTCATCCCTTTTATAAAAAGATCGGTCATGTAAGGGCCCTGGATACTATCAAGTTTTCCATCCCGACACACAGGGGATGTTACGGCGAATGTAACTTCTGTGCCATAGCCGTGCACGAGGGAAGGACTGTCCAGTCAAGGAGCATCGGGTCAATTCTAAGGGAGGCCGAACGGATCGCCGGATTGCCGGATTTCAAGGGATATATTACGGATGTGGGGGGTCCAACCGCAAACATGTACGGTTTTGAGTGCGGAAAAAAACTTGAAGAGGGAGGCTGTATAGACAGGCGATGTATCTTTCCGGAAATCTGTCCGAATCTCAAGCCCGACCACAGCAGGCAGATTGAGATGCTGACCCGAATCAGGCGGATTGACGGGATAAAAAAGGCCTTTATCGCCTCCGGCATCAGGTATGACCTGTTGTTGAATGATCGAAGGCATTGTATAAAGTACCTCGAAGAGGTTGTGTCGCATCATGTATCCGGCCAGATGAAAGTGGCCCCTGAACACACCCGGAAAAACGTGCTTGACTTGATGGGGAAACCTGATACGGATTCGCTCATTGAGCTGAAGACGATTTTTGACCGTTTTTCAAAGTCGGTTTCAAAAAGGCAATTCCTGACCTATTACCTGATGGCGGCACATCCGGGATGCACTCTTGATGATATGGGTCAACTTAAGACCTTCGCAAATGAAAGGCTTCGAATCAGGCCCGAGCAGATACAGATATTTACCCCCACCCCCTCCACATATTCAACCCTCATGTACCATACGGGGTTGAATCCCTTTACCGGGGCAAAAATCTTTGTGGAAAAGGGCGTCAGGGGGAAAGAAAAGCAGAAGGCGGTTATCACGGGGAAGGGTTGAGACATCTAATTCAATGGGACGGGGATAAATCCCTCAAGAATCAAGGGGGATGTCAATAGGGTATCCGGCGGAGGCGCATAAAGGATTAGTATATGAATCGTGTTTTGACTGGCGCCGCAAAGGGATCATTTCTATGACGCCCGAATGAGATGGTTCCCCTAATCGACGAGGGTGACCCTGAGAAGGATATCGTTTACATTCCCCTTCAGGTCCTTCCCCCGCATCATCAGGATTGTCCCCTCCTGCACTCCCGCGGGGATCCTGACAACGACACTCTGGAGCGAGCCCCTGCTCGTGATCATGATCTCTTTTTCTCCTCCGGATTGAGCCTCTTCAAGGGTAAGGGGGAAATCCTGAATGTCCCTGTTGAAATCACTGTATCTCCCCCAACGAGGGCCGTTGAAAAACATGCCCATACCGCACCGTTTCCCCAGGCCCCCTCCCATGCCCCGGCAGAAGCCGCGGCCCTGAAAGGGATTGTAGCCATGGTATGATCCCCTGCCCCGGATATCCCCGGGTTCGACACGGCCGAAGAGGTCATATTGCCTCCGTTTCCCTTCGTCGCTCAGGATGGCGTAGGCCTCGTTGATCTGCTTGAATCTTTCCTCTGCATGATCGTCCTTTGGATTTTTGTCCGGGTGATAACGCAGCGCGAGTTTCCGAAAGGCCTTCTTGATTTCTTCGTTCCTGGCATCCCGGTTTAATCCCAGTATGGTGTAGTAGTCCTTTGATTGCATGACAAGACCCTCTGTTTTTTTTATAAGTGCTCCCTTCCCCTGAAGGCCCTCAGGCTTTTCCAATAGCCCGGATAGGTGCCCCGGCCCTCTGATGGCGCGTAAAAGGTGCAAGGGCTCTTAAGGGGGGTAGCTTTTTTATCTATTAGAGACTATGATAGATTTCACGTTCGAGGGAAATCCCTCTTAGACAATTCAGTCCTATGAACATATCTCATCAGACAGTTAGGGACTTCCCATGACCGCTAAAGTAAAAAGAAACAGGAATTATTTCAAGGGAAATCGATTCGCCTAAGGTTTTTAAGACCCGGCAGCAATAACGAAGGGAGGTAAATCCCATGATCTGGATCAAGCTTTTGATCGGTCTTTTCCTGCTTTTCGCTGGCCGCAGACTTTTTTGGCTTTTCGTCGCCTGTATCGGTTTTGCCAGCGGTTATCATTATATCCAGGAGATATGGGCCATTCATTCTCCAATCCTGGTCCTGATTTTGTCTATCGCCGCAGGCGCCGTGGGAGCGATCATCGCAATCTTCTTTCAGAAGGCAGCCATATTGATTGCCGGTTTTGCCGCCGGCGGATATATCACCCTGACTTTTTTCGATCAGTTTATCGGAACCCCGGCTCAGACGATCTGGCTGCCCTATATTATCGGCGGCATCATCGGCGCAGTCATCCTGTTCCTTGTTTTCGACTGGGCCCTGATTTTATTGTCAACACTGGCAGGGGCCGGCCTCATTGTGCACGCGCTCCCGTTCAAACCCTGGATCGAGATTGTTCTGTTATTCGTTCTGATCATCGCCGGTATGGTTTTCCAGGCGAAGACCATGCCGGGCGAACGCAGCAGACAACGACGTGGGAGATGACCATGCCCAAAGCCTTTATTTTTCTTCTATTCCTCGTTTTTACCCCTGTCGCCCTGGCCCAGGATTTAGAAGGTGACGGCCTGGAGGTGGAATCGGAGGCTGTTTACGTGATGCGGGGCAAGGATTCGAGGCAGTTGGCAAGGGCATTGGCCCTGTTTGAAGCGAAAAGAAAGGCCCTGGATGTCGGGGCAAAATATCTTGCCACCAGGGGCCTGATAGAGGTCTTCGGGGAAAGGAAAAAGGAAATTTATGCCCTTGCAACCGGTGAGGTTGAGGCCGAGATTATCAAGGAAGAATGGCAGCCGGCCGGAGAAACAAATAGATGTCTGCTTCGTATCCGGGCCCGGGTAAAGGAATCCGATTTCATAAGGGCGGAGACAGAGGACCAGAGGCTGGAAGAGGAGGACAGGAAAGAATCCTTCCAACGAGAAATGGAACCGGCCCTGAGCACGGCAATGGATCCAGCAAAGGAGGTGGCAAAGGCATATCGGCTTATGCGAAACCGGGAATGGCGGATGGCCGTCATCTATCTGGACCGCATGGAGATAAAATACCCGCACTGGGGCGAGATATTTATGGCGAAGGCTATCGTCTATTATGCCTTGCAAGAGCCCCTGCAAATGAGGAAATCATTGGAAGAGGCCTGCGGTCTGGGGAACCCTGAGGCCTGCGAAGACCTGAAGATCCTGAAAAAGGTCCACAGTATAGATCTTGATAAGTAGGCATCTTTGATGAATTGGCCCGCGAGTTCGGGGATAAATGAAAAAGATCGCGTAATGTTAGAAGGGGATGAAAATGGAGACAGAGACATGAAGCACAAGGGAAGGTTTACCAAGATAGGGAAATCGGAAAAACGCATGTATGGCCCAAAGGGATTGCTGGTTTGCGGCCATCCCGAAGAGGAGCGGACTGATTTTCTCAAGCTGGTTGACAAGGCCGGACTGGCCGGCATTCGGGTCTTTTTTGTCTCTTCTCATGATCTCGGGACAAACGTTGGCGATATTCTGACCCACGAAAAAGAGGCCGGATCTGCAGGTGTCTCAAACATGCCGAGGGCTGTAATAATGTCTGGATTGACCCATAATGAGCTGCATAGTCTGATGGCAGCCTATCGGGAGGCAGGATTTGCGCGTCAAATTTGGGCAACCTTGACCCATGTTTCTGAAAAGTGGCCATTGAAAGATCTCCTCAATGAACTCCAGGCAGAGCAAAGGGCAATGGAGACCAAGAAGGGGAACAGGACACGTCCATGAAAGAGGTTATTGAATATCTGAAGAAAAGGCTTGATTTATTTCCAAGGATCCCCCTCTCCCTTACTCCAACCCCATGCCACCGGCTGAATCATATCTCCGATAGATACGGGGTGGAGATCTTTTGCAAGAGGGACGACCTCACGGGTTTCGGTTTTGGTGGAAACAAGAGCCGGAAACTGGAACTCCTGGTCGCGGAGGCCCTTGATCGGAATTGCGATACCCTTGTCACCAGCGGCGGGATCCAGTCCAACTTCTGCCGCATAACAGCGGCCGCCGGCGCCTATGCGGGCCTGTCAGTGCATCTCCTCCTGGGAGGCAGGGTCCCGGAGAGGTTGACGGGCAACCTGATCCTGGACAAGCTCCTGGGAGCGGAACTCCATTTTATTGAATCCGATGACTGGGAGGAATGGGAGGAGGAGAACAGGAGAATAACCCGGGACCTGGAATCTCAAGGAAGAAAGGTATTTCTTATTCCCATAGGGGGGTCTGTCCCCGTGGGGGCACTGGCCTATACAATGGCATTTATTGAGATCCTTGAGGACCAGGAGAGGATGGGACTCTCCTTTGACCATATTATCCATGCCTCCGGATCATCAGGGACACAGGCGGGTCTTATGGCGGGCAGGTCATTGACAGGATGGCAGGGGAAGATCAGCGGTATCTCAGTGGGGATGGATCGGGAGTCCCTCACTGAAAAGGTCGCCGGACTGGCTAATGAAACGGCCCAGCTTCTGGGGGGTAACGTGGATCCCGCAGGGGTCACTGTTGATGACGCACACATAGGCGATGGATATGCCATACCCACAGAGGCCGGGAAAGAGGCCATAGATCTCTTTGCCAGGGAAGAGGGTATCTTCGTGGATCATGTATACACGGGCAAGGCGGCTGCGGCCCTGCTTGACTGGCTTGAGGGGGGCAGGCTAAAGGGGGAAAGGGTGCTTTTCCTTCATACCGGAGGGACACCGGAGCTTTTTGCCTAAAGTGATCGAGAAATTCTTCTATTCCGCCTTCCTGGCAGGGTTTCCCATAAATAATACTAATGAAGCTCCCCACCGCCCCGCTAAGCGGGATCTCCGCTTCGATCCGACAAGCGGTGGGGTATCAAGCGGAATTCCGCCATAGCAACCCGGCTTCGCTTTTGCAAGCTTCGCCGTGGTTCACCTCGCCATTCATCCCTGCGGCAAGCCGCAGGGTATTCTGGCGAAGGCGAATAAATAAGCAATATACAAGGCCTGCACCCGGAGTGCGTTGCAATGTTGAAGTTAGTGCTTATAAAAGGCTATAGACAGAGTATTTCATTTTCATTGTAGGAAACCCCCGCTATGCGGGACTAAGAAACAGAGGCTATGCCATAGGAGCCATTGTCCATCCTCCGTAGCAGTGCTGCTGCGAAGGACGGGCTCCGGTCGGGTTCTTTTTTCAAGCCCTATCTATAGGCCAAGGTGGCGGTTCCCGCAGATGGAAGGGTCCAATGGGACAGGCATTTCATCTGAAAGGGACATTCTTCCAGGGGTTTTGTGGCGTGAACCCTCCCATCTGCGGGAACGGCATAGGTTGGTGGAACTCTTTTTGAGATAGGGCTTGAAAAAAGAACCCGGCCTCCGCTATGGCTCAGGGCTGCTTTCGACACAGGCGCCCCTATGGGCCAGGATCTTTACTTCACCATCCATGCGAACCCTATTTATGAAAGGATATGAAAATGGGAAATATTCCAATAAAAGACAGGGCCATGGGCGCGATCATGGGGGCCCTCATCGGGGACGGCCTGGGTCTCGGCTGCCACTGGTACTATGACCTCGATCAGTTGAAGGCCGATTTTGGGGGCTGGGTCTCCGGGTACAACAACTCCAGGACCGACCGGAGGGACAGGTTTGCCGAGATAGCCAGGTTTCGCTATGAAGCGGGTTTGAGGGCCGGGGATGTCTCCCAGACCGGGCAGGTGACCATACTGTTACTGGAATCTGTGGCCGGGCAGGGGGCCTATGATGAAAAGGATTTTACATCGAGACTTGATGCCCTGCTTGAGACACTCGACGGGACCCCGTTCTCGGGCCGCTATACGGACTGGGCCATGCGGGACGTATGGCAACACCGGAGGTCCGGAACGGAGTGGCCACGGGCGGGAAGCGCCGCTGACACCTCGGAGGCCGCCACGCGTTCCGTGATACTGGCCGCCCGGTATTTTAAGGACCCGGAATTCCTGGCAAAGCTTGGCTACGGGAATATCCGTCTCACCCATCGCGACCCCTATATTGCGGGTCAGTCCCTCTCCTTTGCCCTCACCCTGTCGGCCCTCATAAGCAGCACGGCGCTTTCCGGCATAGGGGAGCATATGGGCAGGCTGGCAGGGATCGAGGCCATAAGGGAGCTGGTCCCTTCCTTCGACTGCCTGACCCAGGCCAAAAACGCATCGGTCGCCCTCAAGAGCCCCGTGACCATCGAGCCTGCATCACTGATATCCTCCATCTATGGTATGGCATGCACATTGGGTTTCATGCTGCCGGCCGCCTATTATCTGATTCACCGCTATCCCGAGGACTTTGAGATGGCGGTCCTCAGCGCGATCAACGGCGGGGGGAACAATATGGCCCGGGCCGCGCTCACGGGGGCGCTCTCAGGGGCGATGGTCGGGTTGAGCGGGATACCCGGCCGTTTCATTTCGGGACTCAGGGATCATGAGCGCCTGCTCCGGTTGGCTGAAGATATGGCTGATAAGGCCTCGGCCTGAGCAGGACCGTAAGGGATCAAATTTTCAAGTCCAGGGGAAATCCGGCTGTCTTTAATCATTTTAAAAAGGGGAAGAAGTTTTTTTCCTGCATAACACTCATTCTTTTACGGTCTTATAACTAATGGAGATACCCGAACTACTCGCCCTGTTTATGGTGGTGGTAAAATTGGGGAGACCCCGCACGTGATCGAGGAACTCTTTTATCCCCCTATCCCAGGTCGACAGGACATTGTGGGCCGTGAAACATCCCCCGACCTCAAGTTTCGGGGCCAGGGCAATAAAATAGTTCCTGTACCAGTCCTTGTCCGCGTCGGAGAAGACAAAGTCAAAGGGGCCTTTCAGCTCTTTCACCAGGTCGTGGGCATCGGCAAGGCGGGCGTCGATATAGTCGGAGAGACCCGCCTTCACAAAGTTCTTCAGGGCGGTCCTGTAACGGCCTTCATCTATTTCGATTGTAATCAGTTTGCCACCGGTCCTGCTCAGGGCCCAGGCGATCCAGATGGCCGAGTGCCCTGTTGAAGTCCCGATTTCAAGGGCCCTTGTGTACCTGTTTTTGATAATAAGGTTATAGAGGACCCTGCCGTCCTCTTCGGGCACATTCCAGTCCACCCATTTGTCTCTCTGGCCTTTCAAGAACATCTCCACCTTCTCATCCAGGTCCTTTGACTCATCCCTCTCCTGTGAAAAAACGGGATTGACGAAGGGGCATGATACCATAAAGAAGAGGGTCAATAAAATCGGGAAAAACCTGTTATCCATTCCTATCATCCTCTGCGTTTAGGGGGTAAATGATCCATAGACGTATCCGTTACTATACAACAGTCCCTGTGCTAATGTACAGGACACCTGATATGGGGAATCGGGGTATCGGGTGTTGTACGATAAATAGCGGGGAGGCGGCGACCGGTTTAATTCGGCCAGGATTGTCCTATAAATTAACTATTTCTGGGCTTCCAACCCCAGGGCCTTTTTTACTGCCATGCCTATCTTATTTAACGTATAGGGTTTCCTGATGTACTGACCGGCACCCATTTCCTGGGCCCTTTTCACACGGTCCGTTTCGGAAAACCCGCTCGAAATGATCGCCTTTTGGCCGGGATGGAGTTCGAGTATCCTTTTGTAGGTCTCAAGTCCGTCTATTCCGGGGTCCATTATCATATCCAGGATCACCAGGTCCGTTGAGTTGTTTCTTAGATATTCAAGGGCCTCTTCTCCGCTGGAGGCGGTATTCACGGAATAGCCTAATTCCGACAGTATCCAGGATGCAATCTCTCTCTGCTGCATTACGTCGTCAATGACCAGAATGGATTCACCATTTCCCATATAATCTTCAGAATGGAGAAAGGGGAGGCCTTCGATCTTCTCCCTTTTTTCCCTTGTCGCCGGGAAATAGATCGTGAATGTGGTGCCGTTGCCCGGCGAACTGCTTATGTCGATATAGCCGGAATGGTCCTTGACCGTCCCCCACACAACGGCCATTCCCAGCCCAGTGCCGCTCTTGCCCATTACCTTTTTGGTGTAAAAGGGCTCGAATATCCTCTCGATCTCATCATCAGTCATGCCCACACCACCATCCGCTACAGTGAGAACCGTATAGTCACCTTCCTGGATGGTGTCATACCATCCAGCCGGTCTGTCCACATACCTGTTCTCCGTGCCTATGGAAAGGGTCCCCCCTTCGGGCATGGCTTCGGCCCCGTTGGAGACCAGATTCATTAACATCTTGGAGAGATGGACGGGTGAACCTGAGATGCTTAATACATCCTGTTTCAAATCGGTCTTTATCTGGACCTCAGGGTGAAATGATCTCAGCTTCGCGAATTCAGGACTCCCGAGATAATCAAGAATAACGCTGTTGAGGTTTATAGTCTCCTTTGCGGCAACGCCTCGTCTGGCCAGGGTCAGCAGGTCCTGGACGATTGCGGCGGCCTTTTCGCCGGATTCCTGTATAGTGGAAATAGGCCTCCTCAAGGGGCTGTCTTCAGGGAGCTGCATCAGTAGCAGATCAGGATAACTCACGATGCCTGAAAGGATGTTGTTCAGGTCGTGGGCCACTCCCCCGGCCAGGGTCCCTATGGCCTCCATCTGGCGGGCCCTCTGGAGCTGGGTTTCAAGGGCTATCCTCTCCTCTTCCGCCTGCTTGAGCTTTTTAATGTCAATGAAACTCTCGAGAAGGTGAGTCCTGCCCTTTAATATTATGGGAATTACGGTCTTGAGGATAGGTATACTGTCCCCTTCATTTGTCAGGAGGGTCCTCTCCGAATTGTCCAGGCGCTGCTCAAGGTCGGTTATGGGGCACTTGTTTTTTTCCGCGGGGCAGATGTATTGATGGCATACATGCCCGATAGTTTCATCCCTGGTCGAACCGATCATCTTTGCGGCTATGGAGTTGACATCCGCAATGGTGTGGTTTTCCGCGTCTATGATGACTATTCCTGCCTGCACGGAATTGAAAATGGTCCTTAAACGGTTCTCGCTTTCCTGCAGGGCCTCTTCGGCAATTCGCTTATTCTCCATCTCTTGAAGGAGCTTCTCATTTGCCGAAATCAGCTTCGATCTCTCGATCTCCAGGGAGGCGCTGGCCTCGGTTTCCTGTTTATATCTGAATTGGGCCTCTGACAGCATTCTTGACTGAAGCAGGACCCCTAAAAGCACGAATACGGCGCCGAAGAAGAAGATAATCCCCACGAACAGATCGCCGAAGACCTCTATTTTGGCGACACTGCCATACAGGACCGCGAGATAACCGAGAAGGAAAAAGACCATCAATGTCTGATGGGCGTTATAAATTTTTTTGGTCTTCCTGTATTCCTTTATATGAAATTCATCCAGGAGACGAAAGACCCCCCTGAACCTGTAAATGCTTATTGCCATCACGCAGGCGCCGGCGATGATCAGGACCCAGGCGATTTTTGTCATGAATTCCACGAGATTCTCCCAAATATTTTAAAATAAAGCTATAATAAGATTAATTTATACAAATGGTATACACTTTACATAAAGGATAGACCCTGTCTAAATATTCTCTATCGGCATTTTTTTATAAATGGTTAATGATCATTTTCATTTCCTGCAATGAAAGGCCCAGACAATCGGGTTGCTAAAGTATGACAATAAAATGCCGATAAGGATACATAAACAGGGAAAAGGGGCAATCAATTCAATGCCCGGCATTCCTCCACCAGGGAGAAACGGACCATGAGCGATCCTGAGGTCCAGGAGAAAATAATTTTTGCGATTGAGAGCAAACGGGCTCAAGGGCTTCCGCCCGGACGGGGCGATTCTCCGCAGGCGATCCATGGGCAGGAGGAGACGGAAGAGGCATTGCGCCTGAGCGAAGAGCGCTACCACCATATCTTAAACGCCATCCCTGACGGCTTCTTTGAGGTAGATCTGCACGGGAACCTGAAGACATTCAATGACGCGCTGTGTGTCTTTTTAGGCTATTCCAGGGAAGAGATGACGGGCATGAACAACCGGATGCTCATGGATGAATCCACGGCGAAAAAGGTGTTTGCCGTTTTCAACAGGGTCTATACCACAGGGCTGCCCGATATCGTGGAACATGTGGTCCTCAGGAAAGACGGGGGCATAAGATATATCGAATGCCGTGTGTCTCCCGTTAGGGACCGTGAGGATCAGGTTGTGGGCTTCCGGGGAATCGCACGCGACGTGACGGAGCGCAGGCAGGCCGAAGAGGCGCTGCGTCTGAGCGAAGAGCGCTACCGTACCATCCTGGACAATATTGAATACGGCTATTTCGAACTGGACATGAAAGGCGATTTTACCTTTTTTAACGATGCCTTGTGCAAAATGGCCGGTTATTCAAGGGATGAACTTATGGGCATGAACAACCGCCGGTATATGGATGAGGAAACAGCCAAAAGAGTTGCAGGAATATACAAAGAGATATACAGGACCGGCATACCCAATAAAGAAATTAATTATGAAAGAATAAGAAAAGACGGGACCATAATACACGTGGAAAGCTCCGCGTCACTTATAACCGATGAAAAAGGCAGGCCCACGGGTTTTCGCGGCATTGCCAGGGATGTGACGAAACGAAAAAGGGCCGAGGAGACAATCCGCCAGAGCGAGGAACGTTATCGCACGATTCTGGCGAGCATCGAAGACGGCTATTTTGAAACGGACTTGTTGGGCAATTTTACTTTTTTTAACGACGCCCTCACCAGGGTGCTGGGATATCCTAAAAAAGAACTGATGGGCATGAACCACCAGCAGTACACGGATGAGGAGAACGCCGCAAGGCTGTATGCGGCTTTTAACAGGGTATACAAGACCGGAAAACCGGACAGGGGCATTGAATACGAGATCATTAGCCGGAAGGGGGAGGTACGCTATCTGGAGAGCTCCTCGTCCCCCATCAGAGATCCCCGGGGGAGGATCATCGGTTTCAGGGGGATCACACGCGATGTGACCGGGCGTAAGAAGGCGCAAATGGAACTTCAATCAGCCAAGGATGCAGCGGAAGAGGCCACCAGGTCCAAGAGCGAGTTTCTGGCCAATATGAGCCACGAGATCCGTACCCCCATGAACGGCATCCTCGGCATGTACAACCTGTTATTGAGCACCCCCCTGGATGCAGAGCAGACCGATTATGTGGAGACGGGCAAGCGAAGCGCCGACGGGTTGCTGAATATCATCAACGACATCCTGGATTTTTCCAAAATCGAGGCAGGCAAACTGGATCTTGAAGTGCTCGATTTCGATCTCAGAAAGGCCATGGAAGAGGTAGTGGAGCTGCCGGCCATGCAGGCCCACCAGAAGGGCCTGGAATTTGTCTACCAGATTGATCCCGATATCCCCTCCCTGCTGCGGGGTGACCCCGGCCGGTTGAGACAGGTCATAACCAACCTTGCCGGCAATTCAATTAAATTCACCAAAGAGGGCGAGGTGGTGATCCAGGTGACACCTGAAGAAGAGACCGAAACCCACGTCACGCTCTGCTTTGCAGTTCAGGATACGGGGATCGGCATTTCCCAGGCCGATCAGGAGCGGTTGTTCAAATCGTTCCATCAGGTGGATTCCTCCACAACGCGGAAGTACGGGGGCACGGGCCTCGGCTTGGCCATTTCCAGGAGACTGGCTGAATTGATGGAGGGGGAGATCGGCGTGGAGAGTCAACCCGGGGCAGGCTCCACCTTCTGGTTCAAGGCCCGTTTTGAAAAACAGCCCGTGGATCAGAAACGGGTTGTACTTATGCCCGAGGAGGTCCGCAACAGGCGCATCTTAGCCGTTGATGATAACCAGACAAATCTTGACATCCTTGCAGGTTATCTGAACGCCTTGGGGTGCAGCTGCGATACTGCCCGCAACGGAGAGACGGCCCTTTCCCTGATGCGCGCCGTGGGTAAAGTCGGGGCGCCTTTTGACCTGGTGATAACCGATATGCACATGCCTGAAATGGACGGGGCCGAGCTGGGCCGCCGTATAAAAAGCGACCCCCTGCTCAAGGACACCCTGATCATTTTACTGACCTCCAGGGGCATGCGCGGTGACGCTGCCATAATGAAGGCCATCGGTTTTTCCGCCTATCTGACCAAACCCATCCGGCGCTCACAACTCTTCGACTGCATGGCCAGAGTATTGGGCGATGGGAAAAAGGAGGTAAAGGGGGAAAAACGGCGACTGGTCACGCGCCATTCACTGGCCGATGATAAAATTAAAAAAGCACGAATCCTGCTGGTGGAAGACAATACAGTCAATCGAAAGCTTGCCCTGCGTCTGATCGAGAAGTTCGGCTTCCAGGCCGATGCCGTCGCAAACGGGCTGGAAGCCCTGCAAGTCCTTGAATTAGCGCCCTACGACGTGGTTCTGATGGATGTGCAGATGCCCGAGATGGACGGCTTTGAGGCCACCAGAGTCATACGCGATCCCCACTCAGCCGTCCGTGATCACCTTGTCCCTGTTATTGCCATGACCGCCCACGCCATGGAAGGGGACCGGGAGATTTGCCTGAAGGCGGGCATGAACGACTATGTGGCCAAACCCGTTCAACCCGAAGCCCTCTTTGCGTCCATCGAACGGGTGCTGAAATTGGAACAATCAAGTGTCTTTTAGTTACCCTGAGGGACAGGTCCGGGCAGGGACTCCAAAAAAATCTCGAGACCCTTCAGGACCTGCGCCTCGGAATAGGCCCTCGAATCCGCTATATCCGCCTCAAGGACGATGGATGGAATGTTCAGCCGTTCCATGAGGATGCGCTTGATATCGTATTGTCCCACGGAATAGGGCTTGCAGCTCCTGGCTGAATGGATGACAAGGCCATCGACATCATAATCCTTGATGAGCTGTTCCATCAGGTCAAGCCTGCGATTGAGGTTGTTGTTAAGTATCACCAGGCTGTAGGTCTTTGAGATGGACTCAAAGGGCCTGAGTTCATCCATGAAATGGGCAGTCTCCGCCCATGCGTTGGGGTAGGTGGCCGCGACAAAATTGGCCCCCCTTTCCGCGAAGAAATTGGAGAAATTTCTCAGCTCATACCATATCGCAATATTGTCCCACATGAGTCTTATACGCTCCCCTTCCACGGCCCCGACACCGCTGTCGATCCTTTCTTTCAACTCCTTGAGGAGCATCTCATAATAATTCAGGGCAACGGGGAGTCCCCTCAGGGAAACGACCGGGGCCAGGTGGATAAAGGCGTCAAAGATGGACATGGGAGCGGGATGGGCCTTCATGGTATCCAGGACCCTTCCCCAGGCAAGGGATGTGTCCCTGGCAATGCGGATTGTCTCCATGAACCTGCCGTGGCTGAACCTCCGGCCCGAGATACGTTCAAGGAGCGGGATCATCTCCTCAAGCTGATTGACCATATAGGATATATCCCCTTCAGAAATCTCCTTGAAATTATAGGGCGTGTCAAAGAGGATCAGGGGGATTTTCCAGTGGTGGGCCAGGATCCTGAACCAGTAGCATACGGTCTGGCAGATGTTGTTGGAGATGAACAGGAGATCCGGCTTCGGGAGCCGGCCCGCAATGGTTTTGCCGGAAAGGGTGGAGCCTAAATCGATCCTGGCATAGGAGCAGAGGTCCTGGCTGTAGCCCCGTGCCTCCGCCTCCCGGCAGAGCTCGGTCCCCATCTTCTGGGCCCCGCAGAGGGCGCTGTGGTTTTCGGGATAGACCGTATAAAAGCCGAAGGGCCTCAGGATCTCCACTGGCGCGCCGCTGGTCACCCATGCCACGGGCATTGCCTTGGACGCGTATCGCGCTAAAAAGTAGTGGCGCGTCATGATTTCCCTCAACCGCCTGCCGCATTTGAGGGGAGGAGTTAGATGGCCGTCCGGCCTTTTTCGCGGCCTCCTTTTGGCCAGTCTCCTCATGCCCATCAACGCGGGAGCGCCGAGATCCTTGATGCAGGAATATTTCAGGTGATTAAAAAATTCCATAGTTATTGCACGCTACCCTTTGATCATTTCAATAAAGGCCTCCACCCTGGTTGCCAGCCGCCCGTCAAATCGCTGGTTCGGTTCAGATTCCACGACGAGTGTCCTGATCCCCTTTTTCCTGGTCGCTTCCAGAAGAACGGGCAACTCGAAGAGCTCGGGTTCGCAGAACTTCACGACATTGAATATGACGCCGCTCCCGCGGCATTGGTCGATTTTTCGGATAAGCGACTCAATCCTTTCCTCAGAGGACGCGTTCCTGGCGGCACAGGATATGCTAAAAAAATCCTCAGCCATGGACTCAAAAGGGTCGTCATAGGGGCCTGATGCCTGTGGGAACCTCCTGCCGCAGGAGAGCAGGTCGTCATCCGCCACCCTCACACCAGACCTGTCAAGGAAGGAAAGGATTCCTGGCGGGTTAGGAAGGATGCCGCTCAGGACCACTGCCGGTCCCCCACCGGACTCTCCCTCCGATCGATCAAGAAAATTCTTCAACAGTGGAAGGAAATCATCCGGATGGAGAAACTCCCCCTGCCGGATGACCTGATAAAATTCCTCGCTTGAGGCCCTCAATCTCCCCCTTGTCCTCAGATCATAAATTCGATTGAGGAGATATGTCACCTTCCTGCCTTGCTCCACACTCTGCTGGAGTTTTTCAGGATCCAGGGCCCCGAATTGCCTTTCCAGTTGTGACGCCAGTTCCTTGAGCTGTTCCCTGTAATAGACCCTTGAAGGCCCGCGAAAAGTTGTTCGGGGATGGTAAAGGAAATAACAGGGCCTATCGATCTCAAGGAAATCGTGGACAATGGATGAGAGATTCTGCAGGGAATCGCATGTATGGGGAAAGAGGAACCCGTCCAGGTCATCGCACTTTCCCTGGAGTATAAGCTCCAGCCCGAGCCTTGCAATCGCGCACACATGGGTCTGCAGGTGGCCGTCCGCGAGGTTGATCTCAAGGGGCGGGTCCCAGATCTCCACGGGCAGTATGTCCATTGCCCAGAGGAGTTCCCTTGGGTAGAGCGCGGGAAAGACCCCGAAGAGTCTTTTTCCCCCTTTTTCCTTCTTTTCCCTGAGATACGCCGTCCTTGAGATCTTCTGTAACAGGCCCATCAAGTTTCTCCATTCGGAAGAACCATCCGGGGAGCATATCTTATCCCGCTCATTCTTGCAATGTAATGCAATAATTAAAGGGATCAGGTCTGGTGGTCAGCCGGCATGTGCTGCCTGCGCAGGGGGACCTCCCTTATAAAGAGATTAATGCAAAAGGCCGCAATGAGGACCAGCAGCCCGAAGGAAAAGGCGCTCGATAGAGAAGCGGCAAGCGATTCCCTCATTAATTGAAAGAATTTCTCATAGAGATGCTGATTCCCCTGGGGGTCCAGATAGGACATCATGGCCTTAAGACGATTCTGCCCCTCAGGACTCATAAGGGCCTGGGGGTTATTGGCCAGGGCCGTGATCTGCTTTGCGGGCACGACAGCCTTTATGGATGCCGGGAGTCCCTGGGCCAGATCCGATGCGAAACGATTGTGCATGATCGCCCCCAGCACGGCCAGGCCCAGTGAGCCCCCCAGGGAGCGGAAAAAGGCCGTGAGTGTCGTG
Source organism: uncultured Desulfobacteraceae bacterium (assembly GCA_964526655.1). GTDB lineage: Bacteria > Desulfobacterota > DSM-4660 > Desulfatiglandales > HGW-15 > CAZGIZ01. The sequence goes on along the minus strand of CAZGIZ010000055.1, from coordinate 1,219 downwards.
GCAATGCCAAGCATGTTATAGGGGATGGTATTCTGTACCGCGACCACATATAGGGGCATGGTCATGCCCAGGCCGAAGCCCGTGATGATAATGTTTACAACGGCATTTGCATAGGTTGTCTCGATGTCCATCCTTGAAAGCAGGAACATGCCCAACGCCATGATGGTCAGCCCGAAAACGCCTTGAATTTTATAATGGCCTCCGACCCGGGATAGCAACTGCCCGGAGAGAAGGCTCCCTGACACCACACCCAGCATCATGGGGGTAAGGAATTTGCCGCTGGCCGTGGCTGATAACCCGAGCACACCCTGAAAGAACAGGGGGACAAAAATGATGCTGCCGAACATGCCGAAGCCGATAAACAGGGTGACCGCCTCCGATATGACCACAATGGGGTTTTTAAAGATTACAAAGGGGATAAGGGGCTCCCTGCACCGGTTCTCGATGAGGATAAAGGAGACCAGCATCACCCCGGAGAAGGCGAACATCCCGAGGATCTGGAAGGAGCCCCAGGGATATTCAACCCCGCCCCAGGTAAGGGCCAGCATACCGGGCACGACCGATAATATCAGCGTTATCACGCCCGCGAAATCGATATGGTGCTCCTTGTTGTCCGGACGGATGTGGGGGAAGAAAAGGATGAAGAGAATTATAACGGCTATACTGAAGGGTATGTTGACAAAAAAGACCCAGTGCCATGAAAGACTGTCCGTAATGAATCCCCCGAGAGTCGGGCCGATAATGGCGGACAGGCCGAACATGCCGGTCACGAGTCCCATGTATTTGCCCCTCTCCGCCGGTGTAAAGAGATCACCGATGACCGTAAAGGCATTGGCCATCATGATACCCGCGCCAATTCCCTGTATTCCCCGGCCTATGATAAGCCGGGTCATCGTATTGCTGAAGCCGCAGATGAAGGAGGCGAAGAGAAAGATAATCAATCCGGCAATGTAGAAGGCTTTACGGCCGTACATATCAGTGAGCCTGCCGGCGATGGGCACCGTGACGGCCGAGAAAATAATGTAGGCAGTGGCAACCCAGGTATAATGATTAAAGCCGCCCAGGCTGGCAATGATGCGAGGCATGGCCGTGCCGACAACCGTCTGATCCAGTGAGGCCAAAAACATGGCCATAAGGACGCCCACGAAAGTTATTATGATCTGCCGGCGGGGGAGTGCCCTAAGGCCCATCGGCTTTTGGATATGCTCTGTTTCCATAT
>CAZGIZ010000054.1:0-27841 GCA_964526655.1 uncultured Desulfobacteraceae bacterium | reverse complement strand
TAAGAACTGGTAATTCCCTTTCCTGTTCCTTAGGGAATCAGCAGTTCCCAAATTCCTGTCCCGGCCTCCACTCATTTCCAGGATCTCGCGGTGACGAACATTATCAGGGCGAATATCTCCAGCCTGCCCAGGAGCATATCGATTGTTAATACCCATTTCCCCGGGTCAGGGATGAGGCTGTAGTTACCCATGGACCCCACTATCCCGAAGCCTGGCCCTACACCTCCCATGGCCGCGGCTGACCCGGAAAAGGCGGACATGGCGTCCACGCCCAGGGCCGTAAGAATGAGGCTGGACCCGAAGACGACGCCTATATAGAGTACTATATATAGGAGTCCCACCTCCAGCATCTCGCCATCAACGGCAAGGTCACCGATCTTGGGCGCGATGACCGCGTGGGGATGCCTTGTCTTTGTTATCCGCTTTGTCAGGCCCTTCCAGAAGAGGACGACACGGTCCGTCTTGATGCCTCCGGATGTTGAACCCGCGCATGCGCCCTGCAAGGTGAAAAAGATCAGGATAAGCTGCGAAAAGATGGGCCAAAGGGTTGAATCCGCCGTGGCAAATCCCGTGGTTGTCCCAAGGGAGATGACCTGGAAGGCGGCGTAACGAAAGGAATCGGTCCAGGCAGGGTATCGGGTGCCATGGATGTCAAGGGCCGTGATCAATAGGCCCGCCCCCATCGCGAGAATATAATACCTTGAGACCGGGGATCTCCAGATCTCGGCAATTTTCCCTCTGACGGCCGTAAACAAAAGCCCGAAATGGAGCCCGGACAGGACCATGAAGGCCATTATCACCATCTCCACGGGTAGGCTCGCAAAATAGGCTATGCTGTTATTTTTGGTTGAAAAACCGCCCGTTGCGATGGTGGCAAAGGATTGGGTCACGGCATCGAACAGGTTCATGCCGCACAGCAACAGCCCCAGGGTCTCGGCCAGGGTCAGGCCCACGTAAACTGTTACAAGTATTTTTAGGGTCTTCTTGGTCCTGTAATGGAAATTTTCCATGCCAAGCGGCGACATCTCCGCGCGGTAGAGGACCATTCCGGCCCTTCCCATGGAGGGCATGACCGAGAGGGCGAAGATGATAATGCCGATACCCCCGATCCAGTGGGTAGAGGAACGCCAGAACAGGAGCCCCTTGGGCAGCGCCTCCACATTGGTGAGGATGGAAGAACCTGTCGTGGTAAACCCGGACACGCTCTCAAACCAGGCGTTTGTCAGTGTGAATTCGCCGCCGTAGAGGATGTACGGGACGAGGCCGACCAGGCAGGACAGGAGCCAGCTTGACACGACGATGGTAAAGCCCTCCTTGTTTGTGATGTCATCCACTGACGGGACGAAAAGGAGGGGGAAGGCCCCGAAGAGACATGCGATTACGGCGCTGTAAAAGAGGGGCATCAGGGCCTGGTCCATATAGATAAGGGAGATGAGGCATGATATGAAGAGAAAGAGGGCATTGAATAAAAGGATAAGTCCTGAATACCTGAAGATGATGTGGGGCCGCATTATTATATTTCATCCCTGTTCAATGACCTCGAGACAAGCTGCTGGAGAGAGGAGGCCAGGAGCGAAAGCTCATCCTTTGTCTCGATCTTTGCCTGAAAAGTCTCGCCCGTATCGAGGAACGCCTGGATTCCCTTTGTGATCCTGATAATGGGACCCACAAGGTAATAATTTATGAAATAATTAAACACAAAAGTAAAGATAAGGGCCGCAAGAATGGCAACGATACCGGGCATCACGGCCCTGTGGGCCCTGTTTTCCAGATTGGAGGCGGTCTCGTACATGACCCCGTCGTTCAAGGTCATCAGTCTCTCGATCGCTGACTTTACATCCAGAAAGGATTGATGCACTTCCCTGAAATAGTAATCGAGATTCCTTTCCCTGGCCGTCCCCACGATCGGTTTTTCCCAAAGGTCCTTATAATTTTTATACGCTTTTTCAACGTTATCGACATAGGCCTTTTCTCCAGGGATGGTAACGTTTTTTTGCGCTATCCGGAATTCCTGTTGAAATGACAGGTCCGCGGTTTCAATGATCTCCCGGCCCTCTTTCCTGTTGCCGGAAAGGAGCAGTAATATGGCGCTGTCCTCCCTTTCAAGGGCCTCTATCATTGACCTTGCCGCATTTACGCTCTTGTAATTATCATCCAGGAGTCTCTGGACCGAGGCCCCTATAGTTGTCAATTCGTAGATGGACCATCCGCCTGCCAGAAAAAGCATTCCCGCCAGCACCAGGAACCCAAAGAGGATTTTTCCGCGTATTCCCATGTATTTTCCTCCCAAGCCATCGTCATTGAACCGGGTTTATCAATAGCTATCCCGGACCCAGTGGATGCATCGCATTCTTTAATTCTCATTATCCTTTGCCACTGCTTCCAGCAGTTGCATATAGATGCCGGGGATACTGTAAAGCACGCGATTCCATGAGGGGATCAAGGTGCTTTCATGCGGTCCCTTGCTCTGCTCCCATGCCTCCCAGAGAAAACCCCTGAAGTATTGCGCCAGGAGCTCTTCCTGGTGCCTGTCATATAAAAGGCTATTAACCTCCGCGTCATCACTGTAATATTTTATAAAAAGGAGCGCATTCTCATAGTAGGAATGCAGGATCATATCCACCACCGCATCGTCCAAGGGAAAGCCGTGGGATCGCATATAGTTGAGGTAAAATTTTGCTATATCCACCACCATGCGGTGGAGACCCTTATTGGCGTCTTGCGGTGAGACATCCTGGTGCTTGTGATCGTAGTTTTTGGCCAGATCGATCTGAACAATCTTCTGGAGGATCAATTTTTTATATACCTCCGATAGGGTGCTTACCTCCAGACCCCAGTCATAGGCGATGTTCATTCCGCGAGCCAGTCGCGTGAGTAAGCTGAATTCTCCTGCCAACGGGTAATTAAAGACGCGGTGATAGGAAAAGAATTGACTTAAATCCTCCAACCCTTTTTCATGCATGATGCGGGCCATGGTATCCACAAAGGGTGTAACAAAAAGCCTTGTTACTCTTCCTTTCATGGCACGTTCCGAGGGAGAAATCCTCGCGTAAAAACCTTTGCAAAATTCAAAATCACTGTTGGGATTGGCTGTGGGTTCGACCAACCTTCCCAGGAGAACCCGATCATAGGTGATGATGTCGCAATCATGAAGCGCGATGACATCGGCTTCTTCCCTGGCAATAAGATAACCAAGTGCAATCCATACTGACTGGCCCTTTCCCTGAACTCCGGTCGAGATCTGGCGCTTTTGAATCTCTTGAAATATCTCCTGGATCTTCGGTCCCTCGACCCATACGACCTTCAGGTCTCGGTCTCGGGTTTTTAATCTCCCAAAATATTCTTTGGCCTCCTTGAATTGTGCCTCCTCCTGCGCGCCCCCTAATGCAATCACAATGCTGTGAATGTAATTGACCTTCTGGATCTCATCGAGAATCCTATCCAGCACTTGGGGATTCTGTATCTCAGAATAGAGGGAAGGAAGCAGGAGGCTCATTTTAACGTGCTTTGAATATTCCTCAAGCTTGATTTCGAGATCATTCAGATAGGCTTCGGTGTCAAAGGCCTCATATAAGGCGTGCAAGGTGGTGATGATCCCTTCCTGATGAAAATCCGCCATATTAATCCCTCCTTTCTATGTCCGGTTATTCGTGTCCAATTTCGGTTTGCTTTTAGGTTCATGTATATTAAACGATCTCTATCACTTTTAAAAGGTTTGTTGTCCCTGGCTTGCCCACAGGAACGCCGGCCGTGACCACCAGACGATCGCCAGCCTCAGCGATTTCATACTTCAAGGCCCACGATCCGGCAAGCTTAAAGATCTCGTCGGTCTCTGTGAAAGGGGGCACAAGGGCCGGGATAACGCCCCAGGACAATGTCAACTGCCTCTCCGTCTCGATATAGGGGGTCAGGCCGAGAACGGGGCATGATGGCCTGAAACAGGCTATGAGCCTCGCCGTGCTCCCGGAAGTCGTGGCAGCGGTTATGGCCGGAACGTCAAGTTCCCCGGCAATGGAGCAGGCCACCCTGCCGATGGCCGATTCCGTGGTGGGAAGGATCCTGGACACCGGCTCATCCAGAGAAGTAAATTCCCGCAAATGGCCTTCCGTGGCCCTGGCGATCCGGTCCAGGATACGGACTGATTCGATGGGATATCCGCCCATGGCCGTTTCCTCCGAAAGCATCAGGGCGTCGGTCCCGTCCAGGACCGCGTTGGCCACGTCCGTTGCCTCCGCGCGGGTGGGGCGGGGATTTTCCATCATGGACCGGAGCATCTGGGTGGCGGTAATCACCGGTTTCGCGGCCCTTCTTGCCGCGTGAATCACCCTCTTCTGGATCAGCGGGACCTCTTCAAGAGGCATTTCGACTCCGAGGTCCCCCCGGGCCACCATCACTCCATCCACCTTTTTCAGGATTTCCTCCAGCCGGTCAAGGGCCTGAGGTTTTTCTATCTTGGCGATGAGCATGGGCCTCTGTTCCTTCTGATCAAGGATCTCACGCACGGGATCAAGATCCTTTTCATGACGCACAAAAGAGAGGGCCACAAAGTCCACACCTTCCTTAAGCCCAAGGGCAAGGTCGGTCCTGTCCTTATCCGTGAAGGCGGGGACCCGCAGGGGACTGGCCGGCAGATTCACGCCCTTATGGGAATGGATAAGGCCTCCCACGATCACCTTTGTTGTAAGATATTTTTCGTGTTTTTGCTCCACGCGCAATTCAGCCATGCCGTCTGCGAGCAGGATACGGTCCCCGACGGATACGTCATCGACAATATAGGGGTAATTTACGGAGATACGCGCCGGGTCAGGGCTTTCATCCGGACCGAGAATGATTGTTTCACCGACCTCCAGATCCCTTTCATCCTCAGGCAGCCTGCCCAGTCTGATTTTAGGCCCGCCCAAGTCCTGGAGGATGCCGACCTCCCTGCCCAGTTCTCCTGTAATACTTCTGATCAGCCGGATTGTCCGGCAATGGGAATCATGGTCCCCATGGGAGAAATTGAGTCGGGCCACGTCCATGCCCGTGAGAATAAGCTCCCTGATTTTCTCCGGAGTGGATGTTGCCGGTCCGATGGTACAGACGATCTTGGTCCTCCTGATGTCCTTTCGCAAAGCCATGTCCCCCCTCAATCCCCGCAAGATAGAGACTCGTGTATTGAGCATATCTTATATCATGCGCAATCCATGTTTTCAACTCGCCTTCAGTTCTATCTTGCAGACTTCTATTGAACCTTCAGGACCTTTCCCGTCTTACATTCATTTCATTGTAGGAAACCCCCGTTATGGGGGAGTAAGAAACAGGGGTTATGCCATAGGAGTCATTACTCCGGTCGGGGTCTTTTTTTCAAGCCCTATCTATAGGGTAGGGTGGCGGGAACGGCAGAGTCTGGTGGAACTCTTTTCCCCGCGCTTCAGGATCCGGGATTGCTATCCCCTATGCGGTAGAGGATCCAATTCCTGTTGCCGAACATCTTGAATGAAATGCCTGACCTTTTCAGCATTTTAGAAAGCAAAGGGGATTCCTGCTCTCTTGAGACAATTACATAGGACAATGGGGATGAGGCCTTGTTGACCTTACTGATAATATCCCCCAGGCTCCCGTCAGCCCAGGGCTCACCGCCCCCAGGGGAAATCCTTTCCAGTTTGCCATCCAGATAGTATTGAAGCCCGTAGAGCCGGGAGTCGTTGAACAGGGCAAACCTGGAGTCTTTTCCTTTTGCTTCCATGCACATATCATAGAGGGTTTTCATGTTGTTTTTAGAAGGATAGTATGACGCAGCCCCTTTTATGGCCACGATAACAAGGAATGCAATCATACCCGCTAAAAAGATCTTCTTCATGGAAACCGGTCCATTAGCCCCCTTGCGGAGCCCGCGCGCGATAAGGAGGGCGGTGGGGCCGTAGAGGGGAAGGATATAGAGGGGCAACCTGCTTTTTACGAGGGAAAACAGGATAAGAGGCAGAAGAATCCAGAGCATGAGAAAGGAGCTGTAACCAGTACCCCGCAGATGGGTCCAAAAAACCTTTGGTATAAAGAGCCTTTTCTTTATAGCCAGTTTGAATTCAAAGTAGGACCACAACCCTCCGCCTAACAAAAGTACGGGGATATAGACCTCGAAGGCCCCATACCATTCGTGATGATGGACTGAATTGGAGGCGACCCGGCCCACGACCTCTTTTCCAAGAAAGTAGGAGAGGAGCTCCGGATGCCGGTAACAGACCAGGAGATACCATGAGAAGCCTGTCACGATGAAGAGTACGATACCAATAGGATTAGCAAGCCTTACAGGCCTTTTCATTCGGAAATGCCAAATGAGGACAGGGATCAGGACTATCAGTGATGGCGGGCCCTTTGTCAGAAATCCGAATCCAAGGCTCAACCACATGACAATGATCCATAGGTCCTGCTTCTTACGGGTCTCGACGCGGCAGGCCTTGAGATAGCCCAGGACGGCGCTTAATTCCCAGAAGGTAAGCAGGGTGTCAGCGGTGACGGCAAAGGAACCGGCCACGGGGAAGAGGGAGGTCGTATAGATGAGACCTGCTATAATGCCGGTTTTTTTGTCCCACAGGGTTGCTCCCATGAATGCGACGATCAGGGTGGTGAGGAAAAAGGCAAGGGAGCCAAAGAGCCGGACCCCCCATTCATTAGGGCCAAATAGCTTGATGCCCATCGCAATTGCCCAGTAGGTCAGGGGTGGTTTGGACCAGTGCGGCCGGTAGCCTAAGGTGGGCTCCAGGTAGTTCCCACGCTCCACCATCTCCCGGGCGCACTCCGCGTACCTGCCTTCCGAAGTCTCATAGAGGCCCCTGGACCCCTGAAAGGAGAATGACACAGCCAGGGAGATGAGGACCATCACAAGGATGAATGGACCGAGGTTGTTAGCTCGACACGGCACGGGATTCCTTTTTTTCACGATGGATCAGGTATAGGTTCCTGGCGTAGATGAGCGTGCCTGTGGACTGTCCCAGGATAAAGACCGGATCCAGCCGGTGTATCGCATAGATCAGTAGGAGGCAGGAGCCTCCGATGCTCAGGTACCAGAACAGGACGGGGATAACGCTCCTGCCAGCCCGCTCGCTTACGATCCACTGGACAAAAAATCTTGCAGAAAAAAGTACCTGGGCAAAAAACCCTAATCCCAACCAGAATGGGCTCATCTTTTCCCTCCATGTCCATTATTGATTGTAGATATCTTGATTTCAGGATACACCAGACGGCGTTGCATCCACCTTACAGCCATGGTGTCCATAATCCCCACCCACAGCCGGTTATGGATCCCGTACTTGGTTTGACCGTGCTTCCGCGGACGATGTCCAACAGGCAATTCCACGATCCTCCCATGGCCGGAGAGTTTTACAAGTGTGGGAAGGAAGCGGTGCATTCCTTTGAAGACCGGTATGTGCTCCACGGCCTGCCGCCTCATGGCCCTCAGGGAGCATCCCACATCCATAATCTGTTCATTGGTCATCCGATTTCGAAACCCGTTTGCGATCCTGGATGAGATTTTACGCACAAAATTGTCTTCCCTTTTGTCACGACGGCCGTTGACCATGTCAAGGCCCCCCTCAAGGAGCTGATTTACAAGGAGGGGGATATCCTTAGGATCATTCTGACCGTCGCCATCAAGGGTCACGAAGACCTTCCCCCTTGCATGAATAAAACCCGTGTGCAGGGCCGCTGACTGGCCGTAGTTGCGGGTATGACATATGAAATTGTGACATGGGTTTCTGGTATGTATCGCCTGGAGTTGATCCGCGGTGCCGTCACTTGATCCGTCATCCACCCAAAGACACTCCCATGACCAGGAGGTACTCGCCATGAAGGATTCTATCTCTTCGGCAAGGGGAAGGATATTATCGCGCTCATTGAACACCGGGATGACAATGCTCAGAAAAGGTTCCTGTTCCATTTTTATCTCTATGTGGTTTTCGTTATTTAGATTAAGACGAAAAAATAAATGGAGAAATAGATGAATAATACCAGGATAAGGTTCAGATGGCCATTATTTTTGATAAAGAGGTCTGGATTAAAGTACCGGAAATTACCCGCACCGGGCCTCCTTAAGGAAGGCAGGAACCGGTTCACTTCCTTGCAATAGTGTTTGTATGCTTCTCCGAAATGCTCTCTCAGGACCTTTTCTTCGCGTTTGACCCTGTTGAAGGCATAAAAGGAAAAGAATATTGTGTATAATATAAAAACAAATGGATTGGCCGTAAGCAGTACGATTCCCAAAAGCACAAAGTACCTGCCGATATACATGGGATTTCGGACGATTCGATAGGGGCCCCTGTCCACGAGGATCTTATTCTTCTCAAGCGACCCGAAGCTCCAGACCTGTATAAGCTCGCCGAAAATGGATACAAGAAAACCGGAGAGCAGAAAAGAGAACTTAATGTTGTGGATATAAAGGATGAACAGGATAAATAGGAGTCCTGCGATGGGGTATCTGAACCTGGCCAGGATGAATCTCATCCTCTTGTCGTTAAAGGGCCTGTTAATGACAGTGCCCATTTCTTTAATCATTCGATTGCTTCCCTCTCTTTGGAATCTCAATCCCCATGGACCGAGCCCGCTTTTTACTTTTTTTGCCTTAACAATCAGCATCAGTGGGTTAGCCGGTCTTTTTTCAGGGCCAGGAATAGAGGAGTATATTTCAATGAGATTATTAATAATGCGGGAAAGTTAACGAGGACATGACCTGAACATTATCTTTTGGTAATCTTCGATTCCGCTTTACAGGCGTACTGTCTAACATATTAAAATGATAATATTTTTTCAGAAATAGCAGGGAATATCCGACAGAGGTAACCGGGGAATAGTGAGAGTATATGCTGAAGGGGATGGAGGATGCTCAGGGGAGGGAAGGGAATCTTGGGAGGGTCATGGTGAAATCGCTCCCTTTTCCTGGGACGCTTTTTGCCTCGATGTCGCCCCCGTGGGCCCTGCAGATGGCCCTTGCGAGCGTCAAGCCAAGGCCGGTCCCCCCACGGGGACGGCTCTGATCCCCCCTGTAGAAACGATCAAAGATGCGCGGCAGGTCCCGGGCGGAGATGCCGGGACCGGTATCCTTCACATCAAGCGTGACCCATGATTCGTCCCCGTGTATTGAAACGGTGACACTTCCCCCTTCCTTGTTATATTTCAGGGCGTTATCAAGGATGTTGGAAACGGCCCTTTGAATCTTTATTGCCTCTCCTTTAATAAAAGAGTGAGGAGGCAGGTCCTGGATTATACGGATATGATTATCTTCTGCGACCGGCTGAAACAGGTCGCAGGCATCCCGAACCACCTGGACAAGATCAATCTCTTCCAGATTCAATTTCATTACCCCCGCTTCCGCCTCTGATATATCCAGCATCGTGTTGATCATTCCCAGCAGGCGATCGCATTCTTCCACAATGCTCCCGGCTACAACCTCATAATCGGAACCCGGCTGATCACTCATCAACGCGGTCTCTGCAACGCCCCTGATCCTGGTAATGGGGCTCCTCAGGTCGTGGGCTATGTTGTCGGTCATCTCTCTCATACCCTTTATCAAGGCCTGTATCTTTTCCGCCATCTGGTTGAAAGTCTTTGACAGATAATAGATCTCTTCCCCGTGACCCGTGACACTGACCCTGTGGTCAAGGTAACCCATGGATATCCTGTTGGCTGCTCGAGTCACCTCCTCAACGCCCGCAAGGGCCTTCCTCGCTATGAGGTATCCGGCGGGAGCGGTCAGGGCCAGGATGACGAGGATAGTTATCCCGAATACCTTGCGAAAGGTCTCCTTCATCCTGTGATCATACTCCATGGATTTTCCTATCTGTAGGATCTTCCCGGGCCCGATCACGAAGGTCAGGATACGAGTGTCGTACTCACGACCGGGAACCGAAAGAGTCTCAAAGACGTATCCGGTTCCATGGCTTATCTTGTCCCTTGAAACCCTGCCAAGGCCGATATTGCCCCATTTTGATAGATTGTCCGTGGCGAATTCCCTATTATCGGCACCCACGAGACGTAAAAACATATTGTCAATTCCCTCAGATTCCACCTCAAGGCCCATGGCGGACTTGAGTTCATTTTCACCCTTTGCCCGGTAGATTGAAGAGAATTCACTGGCCTCATTCAGGAGGTCCCGATCGGTGTTTTCGCGGATCATGGAAGCGATCATGAGGTAGGAGACGAGAGACGCAAAAAAAAAGATCGCGGCAAATAGGCCGGCGTACCAGACCGTCAATCTAAAGGCCAGTGTCCGGTTGAGTCTTAGAAGCCTCCTTAAGGACATACCCTACACCCCGAATAGTGTAAATGAGCTTAGAGCTGAAACCCTTGTCGATTTTATCCCTCAGCCTGCATAACCGGGCCTCCACCACGTTTGTCATGGGATCAAAGTTGTAATTCCAGACATGCTCCATAATCATGGTCTTTGAGACAACATTACCTGCGTTCCGCATGAGGTACTCCAGGAGAGAGAATTCACGCGGCTGAAGTCCGATCTCCTTTTCCCCTCTGATGACTGAGCGGGTCAGTAGATCCATTGACAGATCGCCCACGGTCAGGCTGGTGGGCTCCGGGACGCCACCGGCCCTTCGGATGAGGGCCTGCACTCGGGCCAGGAGCTCGGAAAAGGCAAAGGGTTTAGTCAAATAATCATCGCCTCCGGCTTGGAGACCGCGGACTCGATCATCCACAGTCCTTTTCGCGCTAAGAATCAGGATGGGCGTATTGATCTTTCTCTTGCGGAGTTCCTCGGTCAGTCGCAGGCCGTCTAATTTCGGGAGCATGATATCAATAACAGCCGCGTCATAGGGCTCTCTAATGGCCATCTCTAATCCATCCTCCCCGTCCGCGGAATGATCAACAGCAAAACCCGCCTGTTTCAGGCCCTTTTCAATAAAAGAGGCGGTCTTATAATCATCCTCTATCAGGAGTAATCGCATGAAATATTCTCCCCTTGCAGTGATTTTTCATTGTTCAGGCCCGTATGAAATATCATCCTTTCCTGCCAGTCTATCGATGGTTACTTAAGGCCGGGGTGATTATTTTCAAATTAAGGCATTGCTATGAATGTGTCAAGCAAAGGGAAATGGCTGATGTATTCAGGGAAATATCCATTGAATTTCCTTCGATGATAGTGTTATTCTTTATATAGGACTAAAACTTCGCAAAATCAGTTAATCTCACATAAAAGGAGTTTTGGAATATCCTATGACAATCGATTCCTTTATTGAAAACTACGGTTACCTGGCCATACTGGTCGGGACTTTTCTTGAAGGAGAGACTATCCTCATTCTTGCGGCTTTTGCCGCGCACAGGGGTTATATGCACCTTGAGTGGGTTATTGCGGCCGCCTTCGCGGGCAGCCTGTGCGGCGACCAGCTTTTCTTTTTTTTAGGACGCCGGCACAGTGAAAGATTTCTGAAGAAGCGCCCCCTATGGAAATCCCGCGTGGAAAAGGTCCAGGGTCTCCTTGATCGATTCAGAACAGCCCTTATTCTGGGTTTCAGATTCTTATATGGTCTGCGAAGTGTCGCCCCATTTGTAATCGGTATGAGCTCCGTCAGGTTTACCCGTTTTCTTTTTCTAAATGCCATTGGGGCCTTTGTCTGGGCCGTAGCCTTCGGGACGGGCGGCTACTTATTCGGGAACGGCCTTGAGCTCTTGATCGGAAATATCAAGCGCCACGAGATAAAGATCTTTGGCCTTATCGCTGCCGTTGGGGCCATAATATGGCTCGTTTATTTTCTGCGTCGAAAAAAAATGGAAATCGCCATGGCCTCAAAGGAAGAGGTCGGATGAAGACAAAATTAGCTCATATTATCGGCCCTTTATTAGTTCTTATCCTCTTCGTGATAGCCCTTTGGGCCCTCTATCACCAGCTAAGGGCATATCATATTCGCGATATATTCAATTACTTTCATGAATTGCCCTCCAGTGCCTTTTTTCTTGCGATCCTGCTGACTTTTTTCAGTTACATGGCAATGACAGGTTACGATACACTGGCCCTGCGTTATATACGCCACCCCCTTTCCTATGCCAGGACGGCCCTGGCATCCTTTATCGGCTATGCCTTCAGTAACAATGTGGGATTTTCAATGATTATGGGGGCGTCGGTTCGTTACCGTCTCTACACGGCCTGGGGCCTCACGGCCTTTGAAATCACGCAGGTTGTCGGCTTCTGCACGCTGACACTCTGGCTTGGATTTTTCACAATGGGGGGATTGGTCTTTCTCCTCGAACCCCTGGCCCTCCCCGTGTCGCTTCACCTCCCCTTTACGTCGGCGCATATTATTGGGGCGGTCTTCCTCGTCTTTGTTGCCGCCTTTATCCTGGGGAGTTTTTTAATAAAAAGGCCCTTCAAGATCAGGGATTGGGATTTTTCGGTTCCATCGCCCGGTCTCCTTATCTCCCAGATAGCAATCGCCTCCACGGACTGGATCATGGCGGGCGCCGTCCTCTTTGCGCTGTTGCCCTCTGTCCCTGAACTCTCATTTCCCGCCTTTATCGGGCTGTTTCTTCTGGCCCAGCTTGCGGGCATGATCAGCCAGGTCCCCGGGGGTTTGGGGGTCTTTGAGTCGGTTGTCATTTTGCTGCTTATGCCCTATCTCCCTCCCACCCGGGTGTTGGGATCCCTTCTGGCCTACAGGGGCATTTACTATATTATCCCTTTTATTGCGGCGACACTTTCATTAGCGGCCCATGAGATCTATAGAAAGAAGGCTGCATTTCAAAGGGTCGCCCAGGTCTTTGGAAACTGGGGCTCGATCCTGGTGCCCAATATTATGGCCTTTACAACCTTCATAGGTGGCACGATCCTGCTCCTTTCAGGGGCGACACCCGCGGTCAGCGCCCGGCTCTCGTGGCTAAAGGATTTTATGCCTTTGCCTGTCATAGAGATCTCCCACTTCCTTGGCAGCCTCGTGGGAGGAGGTCTTCTCCTGCTGTCAAGGGGCCTTCAACGCAGGATTGACGCGGCCTACGTCCTTACCATTCTCCTCCTTGCCGGCGGGGTCGCCTTTTCTTTGCTCAAAGGGCTCGATTTCGAGGAAGCGATTGTGCTCTCCATCATGTTTGTTGCCATCCTCCCATGTCGCCGCTATTTCTACAGGTCCTCATCTCTATTAAGGCAGAGGTTCACCCCGGCCTGGATCCTGGGGATTGTCGCCGTCCTTATATTTTCCCTGTGGCTGGGCTTTTTTTCATTTAAACATGTGGAATACAGTGACGAGCTCTGGTGGAGGTTCACGATCACAGGGGACGCTTCTCGATTCCTCCGGGCCATGGTTGGGGTTGTGGCCGCCATGCTCTTTTATTCGATTGCAAAATTACTCAGCCCGGCCCAGCCAAAGGCTGCCGTGAGCCATGCGGATGAACTGGAGAGGGTCCGGGCTATTGTACAGGCTTTTCCAAGGACTTACGCAAATCTGGCCCTTCTTGGCGATAAGTTATTTTTTTTTAACGAAAAAGGAAGCGCCTTTATAATGTATGGTATCAAGGGACGGAGCTGGATAAGCATGGGAGATCCCATAGCCCCTGAGAAAGAGTGCCCGGAACTTGTCTGGCAGTTTCGAGAAATGGTGGACCGCTATGATGGGTGGACCGTCTTTTATGAAGTGGGTCCTGAAAAACTCCCTCTCTATGTCGATCTCGGGCTCAGTCTTCTCAACCTGGGGGAGGAGGCCCGGGTCCCCCTGGAAGGATTTTCCCTGGAGGGGGGCGCCCGCAAGGGCCTGCGGCATACAGTGAGGAAGCTTGAAAAAGAAGGGTATCTCTTTCAGATTGTTCCCAGACAGGAGGTCCCATCCCTTTTGCCGGATCTGAAAGGTATCTCGGATGCCTGGCTAAGGCAGAAGAACACCGCTGAGAAGGGGTTTTCCCTGGGCGCTTTCGATGAAGGCTACCTGAAGAATTTTCCGGCCGCCGTTATCAGGAAAGGGGACAGGCCTGTTGCCTTTGCCAACCTGTGGACCGGGGCGGGAATGGAGGAGTTGTCCATCGACCTCATGCGTTTTCTTCCGGAGGCCCCTGATGGGGCCATGGAATATCTTTTTATCCAGCTCATGCTGTGGGGAAGGTCGGAAGGATACAGTTGGTTTAATATGGGCATGGCGCCGCTGGCCGGGCTCGAGGACCATGGGCTCGCCCCTCTCTGGAGCCGGCTTGGGGCCTTTGTCTTCAGCCATGGAGAGCATTTTTACAACTTCCAGGGCCTGCGTCGGTACAAGGACAAGTTTGACCCGGAATGGAGGCCCAAATATATAGCCTGTTCAGGCGGCCTTGCAGTGCCGAGGATAGTGGCAAATATAGCATCCCTTGTATCGGGGAGCATGAAAGGGGTGATTGCCAAGTAATTTTTTTTAAAGGAGGTAAATGGAAATGAAATATTTGGCTCTGATTATCTTTACAATTCTGCTTTTGAGCGGATTGGAAGCGAAGGCAGAGGACGGCAAGGATGTTTTTGAATCCCTCCGATGCGGGATGTGCCATAAAGTTGATACGGGCAAGACCAGTCCATCCCTGATGGAAATCGCCCAGGCCTACAAAGGAAAGGAGAGCCAGCTGATGAGCTATTTTCAGGGGGAGTCCGAGCCTGTGGTAAAGCCGGAAAAGGGGGAGATGATGAAGCGGTATATCGAGAAGACAAAGGCCCTTCCGGATGGGGAAAGGAAGTCCCTGGCCGATTTTATCTTGAACCACCTGGATTAATATGTTTTAAAGCCGTCGAAATGGTCGTGAGAGGATGGGAACTTGGAACCGGAAGGGACAAAAGCTCTACAAAGGCAAAAGACACCGGATACGGAGAATATCGTAATCAATGAAATCCAGCTCCTTCTCGCCGAGAAAAGGACCTCCCTGGCGGCCATGCGAACGGGGATCGCTGTATTTGTTTTGCCTTTGTCCGTGCTGAGCGTCTTGATCGCCACTTCAAGATATTACGAAATTGTTCACGTGATGAACCTGCTCCTGCCCCTGCTGGGACTCTGCGTCGCTCTGGTGGTATTAGGGGCATATCTTGTGATCCGGTCCATAGTGAAGATACGTTCGGAGGATCGACACATACTGGAGATAAAGAAGAGACACAGCAGGATTGCCGAGTTTATTGATTAAAATATAAAATAAAAAGGAGGTTTTGAGGATGTTCAAAAAAATTCTGTTTCCCACGGACTTTTCAGATGTTTCAAAAAGCGCCATGAGCTACATCAAAAAGTTGAAAGAAGGGGGAACCGAGACGGTCATACTGCTCCATGTGATTGATCAACGTTCCATGCAGGCCATCGATCAGCTCGCGGGGATGAATTCCCTTGAACTGGAAAGGGAGATAATGATCCGGGCGGATAAAGACCTGGGGGAGATAGAAAAAGAATTAAAGGAGAGCGGCCTTGAGGTGAAGACATTGCTTAAAACCGGATTCCCATTGAGAGAGATATTAAAGGCTGAAAAAGAGGAGGATGTCTCGATCATCGTTATCGGATCCCATGGAAAGAGCAATCTGGAGGAGATGTTTTTAGGGTCCGTTTCGGAAAAAGTCGTGAGGAAATGCAAAAAACCTGTTTTGATAATCAAGAGATAGGTAATTCCGATCAAATAGAATGCCGAAATCGCGGCGGCCGAAAAGATGAAAGAGGGCTTCACAGGCCTTCCTGAAATGTTAATAGGTATTTATCATCTCGCCTCATTTAACTGATCCCGCTGTTAGTGTCTTTTTGGGAGAGATTCCATGAGCAGGCTGAAACTGTTTTGCTTCATTTGTATTTTTATGCTTTGGACAGGCAGTGAAGCTGTTACAGGAGCCGAGGAGACCCTGCGGTTTGGACGATTCGGCAACGTTACCCTCTATTCTCAATCGACGTGTCCTTCCCATGTGGTGCTTTTTGTCTCCGGTGACGGGGGGTGGAACCTTGGTGTCGTGGATATGGCGAAGGAGTTATCTTCCAATAATGCGTTAGTAGTGGGTATAGATATTACTCACTACATTAAAGAGCTGGAAAGATCCAGCGAGGCGTGTGTCTATCCTGCCGCAGATTTTGAACTCCTCAGCAAGTTTGTTCAGAAGAAACTCGGGTACCCCGGTTACAATGTCCCTTTGTTGGTCGGCTATTCCTCTGGTGCGACACTGGTCTACGCCACATTGGTCCAGGCCCCGCCCAGCACTTTCCTTGGAGCTATCAGCCTTGGTTTTTGTCCCGACCTCCAGATCACAAAGCCCCTTTGTAGAGGATACGGCCTGGAGTGGAAGCCGGGACCCAAGGGAAAAGGTTACAGCTTCCTTCCGGCGCATAAAATCCGAGACCCATGGATTGCGTTGCAAGGGACAATCGATCAGGTTTGTGATCCCTTAAATACGGAAAAATTTGTGAAACAGGTCGAGGGTGGGGAGATTATTATCCTGCCTAAGGTCGGGCATGGATTTTCAGTGCCGAAAAACTGGATGCCTCATTTTAAGGAGGCCTTTCAAAGGATTGTGGATCAAAGGAAGACACCTTTTCATACAGGAAGCGATGAAATGAAAGACCTCCCCCTGATAGAGGTCCCTCCCCGGAAACCAGGCCTCGATATCCTCGCCGTCTTTATATCGGGTGATGGTGGCTGGGCGGGAATTGATCAGGATCTGGCTGCCAGACTTGCAACAAGTGGAATCGCGATTGTCGGATTAGACTCTTTGCAATATTTCTGGAGAGCCAGAACTCCCGATGAGGCGTCCAGGGATCTCGAACGAATATTAAAGCACTATTGTGCCGCCTGGAACAGGAGCAGGGTGGCCCTGATCGGTTACTCCCTGGGAGCCGATGTCCTCCCTTTTATGGCGAGCCGGCTTTCCCGGGGAACACTCGAAGAGGTAAAGATCATCGCCCTCCTTGGCCCAGGGAAAAAGGCGGACTTTGAGTTTCATCTGAAAGAGTGGGTTGGTGGCGGGGCTGGCAATGAGGGGAGGCCGATTTATCCGGAGATAGAAAAACTGAAGGGAATGAATATTCTCTGTTTTTATGGGGAAAAAGAAGAAGAATCATTGTGCAGGACGCTTGATCCCGGCCTTTGTAAAGTCATTGAGATGAAAGGCGCGCACCATTTCAGCGGGAATTACGAATATATTGCCGATATAATATTGAAAGAACTGGGGGAACATTCACCTTAGGACAGTATTTTGTTCTTCTTTCCCAAATGACCTAAATAATTATCGGGGGTAAATTGCAGATGAGCGTCAAACCATTGTCACAGCCCGACCATTGCCAGATATGTGGAAAAGATGCCTCAGAGGTGGATCTTGTGCCTGCCTCCTTTGTACGTCCGGCTGTCGTTGATCTCATCATGGATGCCTATCCGGCCTGGTCTGATGATGGGTCGATCTGTACAACCGACCTCAATAAATTCCGGTACGATTATCTGCGCTCGATCCTCGAAAAGGAAAAAGGGGAGTTGACCACACTGGAAAATGGCGTGATTGAGAGCCTCGCGGAGCATGAGACAATCTCCGCGCATACAGACCAGGAATACGAGGCGTCATTGGATTTTGGGGAACGCCTCTCAGACAAAATCGCCGCTTTCGGCGGAAGCTGGAGGTTTCTCATTATATTCGGGGGCATCCTGTTTGTCTGGGTTTTACTCAATTCTGTATTCATCCTGTCCAGACCCTTTGACCCATATCCTTTTATCCTATTGAATCTTGTTCTTTCATGCCTTGCCGCTGTTCAGGCCCCTATTATCATGATGAGCCAGAATCGCCAGGAGGCCAAAGACCGTCTCAGGGGAGCCCATGACTATCAGATCAACCTGAAAGCGGAGCTTGAAATCAGGCATCTGCACCAGAAGATCGATCATTTGTTGATGAGACAATGGGAGCGTCTGGTCGAGATTCAGGAACTTCAATTTGAAATAATGGAGGAGATACGGGTCAAAAGCCTTTCATCAGGGGGCAGTTGAGTGAATGTTCATTATTTATTTTTCAGAGCCTTCAAGTAAAATTTTTCAATATATTCCTTGGCCATTCGTCGTGTTGAAAAGGCGGCGGCGCTGCTCTTTATGGCCTCCTTCATGATCCTGATCCAATCATGGGAGAGGCCGTCATCCGAGAATTTGTAATAGGTCGGGATGATTTCCTTCTCTAATAAATTGTATATTGCCTCGGAATCAAGATAGTCCCTGTTATCCGTGGTCCCATCATCACCGAAGGCCCAGCCGTTGTTTCCCCTGAATCCCTCAACCCACCAGCCGTCCAGTATGCTTAAGTGCGGGACCCCGTTCAGAGCGGCCTTCATCCCGCTCGTGCCGCTCGCCTCCATGGGCGGAAGCGGGTTATTCATCCAGACATCGACCCCGTGCACCATATACTGGGCGAACTGTTCCCCGTAATCCTCTAAAAATGCGACACGGCCGCCCATTTCCGGATCGCGGGCCGCGTTGTATATCTTCTGGAGGATACGTTTGCCGGGGTCGTCAGCCGGGTGGGCCTTGCCGGCAAAGATTATCTGAATGGGTCTCCAGGGGTCATTAAGGAGCCCTTTCAGGCGGCCCGGGTCACGGAGGATAAGATCGGCCCTCTTATAGGTCGCGAAACGTCTGGCAAAGCCGATGGTCAAAATGGACGGGTCCAGCATTGTGCCGCCGGCGAGCACGGTGGAGACATTGGAACGATCCATTGCCCATCTCTTCCGGGCCTTTTCCCTGATAGCGTCAATTAACTTGATCTTCAGCCAGTAGTGGGTCTGCCACAACTCTTCATCCGGGACCTTATCGATCATCTCCCACAGGAGCGGATTATCATGGTCCCTGACCCATTCTTGTCCAAGATATTTGTTGAAAAGGAGTTCCATTTTGGGCTCGATCCAGGTCGGGACATGGACCCCATTGGTCACATGGTCGATGGGAACCTTTTCTCCCGGCTGATCGGGCCACAGGCTTTGCCACATTCGCCTGGCAACCTCCCCGTGCTTCCTGCTGACGCCGTTTCGATACCCGCTAAGCTTCAGAGCAAAGGCCGTCATGTTAAAGCCAGAATGGGGCTCGGCCGGATGGGTCCCCAGCCTGAGAAAGGCATCGTGATCGATCCCAAGGGAGGGCCAATAGTTGTGAAAATATTTCTCGATCATTGAAAAGGGAAAGATATCATGGCCGGCGGGCACGGGGGTATGCGTGGTGAAGACGGTGGTTGATCTTACCTGCTGGCACGCCTCCTCAAAGTTCATTCCGCCCTCCACATGTTCTCTGATCCTCTCCAGCAAGGCAAAGGCAGGATGGCCCTCGTTAAGGTGAATTATGGAAGGTTGAATTCCCAGGGCCTGAAGGACTTCAGCCCCGCCGATGCCCAGGACGATTTCCTGTCTAAGACGCTGTTCCAGATCCCCGGTATAGAGGTGTTCCGAAATCTTACGATTCCAGGGGTCGTTCATTTCCATGTCCGTATCCATCAAAAAGAGGGGAATCCGGCCGACGGCAACTTCCCAGATGGCCACATGGATCGGCGGCTCAATCAAAGGGACCCTTACCACAATCTGTTTCCCGTCATCATTGAGGACCCTGGAGATGGAGGCCGCGTCCCTGTCAAGGGCCTGGTCAATATTTTCCTGCCAGCCGTCCTCGCGAATGCGCTGTTTGAAATATCCTTCAGGATACATGAAGCCCATTGCCACCAGCGGTATGCTTAAGTCGCTGCATTCCTTGAGAAAGTCGCCGGCAAGAAAACCCAATCCCCCGGCATAAAAGGGGAGAGAATGGTGAAGGCCGTATTCCGCAGAAAAATAGGCTATGACCTGGTTTTTACCAAAAGTTTTGGGGTCAATTAGACAGCACTCATCGGTCTCCATCTCTTTTTTAAATTGAGACATGACCGCATCATATTGTCTTATATATTCCGGATCAATGGCCGCGGAATCAAGGATCTCCCTGGGCAGTTCCTTTAACATAAGGTCCGGGTTGTGCCCTGTGTCCTTCCATGCCCGGCGGTTGAGCATCTTAAAGGCCATTCGGGCCGACGGGTGCCAGCTCCACCAGAGGTTTTCGGCCAGATCCGCCAGGCCCGCAAGACGTTCGGGGAGATTCGGAAAGGTGCTGCCGCTGATGTTCATTTTTGAAAATCGCGAGTAGTTATCTGATTCCATTAACGCTGGGTCCTGATCTTTTCAGCATTCTTTGATTCCCACACCCTGATAAGGTAGTCTTTTTGCTCCTCAAACTTGACCGCCTGTTCCTCGACCAGCGTTTCAGCCTCATGGGAATTCATTTCCCAGGTCTGGAGGACAAAGGACGCCACCCGGGCGAAGTAGAGAGGGGTCATCACATCGAGAAGCTTGCTCCGGTTGGCGCTCCAGAGGTGGTAGGTGGCCGCCAGCTCATAAAGGATTTTTACCCAGGCATCCGTGGGGAGCTTAAACTCTTTTAATTCCATCTTTGACGTCTCCCGGATCTGTTTGAAACTTGACTTGCTGAAGACATCTTTCCAGAGTGACGAAAATTGCTTGAATCCCGTCCTGAAGATCTCGATCATCAGATCGAGGTTTACCTTCACCGGTTCCGGCTCGGCAGTGCCTTCGAATCCAAAGAGTTCCAGGGACTCGCTCCCTTTGACCCCTTTCCAGTAGCCCTCATAGCGTTCCATGAGAAAAAACAGGGCCGATAGGACCTGCCTGAACATGGGTCCCAGGTGCTGGCCAGGGTCCTTGACATCATGGATCTTGACACCAAGATTGGACTGGCATATCCGGAATCCCTGGGTAATGGCGCTTGTGGTCATCCATATATCGATGCCGAACCTGGCCACGTCTGTTATCCAGACATCCTGGTCGGCATAGAACTTGGCCACATCCCTTGATATGGCGAAATCCCCTCCAATGGGCTGCCGTATCCGTTTCCCATAGAGGGCGCGTGTCAGGTTATAAACGATGTTGTTCGTGATGGTCCCGTCGTACTTATGCCTGATATAGACAGGTGCCACGAACTGGTAACCCCTTTCAAGCACCGGGTCCACCAGATATTTCACCCAGTCCGCTGTTATGCTCCTGAGGTCGGAGTCAACCATCGCGCATACCCTCACGTTTAACCTTTCGGCCGCCTCAAAGAGGGATCTCAGGGCCGTGCCCTTGCCCGCAGGGCCCCTGTAGATGGAAACGATCTTCTCCTGCCAGGGTTTGATCTCGAATTCCTTGGCCACTTCCCTTGTATCGTCTGTGGAACCCCCGTCAGCGACCAGTATCACATTCCTGAACCCCTTATAATGCTTGTTCAATCCGTGGGTGACCATCTGGATTACGTGGTCTATTGTTTTTTCGTTATTATAGCAGGGGATACCAACAAGGATATCTGCGGATTCGATTTCCTCAATCCTTTTTGCGGTATAACTCCTGAGAGCGGTGTCATAGTTCATTTTGAGTCCTCCTTTATATCGTCCTGGGTGATCTCGTCCTTTGCCCTGGCGGGATCCGGGATTTGCTTGGACTATTTAAAAAAATGAATCTGTCATCCTGACAATCACTGAAGTAAAGATTAAAAATAATAACAGCATTTACCGGATGATTCAGCATGTTATTGTATAATTGCATTTGACCGACTTTCCGGGAGTTTCAATCCTTTTCAGGGGACAATGATTCATCACGACGGGGAGGCGGCAGATCCTTTTTGTTTACGAGTGTCCTGTAGGGAAAGGGTATTTCCACGCCTTCCCGGTCAAAACGCTTTTTGACATTTTCGAGTAGCCAAAACCTGGTAAGATAATCGTCATCCACCTTATTTACCCATATATAGGCCCTCAGACCTATGGAGAAATCGCCATGGGATATTACCCTGACCCACGGATCCTCAGCCTTTTTATCCCTGTAGGGACAGGCCATGGCTTCTTCGAGGATCAAACGGCGGGCAAGATCTATGTCTGTGTCATAGCTGACCCCCATCTCAACTGTGCATAACATCCGGGGATCGACAATGCTATAATTGATTAGGGACATCTCGTCAAGTTTTGAGTTTGGAATAATAAGACGCTTGTTCTGCCATGTGCACACAATGGTGTGTCTAAGCGTGATATCCTCCACCGTGCTGAATTCCCCCTCTATGCTCACCTTGTCCCCAATGCGAATGGGCCTGTATATGGCCAGGGAAAGGCCGGAAATTACATTGGCGAGTGTCGATTTTGCAGCGAAGCCTATGATTATGGCTGTTATGCCAGCGCCCGCCATGACAGTCCCCAGGAGGGCCCTGAGGCTGGGTATGAGGCTGGCATAGACCATGCCGGCAATAATGAATATGAGAAGATTCTTTGTATGGACTATATACCGGATGACGGTCTGATCCACGTTTCGCTTCAGGGTCCCCACCACCCATGTGGGTCTCTTGAGCAAGCGGGTAGTGACGGCCGCAGTCAGCCATGCCAGGACGAAGAATATGAGGGCCAGGGTCAGGGCCCCCAACCCGGTATTTGGGTCCAGGAGCGTTTCAGCGAAGGGCCATTTCAACAACATGATTACCTCCGGTTTTGAGTAGATTATGAACGCGCCGGTTTTATGTAAATCGACTCAGGCCTTGAGGACCTTTTTCAGAAACTTGGCCGTATATGATTCCTTTATTCCTTGGATCTCTTCAGGTGTCCCCGCGCCCACAAGATAGCCGCCCTTGTCACCCCCTTCGGGACCAAGGTCGATGATGTAATCGGCTGTCTTGATGACATCCATGTTGTGCTCTATAACCACCACCGTGTTGTTGAGCTCCACCAGATAGGTCAGGACCTCGAGCAGTTTTTGAATATCCGCAAAATGGAGTCCGGTTGTGGGTTCGTCAAGGAGGTACAGGGTCCTTCCCGTGTCCCTCTTGCTCAATTCCCTGGATAGCTTTACCCTCTGGGCCTCCCCGCCGGACAGGGTTGTGGCGGGTTGCCCCAGCCTGATATATCCCAGGCCGACATCGACCAGCGTCTTCAGTTTGTTCTTGATTTTGGGATAGTTCTCGAAAAATGTAAAGGCCTGGTTTACGGTCATGTCCAGGACTTCGGCTATATTCGCCCCTTTATATCTTATCTCCAGGGTATCCCTGTTAAAACGGCTGCCCTTGCATGCCTCGCAGGTGACATGCACGTCAGGGAGAAAGTGCATCTCTATTTTTATCAGGCCGTCTCCATTACAGGCCTCGCACCTGCCACCCCTGACGTTAAAACTGAATCGTCCTGCCTTGTAGCCCCTCATCTTCGATTCCGGGAGCATGGCGAAGAGTTCCCTTATGTGGGTAAAGAGTCCTGTGTAGGTTGCAGGATTGGAACGAGGCGTTCTCCCTATGGGGCTTTGATCGATATTTATCACCTTGTCTATATACTGAATTCCCTTGACTGCCTCTACCTGACCGACCTTTGCCTTTGACCGGTAAAGTTTTTGAGTAAGTGCCGGAAAGAGGGTCTCATTTATCAGGCTGCTCTTGCCCGAGCCCGAAACACCGGTCACGCAGGTGAAGGTGCCGAGGGGGATCTCGACCCTGATGTCCTTGAGATTATTCTGTCTCGCGCCTTCCAGTATGATTTTTTTGCCGTTGCCGTTCCTCCTTGATTGGGGAACGGGGATAGACAGTTTGCCTGACAGGTACTGGCCCGTCAATGAGGTTTCATCCTTTACAAGCTGTTCCGGATTGCCGCTGAATACTATTCGGCCGCCCTGAAGCCCTGCCCCCGGTCCCATGTCTATGACATGGTCTGCGGAGAGTATTGTCTCAGCGTCATGCTCCACGATCAGGACTGTATTGCCCAGATCCTTCAGGCGCCTCAGATTTTGCAGGAGGAGGAGATTGTCCTTCTGGTGGAGTCCGATGCTCGGCTCGTCAAGGACATAGAGCACGCCCGCGAGCCCGGAGCTTATCTGGGTGGCCAGCCTGATCCTCTGGCTCTCACCGCCTGAGAGTGTCGAGGATGAACGGTCAAGGGTCAGGTACGTGAGCCCCACGCTTTTCAAGAAACCCAGGCGCTCATTCAGCTCCTTCAGTATTCTACGTGAGATATCAAGCTCCCTTGGCTCCAGTTTCAGGCCCTGAAAAAAATCATAGGCGCTTTCAATGGACAGGGACGTAATTTCGTTGATGGATCTTTCTCCCACCTTGACCGCCCTGCTCACAGGCTTTATCCTCGTGCCGTTGCATGAGGGGCAGTCCCTGATACTCATATACCTCTCTATCTCTTCCCTGATATAGAAGGAATCCGTCTCATGGTAGCGCCTTTCAAGGTTGGGGATGATGCCTTCAAAGGGGCGGTTATAGAAGTGCCTCCTGTCATCTTTTTCAAAATAAAATTTGATCTCCTCTTTCCCGGAGCCATAAAGAAATATTTCCCCGATTTTTTTGGGGAGAGATTTGAAAGGGGTATAGATATCTATACCGTAATTCTGGCATACGGAGTCGAGCATCTGCTGAAAATATACGGAATGCCGTTTCGACCACGGGGCCAGGGCCCCTTCCCTGAGGGAGAGGTCGGGGTCAGGAACGATAAGGTCGGGGTCGAGATATCGCTTCATCCCAAGTCCGCTGCATTCCGGGCAGGCCCCCTGGGGGTTGTTGAAGGAGAACATCTGGGGAGTGAGTTCCGGTATGCTTGTCCCGCATTTTTTACAGGCCGCCTTCTGGCTGAAAAAAATTTCTCCGGATTCGATAAGGTCCACTACGGCCTGTCCCCCTGACAGGTTCAGGGTCAGTTCCATGGAATCCGTGAGCCTGCGCCTTATGTCCCTATTGATGATCAGGCGGTCCACCACCACGCTGATGGAGTGTTTCTTCTTTCTTTCAAGGACGATATCTTCCTCCAAAAGCCGTATTTGCCCGTCCACCCGGACCCTGGTAAAGCCGTCCTTTCTGAGGCGATCCAGGAGATGCAGGTGTTCCCCCTTGCGATCCTCTATTATGGGTGCGAGGATCTGTATCCTGGTCCCTTCCGGCATATTCATTATCTGATCGACGATCTGCTGGGTCGTCTGGGGGGCGATCTCGATCCCGCACACGGGACAGTGGGGGTGTCCGACCCTCGCGAAGAGGAGCCTCAGGTAGTCATAGATCTCGGTGACGGTCCCCAGGGTGGACCGGGGATTCCGGCTGGAAGTCCTCTGTTCAATGGCGATGGCTGGAGATAGCCCGTCGATGTAGTCAACGTCGGGCTTGTCCATCTGTTCGAGGAACTGGCGGGCGTAGGCTGAAAGGGATTCGACGTATCTCCTCTGACCCTCTGCGTAGATGGTATCAAAGGCAAGTGAGGATTTGCCGGAGCCGGAGAGCCCCGTAATAACCACCACCTGATTTCTGGGGATATCCAGAGAGATATTTTTAAGGTTGTGTACCCTGGCCCCTCTTATCTTTATTTTGTCGGCTGCCATTTAATTGATTTTCCTGCGGCCCTGTTTTTCGCCATTTCCGCCGCCATTTTAATCGCTGATTTGAGGCTCGAGGGATCTGCCTCACCCCTGCCTGCGATATCATAGGCCGTTCCATGATCCACTGAAGTCCTTATGATGGGAAGCCCGAGGGTCACATTGACCCCGTCTTTGAAGTGGATCAGTTTCAAAGGGATCAGTCCCTGATCGTGATACATGCTCACGACAGCGTCAAAATGACCTGAAGCCGCCTTGTAATAGAGGGTGTCCGCTGGAAGGGGCCCTGTGGCGTTGAGGCCTTCGGCCCTGGCCCTTTTAATGGCGGGAAGGATTGTTGTCTCTTCCTCCGAGCCGAAGAGCCCTGATTCACCCGCGTGCGGATTCAGGGCTGCAACTGCGAGGCGGGGATTCTCGATGCCGAAATCCCCCATAAGGGCCGTGGAAGTAATCCTTATAGTCTTATAGATCTTTTCTTCATTGATCATGGAAGGGACATCTTTGAGGGGGCAGTGTATGGTGACAAGGGTAACCCGCAGTCTCTCGCCCGCCAGCATCATGACGTAGTCTTCCGTGTCTGTCAGGTGTGAGATAAGCTGGGTATGCCCTTCAAAATGGTAACCTGCGCTGTTCAACAGTTTCTTACTGATAGGACAGGTGACTATGGCCCCCAGATCCCCGGTCCTGGCCAGCTCAACGGCCTTGATTATATATTTAGCCATTGCCTCTCCCCCTTCAGGCGAGGGCCTTCCGGGGATCATCCCGCCGGATTTCAGCCTGGAGACAGGAATAATGTCTATCTGACCCGGGACATCTGAGGCCTCTTCCGGTCTTGAGATCTCTTTTATGGCGGGCACCCTCTCCATTCCCTTGACTCCCAGGGAAAGGGCTCCGGGGTCCCCAAAGACAAGGGGTCTGCATATGGAGTATATATCCGGGTCTGATAGGGCCTTTAAAATGATTTCGGGACCGATCCCGGAAGGATCTCCCATCGTAATTCCGATAAGGGGTAAGTTATTCATTATATTTTCTTTGTTCAGCATATAAAAATCTCGACAGGTACCTTGCTGATCAGACGGCAACCTATCTCGGTGACAAGAAAGACACTCTCAATGCCTGCTGCAAATTCGTTTTCAAAGACCATTTTTGGCTCCAGGCTGAAGGTCATTCCCGGTTCGAGCCTGTTATCCCTGCCCTTGGCGACGATCGGATGCTCCACCAGTTCAAGACCTATTCCATGACCGACAAAGGTCACCTTGTATCCGCGCGGCCCGAGAAATGAGTCCTCATAGCCCATTTTTTTTGCCCTGGAAAGGGAGATCTGAAAGAGTTCCGAGACGGTCATGCCGGGTTTGGTCTTTTCAAGGAGTTCATCGTGTATCTCTATCGCGGCCCGGGAGGCCCTAAGCGCCTTATCGGGCATGGAAGCAATGGCAAACATCCTTGTCTCATCCATATGATAGCCGTTCAGGACTGTCCCGAAGTCTATCATGATCGGCTCGTCCGTGGAAAGGAGTTTGCTGCCCCCTCCGCATGGGAAGGCGGCGGAGGTGCCGGCTCCGCTGGTAGGGGCGTCTAAGAGACCTACCATGCCCCCGCTTTTCCCACTCAGAATATGCCATGGATATCCCTCGGTCTGATAGTTCCTGACCCTCAGGAGGGCGCCGTGCCCTTGTTTTCTGGCAAAGGTCTCAAACATACCAGCGAACTCCATCTCAGAAAGGCCCGGATGGATGGCGGATCTCATATATTCGAAGGTCTTTCGTGAGAGCCCGGCAGTCCTTTGCATCTGCTCAATCTCCCATTCAGATTTGATCATCCTGGTCTGGTGGATCAGCGGGGAACCGTCAACGAATTCCTTTGCAGGCAAAAGAGTCTTATAATAATTGAAATCCTTGACCGGCATCACATCGAACTCAAGGCCCAAGATATGGGGGATTTTGCCATAAAGGTCCCTGATAAGTCCCTGTATCTCCCTGATGGATTTTATCTCAACGATATTCTTGACTGGGGACTCCTTTAGGGCCCTTGGAATATATTTGATAATAGAGAGGAGCGGCTCCCCTTCCGAGGGGATATAGAGAACGCCATTCTGGGCGGTACCGGTAAAGTAAAAGAGATCCACCCTCTGCACAATAAAGAGTCCGTCGATCCCTTTTTTAAGCAGCAACTCCTGGATCTTTTTTATCCTGTAGTCTATCTCCTCTGCAGGTACTTTAAAATCTTCCATAATTCCTTTTTGTGAGGCTCCTTTTCGGGGTTTCTTTGTGATTTCTCAATAAATTCGGGCACGTTTGAACTAAGCAACAGTTTAGAAAATTCCTGGATTCCTGCTTTCGCAGGAATGACAATATGTTAACGTGGCCGTCATTCCGGTCCCGCATCAAGTGCGGGATAAACTCCGGCCGGTCGAAGATGCCCATTAATCGGTGAATCCAGTTAAGTCTGCCCGGCCTTATTGAGAAGTTACGTTTCTTTCTATTGCATTATCAACGTTCTGATATCATCAAGATGAGATATAAGGCAAGTGTTTATAGGGATGAAAG
>CAZGIZ010000053.1:0-28143 GCA_964526655.1 uncultured Desulfobacteraceae bacterium | reverse complement strand
AAATTGATTCCCATAGGAGGTGTAATCAGGGACATCTCCATATTGACCATAAACAGGACTGCGAACCATATGGGGTTAAGGCCCAATGAGGTAATAAGGGGAAAGAAGATGGGGATGGTGACCATCATGATGGTCATACCGTCAATCATGCTTCCCAAAATCAACAGGGCGACCTGTATGGCGATAACAACCAAGATCGGGTTTCCAAATACCTCGCACAGTTCGGCTAATTGCCGGCCCAGAGAGGAACTGCCCACAATATAGGAAAAGAACGCCGCCCCGATTATGATGAAGAGGATCTGGGCGTTGATCGCCACCGTCTCGATCATGGCCTTATAAATGGTTTTCCAGTTCGCGTGATAGACCAGGACTGCGATAATGAGCACGATAAGGGCTCCGACTCCTCCTGCTTCGGTGGCCGTGGCTATGCCGAAGAATATGGACCCAAGTATGCAGAAGAAGGTCACTGCAACAGGCCATACCCTTTCGAGGGACCGAAATCTCTCGGACCAGGCCACCGGCCCCGGCACAGGACCGAGCGCGGGATTCCTGGCACACCGGATCACGGGGACGATGGCCAGCAGGCACGCGAGGATGATGCCGGGGATAATACCCGCCATGAGCAGACGACCCAGGGGAACATCCTGACCGGCCAGTCCGGAAATAATGATAGCCGTCGCGCTGGGCGGTATCAGAGGACCTAACACGCCGCCGGTTGTCAGGGCGCCAAGGCTGAGACTCCTGTCATACTTGTATTTTTCCAGCTCCGGCATGGCTACCGGCCCAATAGCAAGAATGGTAGGGGCGCTTGCCCCTAAAACAGCGCCCATTCCTCCCTGACTGAAGACTGATGCGACAACAAGACCTCCCGGGAGACGGGATAGCCAGAGCCTGGCGGATCTAAAAAGGTCTTCCCCGATCTTGGTCTGGGCGATAAGGCTGCCGATAAATACAAACAGGGGCAATGGGGCCCAGGATGGATTATTCAATGTCTGGAATGTTGTCCAGCCGAGCTTCTCGAGAGCTATGGGCCCGCTTATGATGTATCCCACGATCATGGAGCTGAAGCCTACGGCAATAGCAATAGGCAGGCCCGTATTGAGCATGAAAAGCATGAGCAGGATGCATACCACAGCGGCAATCAGTGAATCCATATCCGTCCTCCGATCCCGTGCGAGATTCTTAAAATTACAAAACCATTGTCTCTTTGCTTTTCACATGCGACAAGTAGGCGGCAATGCCTTTGAAAAGATTGCGGAGGACAACAAGGGTCAGTAATCCATAGCATATTGGTATCATAATCTTGATGGGGAACAGGTGCTCCTGCCACACGGACATGCTCCTCTCTCCGATTTGTAATGAATACATGGCATTGGTCCATCCCTTCCAGGTCAGGACAAAACAATAGACAAGGGCGAGGACCGGGGCCACAATGCCGTTAAGAAACCTGACCATTCCCTCGGGCATGAGGCTAACAAAAATATCGGCCCGAATCTGATCTCCCCGCCATTCGACGTAAGAGACGGCGTAGAGAAAACCCCAGATAAGGAGTATTGTGGCCAGCTCATAGGAGACCGGCTCCGGCCTGCGAAAAAAATATCGCATGACCACTCCATAGGTAGTGACAAATATCATAAAGACCGTCATCAATCCGGCAAGCACAACGAACAGGATTGTCACTTTTTGGAGCGAATAATCCAGCCAGTGTATCGCTTTTCGAATCATTACAATTTCTCCTGTCAGATACCTTTAGAACCCTTTGCCCGGAGTAAACGGATAGGCCTTGTTTGCCTCCTCGGCAATTTTCTTTATTTTCTGGCCGAATTCCCCGACACCGGCGAGCTGTTTTTCAATGTAGGGTTCAACCTGCTTTTCCCATCTGGCCCGT
Source organism: uncultured Desulfobacteraceae bacterium (assembly GCA_964526655.1). GTDB lineage: Bacteria > Desulfobacterota > DSM-4660 > Desulfatiglandales > HGW-15 > CAZGIZ01. The sequence goes on along the minus strand of CAZGIZ010000053.1, from coordinate 26,255 downwards.
TCCTCAGTGGGCACAAAATAGACATCGACCCCTTTTTCCTTGAAGGCCTTCAGATCCATATCGCCCAACTCACCGTCCACCGTCTTGTTCATCCATTCGGAAGCAGCAACCGACTCTTCCGCGAGTATCTGCTGGATGTGCTTCGGCATCTTTTTCCACACGTCGAGATTAATAGAGAATCCATTCCAGCCTGCGATGCCGTAGAAAAGTGTTGCATACTTGGCAACATCGATCATGTTCATGACCACTGAGCCGTGGGTGCCCTGGAGTGTGGAATCGATCACCTTTTTCTGGAGCGCTTCATAGGTTTCGGTCCACATTATGGTAACAGGCGAGGCGCCAAGGGATTTGGCGAGACCGGATGCAACCGGGCTAAGGCATCCCACCAGGAGACCCTTCCAGTCTTCAAGGGTCTTCACCGGTTTTGTGGAAACGAGGTTCACTCCGCCCGAATTGTAAAGTCCAAGACCTTTGGCATTGAACTTCTCCTGGAGTATCTGGTCGTAAAGGGGTAATAAAGCCTTGCAGGATGATGATGACGCAGGTGATGAGGCAAACAGGAAAGGAGTCTCTATAATTCCGAGCCTTGGATCCATATTGGTAAACATACCCCACGGGGCGCAGGCCATTTCCACGGCCCCAACTCTTACGGAGTCAAAGTACTCAGGCAGTTTCGCCAGGGCCCCGCCTGCATAGACCTCGATTTGATATTCCCCTTTTGCGCGCTCGTTAAATCTCTTGGCAAGTTCCGTATTCATGAAGGTAAGGGGCCAGTCTCCAGCAGGAGAAGGCACCACAAGTCTCAGTATAACCTCCTTCTTTGCCGCAAGTGCGCTGCCTGGCATGACCACAGTTCCCATCAGAAAAAAGCTCAATGCCAACACTGACAATAAAACGAATCTTTTTTTCATTTTCTGTCCCTCCGAATTGGATTGTTATGGGTTTTGGTCACTTCCTTCTTTACATTTTACAATATCCCCTTTTCAGAGTAAGGGTACTCCTTGTTGACCTCATCGGCGATCTTCCTTATCGCCTCACCGAGTTCGCCATGACCCGAAAGCTGCTCATCCTTATAGGACTGCAACTGTTCAGCCCATTTCTCCCTTTCCTCCTTGGGGAGATAATAGACCTCCACGCCCTTCTCCTTGAAGGTGTTCAGGTCCCTTTCCGGAAGTTCGGTCACTACGATGTTGTTCATCCAGTCCACGGCCCTTTGAGTCTCTTCCAGCAAAATCTTCTGGATATTTGGCGGCATCTTCTTCCATACATCCAGGTTAATGGAGTATCCGGCGGGTGCGGGCACGCCGTAAAATGCGGTGAAATACTTGCAGACCTGTGGAAAAGAAAAGACAACCCCCCCATGGGCGCTCTGGGCCGCCGCGTCCACTACCTTTTTCTGCAGAGACTCGTATATCTCATAAAAGGGGATGGTGACGGGAGAGCCCCCCAGGTCCTTGATCAGGGTTGACGTTACGGGACTTACCGATCCGACCAGAAGGCCTTTCCACTCATCCAAGGTCTTAACGGGCTTTTGCGACCACAGCCCGAGTCCGCCGGTATTGGCCATTGCAAGGCCTTTGGCATTGAATTTCTCCTGAAGTATCTTGTCGTAAAGGGGCAGTAACTTAGGGCACGCGGCGTTCGTGGCGTAATTCGTGGTAAAGAGAAAGGGGGTCTCCAGGAGTCCGAGCCTCGAATCCATAAAGGTGAACATCCCCCAGTTTGAAAACTCCATCTCGACCGCGCCCACCCTTACGGAGTCAAAGAATTCGGGCAGCTTCGCCAGTGCCCCACCCGCGTGGACCTCGATCACATACTCGCCTTTAGCGCGTTCGTTGAACCTCTTGGCCATCTCCTTGTCCCTGAAGGTCTGAGGCCAATCTCCTTCCGGAGTGGCTATCACAAGCCTCAGGACCACCGGTTTTTTCGCTTCAGCAGGAGGCGCCTTCAGGACGATCCCACCCATAAGCATAAAGACAAACAGAAAACCTGAAATAAATGCAGATGTTTTTTTCATACCTCTTCCCTCCCTCATTAAAATTGAAGTCATGTTAAAGCCCTTTGGAATTTTTAAAGAGATATCCCCTTTCGAAAAAGGCCATGGCCTCGCCTGATCTGGAGAATCGATTCAGGAAAAATGCAGCCATACATACATTTTTGAACGTTGCCGAATATTTTCAGGAAATGGGATAATGGATGATATTTTACAGATCTTATCAATAATTCTGTTCACTATAACAAAAGGGATTTTACGCTTTTTATTACTTTTGATGCCATGAATATTCCAAAGATCATATAAATTACATAGACTTACGCATACTAAAATATACTTCACTAAGATCTATATTAAAAAGGAAGGATTTAAGACTATTGAAATAAAACAAGAATATAATTTATTGAAATTAATATATATTTTTTATTCACCATTATAGAACGATGAAAGAAAAAGTGGGTTTATTTACTTATCGTTAAGTAGATTTTTAAATGCTTTTTGAGGGGCTGTCAAGAAAAAAATCCCATTAAAAACCTGGCATAATGATTCGAAAATCAGTGGTGAGATTGTTTGGACACCATTGATCCCACATTTATCGGAGGGCTTTGAAGCACTGTGGGGCCTTTTTAAGAGAAACTCAGGTTTTTATACATCAGCCGGACCTATCTTATTCCCATTTTCGTCATACCTGTACCACCCGATCCCGGTCTTTCTCCCGAGGTGACCGATTCTTACCTTCCTTTTAAGCAGCATGGGCGGGTGAAACTTTTCGTCCTGGGTTTCCTCATACACCGCGTTCATGGCGTTGAAGCTCACATCAAGGCCGGTCAAATCACTTGTTTCAAAGGGACCCATGGGCCTCCCGAATCCGAGTCGCATTCCCTTGTCCACGTCCTCTATCTTGACCACGCCCGTTTCCACAAGTTTTATGGCCTCAATGGTGCTGGGGAAATTAATCCGGTTAAGGGCAAAGCCCGCAAGGTCCCGGTTGACACGAATCGTCTCCTTGCCGAGGCTTTTTCCCAGGTCTTCCGTGATTTCCATGGTCCTGTCCGAAGTCAGCAGGCCCTTGACGACCTCTAAAATCCTCATCATGGGAACTGGGCTGAAGAAATGGGCGCCCAGGAACCGGTCACCCCTTTTGGTGGCCTCGGCGATTTCGGTTATGGGAATTGCCGAGGTATTGGAGGCGAATATGGTGTGCTCGGTGCAGATCCCATCCAGCTCCGCGAAAAGTGTTTTTTTGGCCTCAAGGTTTTCGATAATGGCCTCAATAACAAAATCGGCATCCGCGGCCATTGAGAGTTCTGTTGTCGGCCGAATTCTACCCACGATCTCCTCGACAGTGCCCTGGACCTTCCCTTTCTCTGTGAGCTTGCCGACGGACCAGTTTATTGACTTTAACCCTTTTTCCAGGATTTCATCTGTCAGATCCCGCATAGTAACCTCGTAACCGGCCTGGGCGCAAACCTGGGCGATTCCATTGCCCATAAGACCCGCTCCTGCGACAAATATCTTTTTAATTTTCATTGATTAAATCCTTTCTTTCAAGTGTGACATGTATATTAATACTTGATTTCTTTTCAGGAACCATAATTCCTTTCAGGATCGTATTGGTAATATCTTCAGCAAGGACCATAAGGTCTTTTGGCTTACCCAGGAGGCTTTTTCTGATGATAAGGTGTTCTATTGTCCCCCATATCATTGCCCGGACCAGATGGGGGTTGAGGTCCGGATTGAATTCCCCGCTCTTAATACCCTCTTCCAGGACCTGGGTAGTGATTCTGGCGGATTCCTGAACGACCTTATAGGCCTCGGTCTTTAAAAAATTGCGATTCCCTTTCAGAATCAGGACAACCACATTTGCATAGTCTTCATCGTCCGCGTAAAGGCTTAGGTGACGGTAGATGACAGTCCTGAGCTTGTTGGCCGCTCCGTGTACATATTGGAGAATATCCCTGTTTTTTTCCAGGTGTCCGCTGATCTTTTCAGCGGGAATGGAGAAAAGCAATTCCTCCTTTGTCAAGAAGTATTCGTATATAGTGGATTCGGATACATGGGCCTTTTTTGCGATGTCGGATATCCTGGTTTCGTGAAAACCCTTGACTGCGAAGATGTTTTCAGCAGCCTTCAGGATGGCCCTGTGCTTGGCCTGATTTTTCCCGGCCTTTGAGTTCTTCCCTGTTTCTTCAACCTGTTGAGCCACCATGTTCCTCCTATTTTCCTTTGTTTCATTACCTTTCATGGAATCCCTCTTTTTCCTGACTTTTTCTAGGTATTTCTCGGATCACCCATGGCCCCCGGCATGAAATAGTGATCCAGCTCAAAGTCCGGATTTCCATCATATTTCCTTGCTATAGCCTCCCTGAACCGGGAATAATAACTTTCGTCCACTTCCAGTCCCATGTCCTTCAGCCTTTCAATGATCTCTTCAATAACGACAGGGCAGCCCTTGATAAATACAGGCTCTTTAACGTTGGGGTCTTTCCTGTTTTTTCTGATCATACAGTTTCCAAAGAGTACTGTCTTTCTGAAGCCCGGCGAAGGTCTCATTTTTTTCCCTGTCAGGACCTCGATCCCGTCAAAGGCCTTTCCCTTATAAGCGGAGGTTATCATCATTACCAGGGAGTTATACATTGATGAGCATCCCGTGCAGATGGTCTTATCGTACTTGGGAATCCTGATCCCTGATATTCCCAGTTTATCCCAGTAGCTCGGTCCCGTGTCGTCTTCCCTCCAGTCGAAATCGCTTTTTAGATATTTTCCAACTTTACCCGGATCCGGACCATTCAGGATAAAGTTATCCAACTCCATGGGTCTGTCGTGTCTCTCTGCATAAATTGCCAGATGCCCTATGGAGGCAGGCTCATACCCCGCGACCATCGCCCCGACTATGTCAACGGCCAAGGGATCCTGAGAAGCTATGATAAGGTTCATTCGATGGGCAGTCCCCAGGTAATAGGGTCCCTTTTCCAGGCCGTAGATGCCGTCCAGCACCGTCAGGGAGGGCTGGAGGACCTCGGCGAAAAGGGCGCAGAAAAAGTCCAGAGGGATATCCTCATGATGGCAAAACCTGCGGGATTTCATGTCAATGCAGCCTTTGAGATTCTTAAGACCAAGGGACAGGACCGCCTGGCTGTGGGTCTTGAGGGCCGGCATATTGATCAGGAAATCAGCCTCCAGCGCAACTTTTGAAAATCCCAAGGTAAAGCCGTCGATCTCAACCTCCTGAAACGGCTTATCGAAAAAGTCAACAAGTTTCACGCCGTATTTTTTCCTGAGGTGTTCATATCCAAGGGCCTTGAAAATCAGATTAGCGCCCCTCAATGTGTCGCCCTTTTTCCTGCTCACCTGGGAGTTGCCCTCCCCGATAGTGATACCTGTTACGCCGAACTCCTTCAACAGGATCACCATGTCCTCAACCAGCCTGCTGGTGGTATATACGCCGTAGGGCGCCACGGGAAAAACCGGGTCCCATCCAAGAAGGTTGGGCTTGATCAAGACCCTGTGGTTTGCGCTCAATTTCTCCAGTGCCTCTGAATCCTTCAGCGCCTTGGCAAGGGAATCCGGCGAAGAAATATATGGGACAAGTGATACGACCGGCTTTTTCATCTTTTATTATTAAAGCCCTGTTCAGGGATTCCTTCTTATGCGTTCAAAATTTTCAATTGGGAATTATTAACAAATATTATCACATTCTTAGTTTGATTACTATGCCCCCGGTCCATACCTCTTTTAAAAGGCCTCTTCGGGAATCTCAATAACCTCCCGCCCGGTCCTCATGCATGTCTCCAGACGGGCCATGGTCAGGGGAAGTGTCACACCCGTAAAATATGTGGCCTGCATGACCTTTCCGAGGTAAAAGGGGCTTTCACCCGCTTCATCAATCTTCTTCTGAGCGATAACGGCCATATCCAATAGACGCCATGACATTGTAACATCTCCGAAACACAGGAGGGCGGGGTATGTATATGAGGCCCACTGCAAAGGGTCTGCCTTGCTCATTTCGGCCATGGTCCCTGCCACTTCCTTAAGCCTCCTTACCGTTTCACCGAGGAGCTTCACTTCCCGCCCGACCGCTGGATGTGAATTATTGTCCTGAATAAAGGTCTCGAGTTCGGACATAAAGGCCTTATAAGAGGCGCCGTTATTTATCCGCATCTTCCTGCCCATGAGATCAATGGACTGGATACCGTTTGTGCCCTCGTACAGGGACATGATCTTTACATCCCGCATGTATTGCTCCAAGGGATACTCCTTTGTGAATCCGTATCCTCCAAGACACTGAATCGCTGCCTCGCAGACCCTGAAACCCACATCGGAACAATAGGCCTTTATTATGGGCGTCGCAAACTCTACAAGGGCCTGGTAATAGGCCTTTTTTTCCGGCTCATGAGATTCGGACGCCAGATCCAGCCACATGGCACCCATATAGATCATTGAACGCATTCCATCAACATTGGCCTTCATCCACATAAGCATCCTGCGGACATCGGGGTGTTCAATAATACGCACCTTACCGGGCTTCTTCCTGGTCAGGTCCGGACCCTGGAGACGCTCTTTTGTGTATGTCAGGGCGTTCTGAAAGGCCACACTGCCGATTGTCATACCGCTGACCCCGGTATTTATCCTCGCGGAATTCATCATCTGGAACATATGAGCCAGCCCCATGTTTTCCTCACCGCAGAGGTAGCCGATACAACCGTCGCGTGAGCCGAAGTTTAATTCGCATGTGGGAGAGGAATGGATGCCCATTTTCTCTTCCAGTCTCTCGCATATGACATCGTTTGATTCTCCCAGTGAGCCATCGGGATTGACCCTTATCTTTGGCACGATGAAAAGAGATATACCCTTCACTCCCTCCGGGGCGTCTTCAATCCGCGCGAGTAGCAGATGAATGATATTTTCCGTCAGGTCATGATCGCCCCAGGAGATGAAGATTTTGGTCCCTTTTATCTTGAAGTGATCACCTTCCCGGTACGCGGTGGTCTGTATCTCGGAGAGATCCGAACCTGAATCGGGTTCCGTGAGACACATGGTTCCGGCCCAGTCGCCCCCATACATTTTTGGCACGTACAGCTCTTTGAATTCTTTTTTGGCGAAATTTTCAATGAGATGGGCTGCGCCTTGAGTGAGGCTCGGGGCCATGTTGAAAGACTGGCAGGCCCCGTACATGATGTCGCTGACAATGCTCCCGAGTATGCGGGGAAACCCCTGGCCCCCGTATTCAAGATCTCTTGACAGGGCAATCCACCCGTCCCGGCCAAAGTGCTTAAACGCCTCCTTAAATTCAGGCGGTAAAAGTACCTTTCCATTCTCAAGCCTCGCACCCCATTTTTCTCCAATTTCCTGAAGCGGATCAACTACCCCGATCGCCACATTAATAGCCTCGGAGACTACCATATCCAGCATTTTTTCGTTCAGTTCCCTGTAGCGGTCAAGGGAACAGAGGGATGAATAATTGAGCTGCTCTTTTAAGATAAAGAAAAGGTCTTGCCGATTTACTTTAAAATGTCCCATGTCTCATATTGTCTCCCGGTCTCGGTAAAAATATCGTTTTAATATACATCTCAAAAATTGAACAACTTATTGGGATAAATGGTTTTTAATGGCATTCTCTTCATTCCTGCCACATGAAATAATGGAATGGTGGAATAATGGAATGTTGATCTTACCAACGAATTATTCTGGCAATTCCCCAAATCCCCTACCTGGGGCAGGCATTATTCCATTGTTCCATCATTCCAATATTCCAATTGGGGCGAAGCCCCTGAGTTCGAGATCCGACCTCATCTCATTAGGTTCTCCCAGATCACGGAGTAGCCCTGGCCTCGGCCCACACACATGGTAGTCAGGCCATACCTGGCCCCGGGATTTTCCTTGAATAGCCCCATAAGGAACGCAACGAGCCTGGGACCGGAGGCCGCCAATGGATGTCCATAGGCGATGGCGCCCCCCCAGATGTTAACGCGCGGATCATCGGCCTTCATTCCGAGCCGGTCGAGGCAGTACAAGGACTGGACGGCAAAGGCCTCATTGATTTCTATAATGTCCATATCATCAATGGTAAGTCCCGCCTTTTTCAGGGCCTTTTGTGTGGCCGGAACCGGGGCCGTGCCCATAATTCGTGGATCAACCGCTGCAACGGCAGAGGATATCCAACGCATTTTAGGTGTAAGTCCGAGTTCCAGTGCCCTTTTTTCGCTCATAATCAATGCGGCGGCGGCCCCGTCGTTAAGACCCGAGGCGTTTCCCGCAGTAACCCTTCCGCACTTTTCTCTGAAGGGCGTCTTTAGTGAAGCAAGCCCTTCCATGGATGTGTCAGGTCTGGGTTGCTGATCTTTATCCGCGATAATCTTTGTGCCGTCAGCCAGTTCCACTTCAATGGGAATAATCATGTCTTTCATCTTACCGGCCCTAATGGCTTTTTCTGTCTTCTTTTGACAATCCACGGCATAGGCATCCGCCATCTCTTTGGTGAATTCCGGGAACCTGTCGTGAATATTTTCCGCTGTCTTGCCCATATCAAAAGCTGTCGAGTCTCCCATCACTTCTTCAGCTCGAGGATGCGGGTCCCGCATGTATCCCATGGGCAGGTGACCCATATGTTCCACGCCACCGGTAATAAGACAGTCAGCCATGCCGCAGGCTATATAGGATATCCCTAAGCCGATGGATGTAAGTCCGCTCGCGCACATACGATCAATAGAGCAGCCGGGAATCTCCCATCCCCAGTCTGCAAGCATGGAGATAAACCTTCCTATTGTATTTCCCTGTTCTTTTATCTGATTGGTTACTCCCCATAATATGTCTTCAACCATATCAGGGGTCGTCGGCGGGTTACGCTCGATAAGGGCCTTGAGTAAGGGAACACTGAGGTCATCGGCCCTTGTTTTCCAGAAAATGCCTTTTTCTCCCGCCCGGCCGAATGCGGTGCGAACCGCGTCGATTACAGTAACTTCACAAAGGTTTCTCTCCATCTATCTGTTCTCCTTGATCATTTATGGGCAATGCCCTGAATACCCCCCTACACCAGGGCCTTTCAATCGCCCCATCCTAATGTTTAATTTTTCCTTGCGCCCTGCGCCTTGTGCCCTACGCCCTGTGCATGGGCATGCACACTTATTCCCCCCTGAAACGGGGCTCGCGTTTTTCAAGGAATGCGTTAAAGCCCTCGATCCTGTCTTTTGTGCGGCGCACGAATGCCGAGCCCTCCGCCTCAACCCTCAATCCCTCGTCTATCCCATCATAGATCCCGGCTGCCATGGCCTTCAGGACCCAACCGACGGCGAGGGGGGGCCTTTCGACCAGCTTCCCCGCCAGATCGAGGGCCTCTTCCATGAGTCTTTCCCGTGGCGACAGCCGGTTGACAAGCCCGATTTCAAGGGATTCCTTAGCATCCACTGTCCTGCTGAACAGGATCATGTCCAGTGCCCTTGCCCTGCCTATCAAACGGGGGAGCCGCTGGGTCCCGCCCCAGCCCGGGATAATGCCGAGATTCAGTTCGGTCAGGCCCAGCCTGACCTTGGGATCATCCACCATGATCCTGAAATGACATGCCAGGGCGAGCTCAAGTCCCCCTCCTAACGCGAATCCGTTTATGGCGGCAATGACCGGTTTTGGGAAACGGTCTATTCGCTTCCACAGATCCCTGCCCTTAGGGCTTGTCTTGGGTGCGTTTTCAGCATCCGTGATATCGAATCCCGCTGAAAAGCTCTTTTCCCCGGCACCAGTGATGATGACCACCCGGGTCTGCTTTTCATTTTCCGATTCGACAATAATCTTCTCGAATTCCTCCATTGCATCGAGATTCCAGGCGTTTGCAGGCGGACGATTAATTGTGACGATTCTGATATTCCCATGCCTTTCCAGAATGAAATTTTTGTATTCCAATGGACATCTCCTTTAAAAAACATTTTAAATATTAAAGTATTGTTCATCCGAAAATGACCATTTCCGGACTCACGCTGTCAGCATCCAGCTATCAGCAAAAACCTTTGTTAATGAACACCCATCAAAAATCCTATCATCGGGTGAGAGCTTGGCCTTTCTTTGGTCCCACAGGGATCTACTAATGGATACAGTACCAAATCTCCGTGTAAACCCCATTCAATCTAATCTGACCATTAGAGACCGAGATAGGTCTTGCGAATGATCTCGTCCTTGAGCAATTGATCTCCTGTCCCCTCGGCGATTATCTTTCCCGACGACAGGACATAATTCCGGTCGGCCATTTTAAAGACCATTCCAACCTCCTGTTCCACAAGAAGAACGGGAATTCCAAGTTTGTGTATCTCTGATATTTTTTCAAACACCTCTTTTCGCAGAAGCGGGGCAAGGCCGGTGGATGGCTCGTCAATACACAATAGTCTGGGTTCGGACATCAGGGCCCTGCCTATGGCCAGCATCTGCTGCTCCCCGCCGGAAAGGGTTCCGGAGATCTGGTTTGACCTGACCTTGAGTATCGGAAACAACTGATAGACCTTTTTCAGAACCTCTGATACCTTTTGCTTTTCCTTAAGCAGATAACCGCCAACCATGAGATTGTCGAGTACTGACATCTCTCTAAAGGGTCTTCTTCTCTCGGGGCAATGGATAAGACCTCGTTTCACAATATCATGGGCCGGTATTTTATCGATGCGCTCTCCATCAAAGTTCACTATGCCCTTTATAATAACATCCCCGCCCGATGACCTGCGTGTAATCTCCCTTTCCCAGGCGACCAGTCCTGTAATTGCCCTTAATAACGTGGATTTTCCGGCTCCATTGGGGCCAACCAGACTGACAAGCTCATCCCTATCAACCCCCATGCTCAGATTATTAATAAGCATGGCTTTATCATAGCTTACCGTCAGATTGGCGACTTCTAAAAGCAAATTAGACCCCCTCTTTCCCCAAATAGGCCTCGATAACCTTCTGGTTGGTGATGATTTGCTCTGGGGTGCCTTCAGCAATGATTGTCCCGAAGTTGAGGACGATAATTCGATCCACAATCCTCATTAACTGCTGCAACTTGTGCTCGATGATGATCATCGCAGGTCCTTCGCTGTGGAGTCTGCCGAAACGGCCTCCCTTATGGAGGCGCCTAATAGATTTCGCCATAAGATCGGTTTCGGCCGGACTCAAACCGCCAAAGGGTTCGTCTAAAATAAGCAGCTCGGGCTCCGTCGCTATGGCCCTCGCAACTTCAAGCCTTTTGAGGTCACCCTGAGAAAGGGTGGACGCCCTTTCACGGGCCATATCCGAGATGCCGGCAAACTCCAGGGCATCCATTGCCTTTGATTGAATCCTTTTTACCCATTCTCCTCTCCTCATGGCGCGTGGGCAGAGGCAGGAGACCATAACGTTGTAAACGATAGGCATTCTCCGGAAAGGCCTCATGTTTTGAAAGGTGCAGGCAATACCCTGATTCACAATATCCCATGGTTTCTTGCCGGTTATCTCTTTGCCTTTAAAAAAAATGCTGCCAGCGTCCGGTTTCATTATGCCCGAGATCAATCTCACAAATGTGGTTTTGCCCGCCCCGTTTGGTCCGATCAGACCGATAATCTCATCCCTTGCCATTGAGAGATTGGCATTATTGACTGCCCTGAGACCTCCGAACTGTTTGGTCAAGCCCTCTATTTCAAGAAACTGTTCATTCATAAATCTTCTCCGGCCTCTTCCCTTAACTCTCTTCGGGAAACCTTTCCAACATCTGTTTGCGGGAGCTCACCTCTGAATTCGATAATTTTTGGAACCTTGTAGTGTGCAAGATTCTTTCTGCAAAATTCCATGATCTCCTCTTCGGATATTTTTCCCCTGGCCTCGCTTTCCAGTACCACATAGGCCTTTACAATATTGCCGACCTTTGGGTCAGGCACCCCCACGACTCCGGCGGCCTTGATCTGGGGATGGCTGTAGAGCACTTCCTCCACATGTCTCGCGAAAACCGAATAACCTTTGTACTTGATCAGATCCCTTTTCCGGTCAAAGAAATGGAAATAACCCTCCTCATCCATTCTGACAAGATCACCGGTTCTCAGCCATTTTCCCCCGTCAATCTCGACTAGTGACTCGCGTGTACCCTCTTCGCGTTTCCAGTAACCCTGCATAATGTTGGGCCCGCTCAGTATCAACTCACCGACCTCGTCGACCGGCATGAATTCCATGCTCTCATGATCTACAATAGCCGCCTTCATTCCCGGTATGGGTACTCCGAAGGAGCCTTTCTTCGTTCTGTGAAACGGACTTGTGTGACTTACACCTGTGGTTTCGGTCATACCAAAACCTTCCATAATACTTACATTGGTTCGTTTCTCCCATGCCTCGATGGTTGATTCATGAAGAGTGTCGGCTCCGCAGATCAGCATCTTGAGACGTTTCCAGTCCACCCTATCTGTTTTTTCGTATTCTTTAAGGTACTCATACATAGTGGGCACTCCGAAGAAGGCAGAAGCCTGATATCTTTCGATAGCGGTCAGGATGTCGTCTATATCCGGAGTAGTAAATAGGATCATTGTGAATCCACGTACAAGGCTTGTAAGCATAACCGAGGTCTGGCCAAAGATATGGAACAACGGCAAAAAGGCGATAAAGACCTCCTTGCCTTCTTCAAGAATTGTCCAGAATGAATGCAACTGGGACTCAAGATGCACAAAATTGGAATGAGTGAGAATCGCTGCCTTAGGAAGACCGGTTGTCCCACCTGTATAGGGCAGTACGGCTATATCCTTTTCAGGATCAATGGTCACATTCGGTGGCTCCGCTGGGTATTTTTTAATGAGATCCTGAAATTGGAGCAGGCCGGCTTTTTCGATGTCTGTAGGTGTCGGGATGTGCATTCCGGCGTATATTTTCCCCAGGGCACTCTTCCCAAGGAGCTTTTTTAGTGTCGGAAGGTATTCTGCAATGCTGGTAAGAATTATATTGTCGAGCTTAGCACCTGTTTTCTCGACATTCTCATATAGCATATCAAGGCAGACTATTGTTGAAGTATCACTGTCTTCAAGCTGATGTTTAATCTCATGGCTCGTATATACGGGGCTTATGGGAGTAACTTTAGCGCCGATTTTCAAGGCCGCAAAATAGGTTATTAAGTATTGCGGACAATTAAGAAGATACAATGCTACGGTATCGTTTTTCTTTATTCCGATATCGGACAGGGCTGTGGCAAACCTATCAATATGATCCTTGAGGTCGTTATAACTTATCTTCTTTCCATAAAATATGACGGCGGTCTTTTTCCCGTATTTCTTAGCAGACTCATCAAACAATTCTGGGAGAGACATGTTGCGCACTTCGTAATCGTCGGTCGCTCCCTCGGGATAGTATTTTAACCAGGGCTTTGAATAATAACTCTCCTTATGATCCATGTCTTAACCTCATAACTGTTTTTTTAATCCACTAATTCTTAATCCAGCGGCGCCGTGCACACGCGGCATGTTTCTCGCGTGGCCATATTTCTGACTTTGCACCTAGGGCATTCCTGTTCTATCTTATCACGCAGCCAGGGAAAGAGTCCGTTCGGCATAAACAGGAGGATAATAATGATGATGCAGGCGAACATTAATGTTCGGAACTCTTCCCAGAAACGCAGAAATTCCAACAACGGAAAGAGCAAAAAAACAGCACCAATGGGACCGTAGATTGTTATGGCCCCGCCGAATATACACCAGATAACCACCTGGAAGGACATGAGCGGTTCGAGGGTCGAGGGGCCTACGACTCTCATGTAATGGGCGTAGAGTCCACCCGCTATTCCCGCGAAAAAGCCGCTCAGGCAGAAGGCAAGGAGCTTGTACCGGGTTGTATTAATGCCCGAGGCCCTGACCGCAACCTCATCCTCCCTTATGGCGTGAAAAATGATTCCCGTGTTGGAGTCTGTTATGGCCCACATGATGGTGCACAGGCCAAGCATAATGACCGCAATGATGTAATAGGTAAGGACTTTGGACCGTGCGATTCGCGTAAGCCCTGAAATCCCGTTTTCACCGCCGGTCAGGTCAGGCAGAGCCATAATAATGCCAATAAGAATGATGGGGAAGGCGAGTGTGGTCAGAGCGAGATAGGTCCCCTTGAGCCTCAGGCATGGTAATCCTATGACAAGGCCGGTCAGAACCGCTGCCATAGCGCCAAGGGGGATACCTGCCAAGGGGGGAACCTCTGCGTAATGATTAAGCAAGGCCGTGGAGTAGGCGCCTACACCGAAGAAAAGCGCGTGTCCGAAGTTCATCTGGCCCGTAAAGCCGGACAGGAGGTCCCAGCTCGCTGCGAAAATCGCAAATATACATGTGAGAGTGAAGATGCGCAGTGTGTACGGATTCTGGCTAAACACAGGCAGCAGGAGGACAAAAAGGAAAAAAATAAAGACAATAACCCTCGAAGGGAGAACGAACATTTCGTTCCTGATCACACTGAGCAGCTTTCTCAAATAAAACCGGATAAGATCCATGCCTATCTTTCTTCCTCAAAGGTAACGCCGAAAAGACCTTCCGGCCTTATGGTCAATACCAGAATCATTATTGAGAGTGCCACAGAGCCCTTTAAAAAGGCGCCGGCGGGCACCAGAAAGACCACAAGGGCCTCGGCAAAACCCATTATATAGGCCCCGATAAAGCAGCCCTTCAGGCTGCCCAAGCCGCCTAACACGACAACGGCCATCATCATAATAAGCGGGTGAGTCCACATATGGGGGTCGATCACGGTGAGCGGGACAATGATGGCGCCCGTGAATCCGGCCAATCCCACTGAAATTCCCATGGTCCACATGGCTATCCGGGACTCGTTGATCCCCATAAGGTTGGTAACTTCCCTGTCCTGGGCAGTTGAACGAATGGCTAAGCCCAGTCTTGTCTTCATCATAAGGAACCAGAGTACGGCCAGGACGATCAGGGCGACCAGGAATGTAAGGATCTGTTGATAAAAGACCTTGGTCCCAAAAATCGTGGCATATCCATTGATCAGGGAGGGCACGCTCAGATAACTGCCGGAGAAGAAGTATGACATCACCTCCTGCAGGGCCATTGCTGTGGCTATTGTAGCTATCATCACGGCCCCGGGGTGTTCCCTGATAGGTTTTATGAACAGCTGATATGTGGCTATCCCGAGCAGAAAAGCCAGAATAACTGCCGCTATCATACCCCATAGAGGACCTATGCCCAATTTGGATGTCATGAAGTAAATGCAGTAAGCAGCCACCATATAGAAGGCTGTGTGGGCAAGATTTACTATACGCGCCGCTCCGAAGATAATGGAAAATCCTATGGCAAGAAGGGCATACGCACTTCCGCTTATTAGACCGCTTATGAAGATGTCAATAAGAATCATATGGCCCCATGGTATATGCGCGACCCGCTCCCTCAATGCAAGCAGTTGGCCGGATCGCGCCGGTTTGACTGTGGAGTATTATTTATATGCTTCGATGACCCATGGCGGGATCTTTATGGGAACAACCCCTTTGTAGGTGATTTCGGGCGCCCCTTTGGCAGCGACCCACTTGTAGGGCCAGACTCCCTTGAGTTCACCGTCCTGCCATTGTGTGGCCACTCCCGTGGAGTAACCGGGGCCGAACGTGATATCATGAAGGGGCCTGCCTTCGGCGTCTTTCGTGTATTTAATGGTTGTCGTCGTAGTCTTGTAAACGCGATTTTCGAGTATAGATACGAGCTTGTCGGAATCAAGGGTTCCTGTCTCTTCAATGGTCGGGGCGAGGGCGTAAACAATCGCATCATAGGTCCCGGCCGTGTAAGTTGGCGTCTCACCGAATCTCTTTATATAGCCGTCAACAAACGCCTTTGTGTTTTCATTCTGTTCGACTCCACGGGCATAGGTATTGGAGGATATTACATAGTTGCCCATTCCCTGGGTGGCGTCCCAGAAACCGTCCTTCTGGGCCTCCACATTAATGCCGACCTGCACGGCAGGGATCTTGAGCTCGCCGGCCTGTCTGGCAAAGGGAATGCCTATGGGGCCCGAGAGGACCGTAAAGATAATATTGGCCCCTGAACGCTGGATAGCGGTAATTTCAGATGTAACATCTGTCGCGTTTGAAGAGGGTCTCCAGACGCCTACCAGCTCCATGCCGAACTTCGGGATGGTTGCCTCACATACCGGGACCATACCGTCGGCCCAGGCAGCCTTTTCTATGACGGCGGCGACTTTTAATTTGGGTATTTTTAGGCCCATTTTCATCATGGTCCCTGCCACGGTCCCCAATTGAGCGAAGGCCGCTTTAACAAGGGCTGTAGAATTGTGCGGGGTCATCCGGAACCAGTATTTATAGGTATCATAGTCCTCGGCCACTCGTGTACAGAGCGCATCGGTCGCGGCGCCACAGCCTAAAAACATCTTTTTATATTCACAGGCAATATCCTGCATGGGCAGGACAGCCTCGGTCCGGAATCCACCGACCACGAAATCAACCTTGTCCCGTGTCATCAGCCGCTCCATGGCGTTGGTGGCGTCCGGAATGCTGAAGAGCTCATTGGAATCTGCCTTGACAAGCTCGATCTTCATCTTCTTGTCACCCACCTGGATGCCGCCCTTGGCGTTTATCTCTTCCATTGCCATGGTCGCCCCGTTCCAATGACCCTTCCCCTGGACATATTGCATCGGGCCAATGACGCCGAACTTGATAACGTCGGCACTGAAAGCAGAAGTGACAAAGGCAACGATAAGGAAAGATGCCAACACAATGTACTTTAATAGCCTAAGTTTCTTCATGATATTCACCCTCCTTTGCGTTAAAGGTTCTGGATTATTCCCACCTTCAATTCGTAAATAGCGTGGGATTTTGAAATTCCATCTCCTATATGCTGCAATTCGCACCGAATCACAAATATCTGCCATAATTTCATAGCTTGACTTTATTATCAATTGATTTATTATATTGTCAATAGTATTTATTACACATTTTTAATATTTTTACTTTGAGAAATATCTAATATTTGGATTATGGCTTTTATGATTCCATTTTTATAAATGGATATCCGATCCCAGGAAGGGCCGTTTTTAGAGCCATTCGAAGGGTACACAAACCAATTGATCCAGTTAAGGCCTCGGGACCTTATTCCCATTGCCCGGGATCTTTTACCGGCCGGAGGTCTGGGTTTTAAATCCTAACAAATTTATAAATGGTGATATGGATGGACGTTAAATTTGATTTTTCGAACAAGGTGGCTATTGTGACAGGGGCCTCCGGTGGGCTCGGTAAGGAAACGGCCGTGCAATTTGCAAGGGCCGGGGCCAAGGTGGTTATCGGTGATTTAAAGGTGGAAGCGGGGAGAAGGACAGAAGAGGGGATTAAGGCCGATGGCGGTAAGGCGATTTTTATTGAGCTCGACGTGACAAGCAAGGAATCAGTTGATCACCTGGTCAAGAACACGCTCGAGACCTTCGGTGGGGTTGATATCCTAATAAACGTGGCCGGGGTGCCTGGGTCAGGGGAATTCAGCGCCTTTAAAGAACTGCTGGAAGAACAGTGGGACATCACCTACAACGTAAATCTAAAGGGTCAGGTCTTCTGCTGTCAGGCTGTCTATGATATCTTCCGGGATCAGAGGCACGGGAAGATCGTCAATGTGTCATCAGTAGCGGGGAAGATCCCCACGCCGACAATTCCCCACTATGGCGCATCCAAGGCCGCAAGTGTCAGCCTTACCCGCAGCCTTGCCTATGATATGGCAAGGTTTAACGTGAACGTAAACGGCGTGTGCCCCGGCTGGATCTGGACTCCCATCTACACTGAGAACCCCGCCCTTGATAGGCGGGCGGCCAAGGACAACCTTACGACGAGGGAGATCTTTGATAAGACAGTCAAAAGGATGGTTCCCTTCAGGAGAGAGCAGACAGAAGCGGATATTGCTTATGTCATAATGTTTTTATGCTCAGAGGCTGCAAGGAACATTACGGCCCAGAATATCAATGTCGACGGCGGGGCCGTAATATATTAGTAACGTTCAAAAGTGTAAACATGGCTTCATTTTTCCTGAATCAGTACTCAAGGTCAGGTAAGGCCAGGACCTTTTTCGAAAGGGGATATCTCTTTAAAAATTCCACAGGACTTTGCTATGACTTAAAATTAGAGGTTTATACCCGCGGACCCATGGGAATCTCCTGTGAACATTTTGAACCTCTAATTTTAAGTCATTACTGACCAACGTGGTAGATATCCCCTTGAGAAAAGGGTGATGGCCGAATGCCTGACTTTAAAAATTGAATTGTCCCATGCATACACGTTTGAACGTTACCAATACTTCAGGTCATCATTGCCTTGCCAAAACTCCTTGTAACCGGGCTCATATTCTCCTTGTCTACCTGAACGTTGATTATTGAGGGTTTGCCGTTGGCCTTCGCGCGATTTATGGCGGGAATAATCTCCGCAGGGTCATCGACAAGTTCCCCATGTCCACCCCACATTTCCGGCATCCTTTCATAGGCCCGCATATCACTGAGTTCGACATTGCAATGCCCTTTCTCCTGGATATACTCTTTACGCGCCATGCCTTCCGAGAGCTTGATCATGCCCCAGGCGGAGTCATTGGAGATAACACACACAACAGGTATGTCGAATCTCGCCATTGTATCGAACTCCATGGAGTAAAACCCGAAGCTGCCGTCGCCCGTATAGTATAGTACGGGTTTTTGATTGGCGGCCCATGCGCCGATTGAAAACCCGGGGCCTGTACCGATTGTCCCGTTAGGGCCGAAGCTGATCATCTGGTAAGGCCGGTGGACATTTACTGCTGCCTTTATCCACTGTGACGCGTCACCTCCATCGCATACCACCGTCCAATCCTGTCCTTCGGAGTCAAGAAACTTGGCAACTTCGGCCGCGCAACGACCCGGAGACATGGGGATTCCTTCTGCATTGAATCCTTCGCGCCAGTATTTTGTCCTTTCATTGACTATTTCGCCGGCCCTGTTGAGCCAGGAAAGGTCTTCCTTTTTGCCGGTCTTTGCCTTTACCGCAGCGAGGACCTGCTTCGCCACCGCGCCCGCTCCTCCAACAATACCTATCTCGGCCGGTGCATTAAAACCTATCTTGGTCTTGTCCGTATGGGCCTGAATTATCTTTACGTCCCTGTTAAATATTGGAGGTCTTCCTTTTCCGAGCCTGAAATTGAAGTCAACCCCAAGGGCCAGCACCACGTCAGCCCCGCGAAGAGCCCCCATCATCTTATATTGTGGGTTTTTCATCTCATCGGCAATAAGGCCCCTGGTCAGCTCCTGGGTTCCAACGGGGAGTTTGAGGTATTCGACCAGTTCAGCCACAGCCTCCTTCCCATCATCCAGAGAGTAACGGGCCCCGTTACCTAATACAAGGGCAGGGCATTGGGCGTTGATCAGGAGATCAGCGGCCTTTTCGATAAGGGAGGGATCTCCATGGGGCTGGGCTTCAGTCCTGTAATTAATCGGGAAATGGACCTCATCCTCTTCCACCTTCAGGCCAAGAATGTCATTGCCTATCTCGAGGTATACGGGGCCGCAGAAATCATCCAGGGCAAGCCTGAAGGCCATGCTGACGTATTCTGGAATCCGCTCTGTTGCATAGATCTTTCTGGCCCATTTGGTGCAATCGGCCATAACCTTCAGAGTAGGCATGTCCTGCAGGGGCCCGGTATCATTTTCTCTTACGGCCGAGGCCCCTCCTATATGAATGACCGGATTGCCTGAATGGAGGGATTCGAGCATCGCGGTAATCGTGTCTGAAACACCGGGACCGGCGGTTGTAAGAACAATACCAGGCCTACCTGTTACCTGGCCGTAAGCGTCCGCCGCGTAGGCGGCACTGCATTCATGCCTGAAGTCGATTACCTTAATGCCGCTCTCACGCAATCCATAGAGAATAGGCATGATATGCCCACCGCACAGGGTAAATACGCACTCCACATTCTCTTTTTTCAGGGCCCTTGCAAACAGAAGCCCGCCGTCTACTTTTCCCATTTTAGTCCATCCCTTCTACGAGATATAAGATCAATCATCTGAGCCGATTTCAAATTGAAATCTTGAAGCGATTCAATTAATAATGCTTGTTTAAAATAGGAGTAATAAGCACATTTTGTCAATTGATTTTGATCCTGTTGCTGCCATAATCTATTGAAAACAGGAGATTTACTTCATTTTTTCTGAACCGGCTTTATAAATCAGGCGAGGCCATGTTTGATTTAACGGGAAAAACGGCATTGATTACAGGTTCCACCAAGGGCATTGGAAAGGCCATAGCGGAGCATATGGCGCTTTTTGGGGCCAAGGTTGTAGTTTCAAGCCGAAGGGCCGGTGCCTGCGAGCAAGTCGCCAATGAAATAAATAACAGCATCACGAGCGGCACGGGTGAAGCAAGGGCGATTCCATGCAACATTACGAACAGGGAAGATTTGAATAACCTCGTGAAAAAGGCGCTCGAAAGTTTCGGGAAGATTGACATACTGGTGTGTAACGCGGCCGTTAATGTCTTTTTCGGCAGTGTGACAAAGATCGGCGAGGACGCCTTTGATAAGACCATAGACGCCAACATAAAATCAAACCTATGGCTTTGCCGGGCCGTGTTGCCCGGGATGGCTGAAATAAGAGACGGTGTGATCATTATTATCTCATCCGTGGTAGGCCTGAAGGGATCCGGAACAATGGGTACATATGGCATTACAAAGGCGGCGGATATTGCCCTTGTGCGTAACATAGCCGTTGAATTCGGTCCAAGGAATGTCAGGTGCAACGCCATTATTCCGGGCCTGGTCAAGACGGATTTTTCCCGCGCCCTCTGGGATAATAAGGAGATATACACATCAAGCCTTGCCAGGACACCTCTGGGACGTATCGGGGAGCCAAAGGATATTGCCGGGGCCGCCGTTTTCCTGGCCTCGGATGCTGGGAGCTTTATCACAGGGCAAACAATAATAGTTGACGGCGGAATGACGATCACCTAATGAAATGAACTAAAGATAAAAGGAGACAGACCATGTTCTTTCCATTTTCAGACAGGGCCCTGGAATTACAACAACAGCTCAAGGCCTTCATGGACGAGTACATATATCCCAACGAGTCCAAATTTATCAGTCAAAAAGAAGAGGGGGACCGGTGGACGCCCCTGTCCATCATTGAGGAATTGAAAGCCAAGGCCCGTGCCAAATGCCTCTGGAACCTTTTCCTGCCCGACAGCGAGTACGGGGCTGGACTGACCAACTATGAATACGCTCCCCTGTGCGAGATAATGGGCCGTTCACCCCTTGCGCCGGAGGTCTTCAACTGTTCCGCTCCAGATACCGGTAATATGGAAACGCTCGTTAGGTATGGAAATAAAGAGCAGAAGGAGAAATGGCTCGAGCCCCTGCTCGACGGGAAAATTCGTTCCGCCTTCTGCATGACTGAACCGGAAGTCGCCTCATCGGACGCGACAAACATCCAGGCAAGCATCGTAAGGGATGGCGGGGATTACATCATTAACGGCGACAAATGGTGGGCCTCGGGCGGCATGGATCCCCGCTGCAAGATCCTTATTTTCATGGGAAAAACAGATCCGGAAGCCCAGCGCCATAAACAGCAGTCCATGATCCTTATACCGAGTGATACTAAGGGAGTGACAATAAAAAGGCCCTTGACTGTCTTCGGCTATGATAACGCGCCCCACGGCCACGCGCATATCATTTTTGAAAATGTCCGCGTTCCTGTCTCCAACGTTCTTCTTGGTGAAGGACGCGGCTTTGAGATCGCTCAGGGCCGGCTTGGTCCGGGCCGTATCCACCATTGCATGCGTACCGTAGGTGTGGCCGAACGCGGGCTGGAAGAGCTGTGCAAGAGGGCCCTGTCACGAATTGCCTTCGGCAAAAGGCTTGCCGACATGGGCTCGGTTCGACAGGATATTGCAAGATCACGAATGGAAATTGACCAGGCCCGGCTGTTGACCATGAAAGCCGCCTACATGATGGACACGGTGGGCAACAAGGCGGCACGCAACGAGATCGCCATGATAAAAGTTGTAGCGCCCGGCATGGCCCTCAGGGTACTTGATCGCGCCATCCAGGTACATGGCGGGGCCGGTGTCTCATCCGACACCTGGCTTGCATCCGCATGGGCCGGTATCCGAACCCTCAGGCTGGCGGACGGGCCCGACGAGGTACATATGGAAACCATTTCAAAACTGGAATTAAAAAAGTACTCATGACCGCCCAAGGAGAAGTCACCCCCGTAAGAGAGACACACAGATTCAACAAAGAGGCCCTTGCCGAATACCTCAGATCGAGGCTTGAGGATTTCCACAAAGACATAAAGGTCCGTCAGTTTAAATATGGCCAGTCCAATCCCACGTTTGTCGTTTCCGGAGGCAAGAGGGAATATGTCCTTCGCAAGAAACCGCCTGGGAAACTCCTTCCATCGGCCCATGCCGTTGATCGTGAATACAGGATTCTCAAAGCCCTCCAGGATACTGATGTGCCTGTCCCTCGTACATACCTGCTTTGCGAGGATGAATCCGTTATCGGGACCGCATTTTATATTATGGAAAGGGTAAAGGGGCGAATTTTTCGTGACTCAATCGCGGAAAATGTCTCAGGTCCTGGGGAGCGTGCCGCGATATTCGATTCAATGAACGAGACACTCGCGAATATCCATGAGGCGGACTGGAAGGCGCTTGGGCTCGCCGATTTCGGAAAGACCGGCAATTACATGGCCCGGCAGGTCAACAGGTGGGCGAGACAGTATGAGACCTCCATGACGGACCGGATCGAAACCATGGACAACCTGATTAAATGGCTGACCGAGAATATCCCGGAGGACGATGTAACAACGATTGTGCACGGGGATTTTCGTTTTGATAACCTGATTTTTCATCCAACAGAGCCCAGTGTTGTGGCTACCCTTGACTGGGAGCTGTCCACATTAGGGCACCCCCTCGCGGACCTGGCCTATAACTGCATGAAATACTATTTCTCCTCTTCCCTCAATTACCGGGGATATAAGGATTTAGATATTGAATCCCTGGGGATACCTGCGGAAAAGGGATATGTTGCCGCGTACTGCCGGAGAACAGGGCGGGATGAAATCAAGGATTGGAAGTTTTTCGTCGCCTTTGGAATCTTTCGCCTGGCAGCCATTTGTCAGGGTGTCTATAAGCGCGGACTCATGGGCAACGCCAGTTCCGAGAACGCGAAGACATACGGGGCCCAGGTCTGGTCTCTCTCCGAAATCGGCTGTAGGGTGATAGCAGGGGTTAGAAAAATATGAATCTTGCCACCTATCTCGAAAATTCAGCGCAAAATCATCCCGACAAGGTAGCTGTTCGATTCCAAGGACATCAGGTCACCTTCGGATGGCTTGATGAGCAATGCATTCGCCTTGCCAATGGCTTAAAGGCCATGGGTCTGTCAGCGGGGGATCACTGTGTGGTGATGATGCCTAACAGCATACAGATTATTATTGTCTATTACGCAATGGCGAAACTTGGCGCAGTGGTGATTCCTGTGAATTTTCTTTACCGCTTCCATGAGCTTGAGCATATTGTCAATGATTCAAGACCAAAGGCCTTTATCGGAGCGGAGCCATACCTGAAAGAGATTTCCAGGGTGTTCGAAAAAATAAAAGAAGGCCCGTCCATTCGCCTGGCGTTGAATGCCGGAAAGAAATCCGGGTTTCAGGATCTGAAGGACGCCTTTTCCAGTGATACCCAATTCTCCACCCATCCGACCGATGGCAATGACACCTTTAATATCATCTACACTTCGGGCACAACGGGCGTGCCAAAGGGTGTTATGCTCACCCACAGAAACCTTGGAGAAAACGCCCGGATACTCGCCGATATGCGCGGGACCATTGAACCTGACACCGTGATTATAGGTGTTCTGCCACTTTATCACATATATGGAATCACGAGTGTTATGAATGTCTCCATGCACTTAGGATTGACTATCCACCTGTTTTCCCATTTTGATCCCGAAAATGTGATTAGAGTGATCGAGAATGAGGAGCGTACGATTCTTTACGCTGTTCCAACCATGTATAACCGACTTATCCAGATAGCGGGGGAAAATCCCCCGAAGCGTGTTTCTCTCAAATTTGGTGTTTCCGGCGGATCTTCAATGCCTGTGGAGCTCCTTAAGCGCTTTGAAACAATTTTCAAGACAAAGATCCACGAAGGATATGGACTCACAGAGGGCACTGTCTGTATAGAGAACCCCTATGGACTCCCTGCCGTACCCGGCTCCATAGGCCGCCCTATTCCGGAATTCAACGCGAGAATCGTCGATGAAAAGGGCAAGGACCTGGTCCAGGGTGAAAAGGGCGAGTTGATAATAAAAGGGCCAGGGGTAATGAAAGGATATCTGAATCGACCCTTGGACACAAAGGAAGCCATCAAGGACGGCTGGCTCTATACGGGGGATATAGCCCGGATGGATGAAATGGGATACATATACATCGTGGATCGTAAAAAGGAACTTGTTATTCGAGGCGGATACAACGTGTATCCCAGGGAGATTGAAGAACTGCTTTACCAGATCCCTGACATAGTGGAAGCGGCTGTATTTGGGGTGCCGCACGAGGAGCTGGGTGAAGAATTGGCGGCGGTTGTTGTCCTGAAGGAAGGCGTCCGGATGGAACCGGACACAATCCGCCTATATGTCAAGGATAGGGTTGCTCCCTATAAGTACCCCAGGATTGTCAAGATCGCACAGGGACCCTTGCCAAAGAGCGGATCAGGGAAGATCCTTAAAAAAGAAGTGAAGAAAAGCTTATGAAAGAATATCCTCCAGGCCCAACTCCTTGATCTTTTCCTTTGAAATCTTTCCTGTTTTATAATCAAAACCCATCCCCTCTTCATAGAACTGTCTCTTGAGCCCTTCGATGTCGAGGGTCAGGTCCTTGAAGGCCCCCACCTTGAAGGGCGGTTTACCCTCTATCCTCGGGGGAATCACATAATCGCCCGGTCTAAAACCTTCCCTTAGATTAAAGGCATGAAGGACCGCGTGTATCCTCTTTCCAGTCTTTTTCAGGTCCTCCACGCTCAGGTCCCACCCCGTGATGGCGTTGATAGTTTCCTTGTATTTAAAGGTCATCCCGTCATGGGCAAAGAGGCAGAGACCCGCCGTATTGACCAGATGCTGCCACCCGGCCATAACGGCGTGGATCTTTCCCTTTCCTTCGGGGTTGTATTTCTCCAACTGTGCTGGGAGTCCCAGCACGCTGAAAAGATATTCGGGCGCCATCCCGCTCTCCGCGAATTGCGTGCCTCCCCTGGTGTGCCTGGCCGGAACGGCATCTGATACATAGGTTGCCCCCCAGCCCGGGGCGTTTCTGGGATCGTGCATGGGAATCATTTCACCACCGACATGCATGGCAAACTGTTCCGCGCCTTTTCCTATCTTCCTCGCCGCCTCCTTGGCCCCATCTGCCAACAGGTCGCCGATGCCCTCACGTCTGCACATCTTTTCCAGGACCTTTATAATGGCATCAGAATTGCCCCAGGTAAGCTCTATCCCGTCCGTATCGCCCTTGGTGAGGATACCGTTCTCAAAACACTCAATGGCAAAGGCTACGGTCGCTCCCGCGGAAATGGTGTCAAAGCCATAGAGGTTGCAGAGCTCATTGGCATAAATGACCGACTCCACGTCCTCGTTAAGGCAGTTCGGGCCGAATGCCCCGATTGTCTCGTATTCAGGCTTGTGGCCCTTTTGAACGTTGTATTTTCCGGCTTCCATCTTCATCCAGCCGCCGCAGGCGAGAGGACAGCCTGTGCAGGCGTACTTATTGGTTATGTATTTTTCCATGGCCTCATATCCGAGCTTTCCCCATTTATCTTCAGGAAAGTCCTCGATATTATTCCCTCCCCAGTTCTTGATGGGTGTGTCATGGGTGGCAAGATGAGGGACAACAGCTCCAGGAGTTCCTGTGCTGAGCATAACCTGCGCCATGGGGCTAGGATTGTTTTTTAACTCATCCAGAAGCGCCTTGTTCAGGCCTTTTAACGTCTCCCTATCAAAGATCTCGGTTTTTTTGGAACCCCGGCAGGCGACCGCTTTCAGGTTTTTTGATCCCATAACCGCTCCCAGACCCGACCGGCCCGCGGCCCTGCCTCCATCGTTGATGATGGCGGATATCAGCGAGCATCTTTCCCCCACTGGACCGATGCAGGCAAATCGGAGTGCGGAATTACCTGTTTCACTGCGGATAATTTCTTCCGTCTCCATTGTATTCTTTCCCCATAAATGACGGGCGTCTTTGATCTCCGCATTATCATCCGTGAGGAGCAGGTAGACGGGGTATTCGGCCTTACCCTCGAAGAAAATAATGTCGT
>CAZGIZ010000052.1:0-28316 GCA_964526655.1 uncultured Desulfobacteraceae bacterium | reverse complement strand
GGCTTGAAAAAAAGAACCCGACCGGAGCAATGACTCCTATGGCATAGCCTCTGTTTCTTACTCCCGCTTAGCGGGATCTACGACACGGCCCTTGGGACCGGGTTTCCTACTGGGCGGGAAGGGATCTCATATCTTGAATCCGCCGGCGGACAAGGAGCTGATACCCTGCTGATCTGGAAGTCCAAATCCACCATCGAATCACCTATTTACAGCGATTATCACGGATTTTGGCTTAGCCCTGGGCACCAGCAAGGTGTTAGATGCAAGGCGCCGAGGAGCGACGACTGAGGCGTATGAGCAATACGCCGCAGGGAGGAGCGATCGAAGGCAACACCGCAGATGACACCTTGATGGTGGATCAGGGGAGGGTTCATTCTTGAATAAAGTACAGATGTGTGATAAATGCCCTGCAACAGAGCGCGTTACATGCTTTGGGACCGGGGTTTTATTCGCCTTCGCCAGAATACCCTGCGGCTTGTTGTAGCAAAGCGGAGATCCCGCTTATTTTTGCGGGGCGGTGGGGAGCTTCATTGAATATATTCGAGATAGGTAATTACTAAGGGAGTTAGGCTGTAGGTAGATAGGCTGTAAGTCGTGTTAATCAGTGCTTAAGAGCTAATAGCCTTCAGCCTATAGCCTAATCAGTCTGAATTATTTAAAATGCATGAACAGAGCATTGTTGAATCCCTCATGGCCCTGGCACTCGAACATGCGGAGAAGGCAGAGGCCGTCAGGATTCTCAGGA
Source organism: uncultured Desulfobacteraceae bacterium (assembly GCA_964526655.1). GTDB lineage: Bacteria > Desulfobacterota > DSM-4660 > Desulfatiglandales > HGW-15 > CAZGIZ01. The sequence goes on along the minus strand of CAZGIZ010000052.1, from coordinate 27,571 downwards.
TTAATCTCGTTGTAGGCGAATATTCCGGTGTGCTCGAAGAGGCAGTGGATTTCTATTTCAGCTTTCTCAGCAGAGACACCATTGCTGCGGGGGCCACTATTACCTACAGGCATGTCCCGGCACAATTGCGCTGCCGCAACTGTGACAGGATTTTTACCCCCGAAAAATCCGATTTTCACTGTCCCGATTGCAACGAACAGCAGGTAGAAATTGTTGCGGGACGCGAACTATATATCGACAGTTTGGAGGTGGAATAGATGGAAGTCAAGGTGCTGACCATCAAAGAGGATGTCCTGGGCGCCAACGAAGAAAAGGCAAAGGCAAACCGGGAATTACTGGATAAAAACCATAACCTTTTGATTAACATCATGTCCTCCCCCGGGGCGGGCAAGACCACTCTTATCATGCAGACCATTAAAAACTTTAAGGACAAGACCCGTATTGCCGTTATAGAGGGGGATATTGCCTCGACAATCGATGCCGATAAGATAAGCAGGCAGGATATCCCCGTGATTCAGATAAATACGGCAGGCGCCTGCCACCTCGATGCCAACATGATTGGAAAGGCCATGGATAAACTGCCCCTTGAGCAGACCGACCTGGTCATTATCGAGAATGTGGGCAATCTCGTCTGCCCCGCTGAGTTTGCCCTCGGCGCCCATAAAACTATAATGCTCCTGAGCGTTCCCGAAGGCGATGACAAGCCCCATAAATATCCCCTGATGTTTACGGAATCAGATGTGGTCCTGGTAAACAAGACAGATGTCCTGCCCTACTTTGATTTCGATGTCAAGGCCTTCTCCGATGCAGTCAGCGGCCTGAATCCTTCTGCGAAGATATTCCCGGTCTCTGCCAAGACCGGCGAGGGCCTGGAACTGTGGTTCTCGTGGCTTGAAGATGCGTTGAAATGAACCTGAATGACCCGGATATTATGGAGGAGTGTCATGACGGAAAATAATATATATACTGATTTGGCTGACCAGCTGGGCGTTCCTGAATCCGAGCGTTTCCTCAAGATCCTGTACGCAATGTTTACCCCCGAAGAGGCAAGGATCTGCCGGGGGCTTTTTGAGCCGGCGACCTGCCCGGAACTGGCCTGCAGGTTGGATATGGATGAGAAACAACTCTCCAAAAAGCTCGATAACCTGGTAGACAGGGGGATGCTTACCAGGGGAAAGACACAGTATGCCTTCCACACCAGTCTCCTGGCCTTTCACCATGAATGCGTCGCAGACACGGCACCGCACACCGGTCCAAACGCCATACCCCGGAAGGTCAAGGAGTTGTGGAACGACTTCTTCCGAAACGAATGGTCCTACATGTTCATGGAGCACACGGCCGAGAGGATCAAGAAGACCGGGCGGAGCCTTCCCATATGGCCGGCTATCGGGGCCCTCGAGCGGAGCCCCAATATCCGGCCGGAGGATATTCTTCCGGAGGAAAACTGGCGGCTCAAAATCGAAAACGCAAAGAGGAGAATCATCGCCCCCTGCGGCTGCCGGGTCGTGTGGGGTGTGTGCGACTACCCCCTGATGACCTGTTTTGCCTGTTTTGACAGGCCGAGAGGGGAATACTATCTCAACCAGCCGGGCCGTCTCCTAAAGGAGGTCTCCCTGGAAGAGGCCCTGGGTATTGTACGCGAGGCCGAGGAGGCCGGTCTCGTCCACTGGGGAGACTGCTACTGCTGCGACTGCTGCTGTGAGAACCTCTTTCCCGTCACCCGTGACAAGAAATTCGAACTGATGACGGCGAACAGGTTTCTGGCCGTTGTGGACGAGGAGCTGTGCAAGGGCTGTAAGGACTGTGTCAGCCGATGCCGGTTTGACGCCATCGAGATGCGGCCGCGAGAAAACTCCAAGAAACTGAAGGCGGTTATTGATGCCGAGAAGTGCAAGGGCTGCGGACTCTGTATTATCGGCTGCAAGCAGAATGCCCTGACCTATAAAATAGTGAGGCCGCCGGAGTACCTCAGGCCCCGGCCGTCTCAGGCTCCCGAACAGCCAGGGGGACCTTCCCGTACAATACCCGTCTGGGGCCATTACGACCTCAGGTAGGTCAACCTTCGTCAGGCTGCTTCAGGATCAACTATTGCTGCTGTGCCTCAAAGGAGTTGAGAAGACCATCCTTGATCTTCATCAGCATTTTCTTCTGCTCGCCCATCAGCATTTTGACCTGGTCTGCACTGAAGGACTTACAACCCGATTGAGCAATGACCTGGTTGAGATAACTTGAAACAGCCTGCTGCACCAAGAGGAGATCATCCACGATCTCCAATTCCACTAAGAGATCGTATTTTTTAAAATACAGACAGTAGGGCTCGCTTATGGCATACTCCAGGTTGTTGAGCGTCTCCTCCTTCTCCTCTAAAAGGATGGTCAGTTGACGGCAGCTTAATTCCTTGGGAATCAAAGGAGCCGTAAACATATCGTATCCGCTGAACTTCTTTGTTTTCAAAATCAGCTCGTCGATTAGCAGCAATTCATTAATAAGAACAAACTGATATGAGCTCTTTAAATCTTCAGAAACGAATTTGCCGGGTGAAAACTTGATTGCCGCCTCGGAAAGAGGGGGTAATGATTCGCCATACTGCGTTTGCCCAAGAGTTGCCATGGGGAAAAACAGCAAGAAAATCCCTGCGATACAGATTATTGTAAGTGATGTTTTAAATCCATGGCCATATCCCGTCCACCTTGAAATCATGCTATCCTTTCTCATGATTACCTCCTTATGGATTGATGGTTGATTTTACCTCCCAGTGGCAAAACCTGGACACCGATAAAAGCCTGATTTTAAAAGGACTATATAGAAATATTACTTATGAATCAAGGACAATAAAAGGGCATAGCGGAACCCCTTCGGCCTGATCCGAAGATTAAAAAAACCAGTAATGTCCGGTTATATTATCGCATAGTAAAATTTATCGATTGTAAAGGGCCACAGGGGGGTCTCTTTTTAAAGACGAAGGTCTTAGAAGCAAGAGAATTGTGTAAGGCTGCCGCCATGGCGGGCAGAATGCCTCTCCAAAATGAGCAGGAATCCGATCCGGCAAGTGATTGAGGAACCTATCTGCCCGCCTCCTATGGCTTCATGCATATGCATCGCACATAAAAGAGTTCGTTCTTGAAAAAGAGATCCCCCTGCGGCACTTTGGTCAGTATGCAATAGTATAACCGGAAATTACAAAAAAAAACAGGCTATCATACCGGATTTTTTCCCCAATACCCCGCCATGGCCGAGAGCATCCAGGCAATATCATGGAGCCTGGTGTAGACCCGCACCCCCTCTTCGTTCAGCTCGCTGATGGTCCTGCTCTCCCAGGGACCGTGATGATTCCCGATCAATACGGGGAGGCCCGTTTCCCTCTCAATATCGGAAAAACCCAGGATCTGACTTTTTTCAACCGCCCGGGACAGCCTTGGTGCCTCCTTGTCCTCCAGCTCCATCCCCGCCCTGCCGAATCCATGAAAAACCACGGCATCCACCTCACCGGATAGAGCTACTTCACGGCCAAGGGAGAGCAGGAAGCCGGTTTCGCTGAATTTCCCCGAGGCCCCGAAATCAATGGGATTCTTTGAAGAGGCCCGGGAAGGCAGGCCCAGATCCCTCAATTTACCCTGGAGATCATCGCTGAATTCCGGGACGGTCAGACCGGATTCCTCCAGGCAATCCGTCAGCGCCACACCCCAGGACCCGCCCATGGTGATAATGCCTATCCGCTTCCCCTTCATCCGCGGCCGTTCCAGGAGGCCGTGGGCCAGGGGCAGTAAAAGCTCCATTGCGGGTGAGATAACGACTCCCGTCTGTTTGAGCATGCCCTTGATTATACGCCACTCGCTCGACATGGCCCCTGTATGACTCCGGGCCGCGCGGGAGCTGTTGGAACTCCTGCCTCCCTTGTAGACAATGATGGGTTTTTTTTGATTCACTCTCCCGGCGACATCCATGAACCGTCTCCCATCCCGGATCGACTCAAGATACATGACAATGGCCCGGGTTTCAGGGTCTTTTTCAAAAAATTCAAGAAAATCGGTCACGGTCAGATCTGCCTCGTTCCCCGTGTGGACAAATTTCCCGATTCCCATTTTCAGGTGCCTGGCCGAGGCCAGGAGATCGTGGATGGCAAAACCCCCCTGACATAGGGCGGTTATGGCCGTTTTCAGGAGATTCCCGGAATGGGTGGACGAGGCATTAAATCCCGCATGGAGGTTGAAGGTCCCGCTGACGTTCGGTCCCAGCAATCTTATGCCCAGGGAATGGGCAAGACGGGTCAAGCGCTCCTGGTATTTCCTCCCCTCTTCTGAGGTCTCCGCGAATCCCGCCGTGATGATGGTGATTCCCCTTACCTTTTTTTCCCCGCAGGCCCTGATCGTTTCTTCCAGGTTTTGTTCAGGAATGGATATAACAGCCAGATCCACGGGTCCCTTGATGTGCCGGATATCGCTGAAAACGTGCAGACCAAAGACCCGTCGGGAATTATTGTTCACAGGATATATGATGCCGGGATAATTTAGGGACCGGAGGCCTTCCATGATAAAGCGGCCCCAGGCCCCGCGCCGTTCCGAGGCGCCGATAACGGCAACGGACTCGGGTTTGAGAAAGACGTCCAAATCTGAGGTATCAACCATGGGTCAACTCCCTAAGAGTATCACAAGGGCATCGACCGCGACCGGCTTGCCCGCCGCAATAATGACAGGATTGATGTCAATCTCCCTGATCCTGTCATTCTCCACCCCGATCCGACCCACGGAAACCAGGATCTTTGCCAGATCATTTTTATCCACGGACTCCATTCCCCGGACCTCCCCCAGGATTTTCCGGCCCCTGATCTCGGCCATCATCTCAAAGGCGTCACTCTTTTTCAACGGGGCGACTCGAAAGACCGTGTCATTCAAGACCTCGGTGAATACACCCCCCAGACCGAACATCACACAGGGGCCGAATTGGGGGTCCCTGATCATGCCGACCATGAGCTCCCGCTGCCCCTTTATCATCTGCTGAACCAATACCTGTTTATGGTCTCCTTCCATGCGGTCCACGACCTCTTTATATGCCGCAAGGACCTCGGTCTCATTTCTGATGTCCAGCCTTACCAGACCCGTTTCCGTCTTGTGGGAGATTGCGCTCGAGCAGGCCTTGATTACTAAAGGATAGCCAATTTTTTTAGCAGCGGTAGGCAGGTTTTCTATACGATCCACAAGCGCTTCCTCCGTAACGGGGATGCCGTAGGCGGAAAGGATCCGCTTGGACTCGTATTCTGAAAGGGTGTATCGGTTTCTCCCGATTGCTTCGTCAATGATTTTCATCTATTCCCCCGGCATACAGTGTAAAGAGAGGTTAGGAGATACCTTAGCACAGGAATGTTTTTCTTGACATGATATATTTTTAAATGCAGAATAGATTGCACAGAGTGCGTAGGGAGTTGTATAGAATGCAATCAAATTCCGGAACTCACCAATCTCTGGAAAGGGCCCTGGCCCTGCTATTGGCCTTTGAACCCCAAAACAATGAGATGGGGACAGTGGAGCTCAGTGAGCTGTCAGGACTCCATAAGTCCACGGTAAGCCGTCTCCTGAAGGTGCTCACGGGTTATGGGTTCCTGCAACAGAACCCCTCCACGAAAAAGTATTCCCTTGGATCGGCCATTGTTCGGCTCTCCCGGTCCCTTAATCAGTCCCTCAAGACCAATCTTGTCCAGATTGCAAGGCCCTACATCGACCGTCTCCGCTACCGGTTAAAGGAAACGGTTATCCTGGAGATACTTGCAGGGGAAAACATGGTCCTGGCCTATATCGCCGAAGGGCCGAGGATCGTGAGGCTGGCTGGTGACGTGGGGGACAGGGTGCCTTTTCATGCGGCCGCCGGGGCCAAGGCCTTTCTGGCCTTTTGCCCGCCGGAGCTTCAGAAAAAATTGCTGGGGACAAGGTTACGGCGGTTGACCAAAAACACGATTACGGATCTTGAAGCGATGCAGCGTCAAATTGAAGAAATAAGACGACATGGCTATGCCATAGACAAAGAAGAGCTGGATGAGGGGACCATGGCGATAGCTTCCCCCATATTAAACTATGACAAGAAGCCGATCGCCGCTGTTGTTGTGGCAGGGCCTCCCCAAAGGATAGCGGGGGAGCGCAGCAAATTGATCATATCCGCCCTAAAGGAGACGGCAAAGGATATCTCCGAGCGGTTTTATTACACGAATATAACCCCTGAAGCGAAATTAATTTAAAGGTGAATTGGATGTTTTAGCCAATAGCAGTTTTGTTTACTTTCACACAGGAGGAGTGCATGAAAAGAGGTAGGCAATGTTATCTCTTCAAGGTGATATCTTTTTGAAAATTCCACCGGACATTTAAGTGAACAAATATTTGGGATTTATGCCCATGAACTTTTGGGAATCTGCGTTGTGCTATGCAAATCCCAAATATTTGTTCACGGGCTACTAAGCAGGTAGATATTACCTTGAAGAGATAATATTGCCGGACATTTCAACCCTTAAAGTCAGGCATAGACTTTTGAACGTTATCGATTTTTTATAAACAGAGATATCAAGAAATCCGAGGAATCCACAATAGATTGGGTAAAAAATGAAGCCGATTGTAGCGGAAATAGTTGACAGGATAATATCCATGATGTCGAAATCCCAGGCCGTGGCAGGCTGGATCTTTTCCTTTATTCTCTTAAACGTGAAGGTCATTTTAAGATTTACTTCCCTGCTGCATCCCTCCTTCAGGGGGCGTCTCAGGGAGAGGGATTTTACCGCCCAGATAAGGACGAAAGACAACCGGGTGGGGAGATATTTCACCTTCCAGGACGGCAGGCTGATATCAAAGGGGGGGATCCATCCCCGGCCCGATATGACCATCAGTTATTATGATGCCGCCCTTGGCGCCCGTCTCATGACACCGTGGCGTAGCCAACTGGAGCAGGTCAGCGCCATGAAAAATTTCAAGCTATGGATCGAAGGTCCTGATGAGCTTACCTCCTGGTTTCTTGAGACCCTGGGCCTTATGTTGACGGCGGGACTGGAGTACGGCCTCGATGTGGGCAAGGGTGTAAAGAGATATGTAAACGGGACAAACGGGGGCCCTGTCTTTGTTTATGTGAAAGACGGAAAAATAATACGGATAACCCCCATCGATTTTGATGATAAGGACGCAAAGCCATGGACCATCGAGGCCAGGGGAAAGAGATTTACCCCGCCCCGAAAGACGACACTCAGTCCCTATTCCTTTGCCTGGAAATCCATGGTCTATTCCAAGGACCGGCTCCTCTATCCCATGAAACGCGTGGATTTCGACCCCAATGGCGAGCGAAACCCTAAGAACAGGGGCATCTCGGGTTATGAGCGGATAAGCTGGGATGAGGCCCTGGACATTGTCGCGGAAGAGATTAAAAGGGTAAAGCGGGAACACGGCCCGGGCTCCATCATGAGCGGGACCGGGTCTCATCACATGTGGGGCATACTGGGTTACTGGCTGAGCGCCCACCGCCGGTTTTTCAATACCCTGGGGTGGACCCCCATCGTCCACAATCCCGACTCCTGGGAGGGCTGGCACTGGGGGGCCATGCATCACTGGGGAAACAGCGTGCGTTTAGGCGCGTCTGAGACCTACGGCACGGTCGAGGACCTGCTCAAGGAGTGCGAGATGGTGGTCTTCTGGTCGAGCGATCCCGAATCCACGAGCGGGGTGTACGCGGCATTCGAGGGGACCGTGCGGCGCCAGTGGCTGAAGGAGCTTGGAATAAAAATGGTCCATATCGACCCCTTCTATAATCACACGGCCGCCCTCCTGGGCGGCAAGTGGCTTGCCCCCAGGCCCGCCACGGGAAACGCCCTCGCCCTTGCCATCGCCTATGTCTGGATTAAGGAAGACCTCTATGACAAGGGATATGTCAAGGAAAGGACAAAGGGATTCGATCAATGGAAGGACTATATCCTGGGCAAGGAGGACGACATACCCAAGACGCCCGAATGGCAGGAGAATGAATCTGCCATACCCGCCAAGGACGTCAGGGCCCTGGCAAGGGAGTGGGGCTCAAAAAAGACATATCTGGCAGCGGGCGGGATCGTCGGTTTCGGGAGCGCGTGCCGTTGCGCCACGGGAACGGAATGGGCCCGGTCCATGGTCTGTCTCATGGCCATGCAGGGGCTCGGAAAACCGGGGGTCAACATGGGCTGCATGCAGCAGGGCACACCCGTGGATTCAAGCTTCTATTTTCCAGGCTATTCGGAGGGGGGCCTCTCCGGAGACCTGGACGGCACGGCCATGGCCGTCAATCTCTACCAGCGAATGCCCCAATTGGCCACTGTGAACACCGTAGAGCAGGTGGTGCCCAGGCTCAGGATCCCCGAGGCCATCTTAGACGGAAAGACCTCCTCCTATTTTGGCAATCCGAAGATGATCGAGGGGCAGTTCATGGAAATCAGGTATCCTGCCCCGGGTTATTCACCAGTCAGGATGTATTATAAATACGGGGGCTCTCATTTCGGGACCATGAACGACACAAACCGCTACGCAAGGGCCTACCGGAGCGAAAACCTGGAATTCGCGGTCAACCAGTCCGTCTGGTTCGAGGGTGAGGCCCGATTCGCGGATATTATCCTGCCCGCCTGCACCAATTTCGAGAGATGGGATATCGCCGAGTTTGCCAACTGCGGGGGATATATCCAGCACAGCTTTAATCAGTGCAACCACAGGGTCATCCATATGCAGCACAAGTGCATTGAGCCCCTCGGGGAGTCCAAGCCGGACTATCAGATCTTCCTTGACCTGTCCAAGCGGTTGGGCTTCTCGGCAATGTTCTCCGAGGGGGTGACGGAGCTGGACTGGTGCAAGCGGTTATTTGACGGCACGGATCTGCCCAGGGTAATGTCCTGGAAAAAATTCCTCAAAAAGGGCTATTACGTGGTCCCCGCCCCAAGGGAAGAGCTGAGGGACCCAGTTTCCTACCGGTACTTTGCGGAAGGCAGGCCCAAGGACACGCCGGAGATATCCCCCCTGCCCGGAGATTACACGGAAAAATTCGGAATGGGCCTCCAGACCCAATCAGGGAAGCTGGAGTTCGTGTGCTCCAGCCTGGAGCGATTTGACCCCGACGACCCTGAAAGGCCCGTTATGCCCAAATATATCCCCTCCTGGGAGGGTCACCACACAAAGGACCTCTATGAGAAATACCCCCTGCAGCTTATATCCCCGCACCCGCGTTACAGCTTCCACACCATGGGTGACGGGAAAGACAGCATAGTCAATGATGTCAAGGATCATCGTGTGCTGATAGACGGCTATTACTACTGGATAGCGAGATTGAACAGTAAGGATGCCGAGGCCCGGGGAATAAGGGATAATGATCTCATTAAGCTCTTCAACGACAGGGGGGCCGTAATCTGCGCGGCCCAGGTAACCGAGAGACTCCCCCCTGGCACGGTCCACTCCTATGAATCTTCGGCCAGGTATGATCCGGTCGGCGAGCCCGGATATTCGGCAGACCGGGGGGGATGCATCAATCAATTGACCCCTGGGAGGATGATGATCAGGAAATCGCACAGCCACGCGGCCAATTCCTGCCTTGTTCAGGTCCGGAAGTGGGATGGGAAGGAGAATATCCAATGAAAAAATGGCATCTGATTATTGATGTTGAAAAATGCGAGGACTGCAATAACTGCTTTCTGGCCTGCAAGGACGAGCATGTGGATAATGACTGGCCGGGATATACCATGTCACAGCCCAGGCATGGGCACCGCTGGATGAACATCATGAGGAAAGAGAGGGGACAGTACCCCCTTATGGATGTCGCCTACCTGCCCGTCCCCTGTATGCATTGCGATGACGCCCCCTGCATTAAGGCGGCTGGAGACGGGGCCGCCTATAAACGGGACGACGGGATTGTCTTGTTTGACCCTGAAAGGGTCAAAGGCCGGAGGGAAATCATGAAGGCCTGCCCCTATAACGCCGTCTGGTGGAACGATGACAAGGACGTTCCACAGAAATGCACCTTATGCGCCCACCTCCTGGACGAGGGCTGGGAAAAACCCAGATGCGTGCAGGCGTGTCCTACGGGGGCCCTGCGCGTGGTTCGGGAAGAAGCCACGGCCATGAAAAGGATCGTCCAGGGAGAAAAACTGGAAGTCCTGAATCCGGAACGGAATACGCGACCCCGGGTCTATTACAGGAATCTATACAGGTTCACCCGGTGTTTTATCGCCGGTAGTGTGGCCCATAAAGAAGAGGGAATAATAGATTGTTACGAAGGGGCGGCCGTCACGCTTTTCAGGAATTCCGAAAAGGTTGATGAGGTGACAACGGACAGTTTCGGGGATTTTAAATTTGATAACCTCGAAAAAGACAGCGGAAAATACACCTTGGAAATAGGTTACAGGGATTACAAGAAAAAAGTTATCGAAGTGGAGATGAAGGAGAGCGTGAATATAGGCGATATATTATTCGGGCTTGTTGGTGAGGAGGAGGACTAACTCCTTAAACAGGTCCCTGGAAAAGTCGTTTGCCATCTCCTTTTGCATAAGTTGGATGGCGGAAAAGGCGTTTCGGGCGGAACTATAGGGCCTTTCCGTCGTCAAGGCGTCGTAGACGTCGGCCAGGGCCGCAATGCGGCTGAAGAGGTGGATCTGGGGTTCATAAAGCCCCAGAGGATATCCCTTACCCGAGCACTTTTCGTGATGCTGCCTGATAACCGTCAAAGAGAGCGGCGTAACCTGTTTGGTGCTCTCCGCGATTTCAGCGCCATAAGTGGGATGATTTTTTATGATCTTCCATTCGCTGTCATTCAGGGGACCCTTTTTCATGAGAATGCTTTCGTCGATTTTCGATTTGCCAAGATCATGAAGGATTAACCCTATCCCCAATTCATAAAGTTCGTCCCTGTCAAGGCCGATCCCGTTTCCCAGGGCAACACCGAGTATGCAAACATTCACAGAGTGGTTAACGGTATAGTAATCATGGGACATCACGTCAAGCATGGAGATGAATTCTTCGATCCCTTGGCATGCGTGATCAACGATATGCCTTACCAGCCTTGCCACCTTGGGAATTTTATCGGCTATCTGCGTCCTATTAAAAATCTCCCGAAGAAGTTCCGTTGAGCTGTTGTAAAGGAGCCTTGATTTTTTCTCTATCGCAAAGGAGTCATCGGCGATAATTTCCTTGAGATTATCCTCAATATATTTGGAATAGAGACGTCGCTCCGAGGACTTGATGAATATTTCGTTAATCCTGTTTGCAGAGAGTTTGTCCTTGTGCTCCTCCTTGAACTTTGAACCCCTGCTTTTATAAAGGGCATACTCCCTTTTCCCTTGAACACGCAGATAGATACTGAACCAGGGTATGGTATCCACCTGCAATATCCCTAATGGTATACGGAAATATCCGTAGGGCACTTCACCTTTTGTCTTGGGAAGTTCGAGTGCCTGCGGCATGGGCGCTTCGATTATCCCTCCATCAACGCCTGGATCTCTATTTAGATTGTAGGTCATTTGTGTTGCCAAACTACCTTGCTTTGATGAAACCTGATTCTTTGATCACGCGCAAAGTCACACAGGTTTAAACCGGTTTCTTTTTATTTATCGGCAGGATAGCTGTTAAACTTAAATTATTGGACGTTATTTAAACACCGGTTTATGGATTAGCACTTATTATGGCGGGAGGGAAGCTTTTCACTTGACACCCGAAGAAGGGTTCCCTTATACTGCTCATGCGAAAAAAATCAATTTAAATCGAAGAGTTATGGCAAAAAAAAATACCGATTATCTAAAAATCTACAAGCCTGATATCCCCAGCGATCTCATTGCAAGCTCGGCCAAAAACCTCGATCTGATTGAAAAAAAGCAAAAGCAGATTGTGGAGGCTGCCTCGAAATTGTTCTTCCAGAAGGGATTTCACGGTACAAATATCCGTGAAATAGCCGAGGAAAGCGGTATGTCCATGGGCCAGCTCTACCATTATATCTCTTCCAAAGACGATATCCTGTTCCTGGTTTATAAGCACCTGCAGGAACTCTGGTATGAGTATCTTGTGAAATGCGGATTTCAGGAGGCCGAGGACGCCCTTGCAAGGCTGCACAGGGGGATTCGATCAACCATCGAGTTCCCTGCTAAAAACAAGAAGCTTTTTCAGTTCGTCTTTTCCGAGGCCAAGTATCTCGGCAAGGAGCATCTCAAGGTCATACTGGAAATGGATAACAGAAACGTGAGCGGTTTTTTCCAAAAGCTCCTGGAAGACGTAAACAAAGAATATCCCATGGATTGTGACATTGAACTTGCCGCTAAATTCATCACTTTCATTACCGTGTTTATCGGCCTGAGGGCATGGAATCTCAAACAATGGACCACGGAAGAGACAGTGGAATTCATGGTGATCTTTATCCTGAAAGGACTCGGCCTCCCATACAGCGGGGGGAAATAACCTCCCCGTCCCGAACAACCCGCCTTTTGAGGCGCCGGATAGACCAAAGTGATTAATAACGTTTAAAAGTGTATGCATGCCTTCTTTTTTCCTGAATCAGTTCTCTCAGGCGCGGCCATGACCTTTTTCGAAAGGGGATATCTCTTTAAAAATTCCACAAGACTTTGCCATGACTTAAAATTAGGGGTTTATGGCTATGAACCCATGGGAATCTCCTGTGAACACATTAAACCTCTAATTTTAAGTCATTACTGACCAACATGGTAGATATCCCCTTGCCTCCGGCCCAGAGGGCCTCCAGCCCGGCGGGAGAAAAGGGTGATGGCCGAATGCCTGACTTTAAAAATTGAATGTCTCATGCATACACTTTTGAACGTTACCAAGTGATTCAATGGCAAAGCCCACCAGGATAGACAGGGAGCTGATCGATCATTATATAAAGCTGGGGTACTGGGACCATAGGGGAATCCAGGACATCCTCGACTACAATGCCTCGCAATATCCGGACCAGGCGGCCCTTGTGGACCCGGAGGGCAGGATGACCTGGTCCGGGTTGAACAGGATCACGGGCAGGGTTGCCGTCGGGCTCTTGAATATGGGGATCAAACGGGACCAGTCCATTGTTGTACAATCGCCCTTCCCTTCAATCTCCCTGATATTGCTCCTGGCCTGTCAAAGGGCCGGCATCCTCTGCTGCCTTCCGCCCATGACATTTCGTCAAAATGAGATGAGACACATCATAAAGACCCTCGAGGCCGTCGCCGTCGTGACCCCCTTTGAACACAGGAATGTCAATTACTACGGGATCATGAAGGAGATCGCCCCGGACCTGACGGGATTAAATCATTTTCTTGTAACCGGGGATCATATCCCTGGGGGGGCCTCATCCTTTAAAGGCCTGATTGAAACTCCCGTTGATGATACGGATGCCCGGGATATATTGAGAGACAAGGCCTTTGATCCCTTTGAGGTATTTATGGTGGTCCTCTCCAGCGGGACAACGGGCATGCCGAAATGCATAGAGCAGGCGGGGGCCTCTTCCATAGCCGGCGGGAGAGGTATCGTCCAGAGGGCGAAATTGACCCAAAGGGATATTGTCGGAGACATTGCCCCCGTGTCCGGGGGACCGGGACTCCAGAACTGGTGGGCCGCTTTCCAGGTGGGCGCAAAGGTATGCACCTTGAACCGCTTTTCACCCGAGGGAGTCCTCAGGCTCATTGAGAAGGAGAAAATCACATACCTCGCGGCAGTTCCCACCCAGATCGTCAGGATCCTGAAGGAGACCGATTTGAAGAGGTTTGATCTCGGTTCCCTGAGGGCTATCAGGACCGGGGCCTCCTCCTTTGACATGGCCCTTGCCAGGGAAACGGAGGAGAAATTCAATTGCAGGGTCCTTATCGCCGGCGGATCCCAGGAGACCTACAGCTTTGCCCAGTCGGCAATCGATGACCCTCAGGAAAAACGTCTGGGCACCCTGGGAAAACCCTTTCCCGGCAATGAAGTAAGGATAATCGATGACAATGGAATTGAGGTGACACGGGGTGAGACCGGCCGTCTCCAGGTAAGGGGAGCCTCCACATCTTCCGGTTATTATAATGATCCTGAAGCGACCCTCAGGGCCTGGGGCACATTTGGCAAGGAGGGTTGGTATGACACTGGGGACCTGGCCAGATTCGATAATGAGGGCTACCTCCTCCTGAGGGGAAGGGAAAAGGAGATAATAATCCGGGGAGGGCAGAATATCTATCCAAAGGAGATCGAGGACTATCTCTTAACCCATCCGAAGGTCACGGGCGCGGCCGTCATAGGGGTGCCGGACCAGGTCATGGGGGAGCGGGCCTGTGCCTGTGTCACCACCCGCAGGGACGAGGATCTTCCCTTTGATGAAATGATCTCCTTTTTAAAGGGTAAGGGCCTGGCCGTTTACAAGCTTCCCGAGATGCTTGAGAAAATGGAGAAATTCCCCCAGTTGGCGGACGGCCAGAAGGTGGATAGAGAGGCATTGGAGCGGATGATTCTCGAAAGGCTTCACCCTGATGCCGAAATAGAGAAGGCCTCATGAAGAATCTACCGAGCGGGGTAAGGAGAAGTGATGCCTGACAAAGGACACAAGGTGATGGATCTCAGGACCGATGTCCTGGTCCTTGGGGCGGGTGCCGCGGGCTGCCTGGCGGCCGTCGGCGCCAGGGAGCAGGGCGCTGAAGTGATTATTGTCGATAAGGGTTCTCTCATAAGCTGCGGCTGCACGGGCGCGGGCCAGGATCATTTCGGGGCCCAGTTAAACTCGGGACCCGAATGGGACTCCGACGAAAGGGCCACCCGATATTACAGCAGCCCGGGATGGGGAGTCTCGTCCAATCTGGTTGAAAAGTCATTTACCAGAGAGATCTCGGGCATGATCCGCAGGCTTGAGAAATGGGGGGTCCAGTTTTACAGAAAACCCGACGGCTCCTATTTTCGCAGCGCGGGCCTGGGACAGCCAGAGTGGTTTCTTATGATGAAAAACGGGGTGGACCTGAAAAAGATTCTCGCAAAACAGGTCCTCGAGTCAGGGGCCCTTAAACAGGACCAGATCACCATGACGAGCCTCCTGAAAAAGGGAGGGGACGTGACCGGCGCCGTGGGGTTTAACAGGAGGACAGGCGAGATCTTCACCTTTCAGGCAAAGGCCCTTGTCCTCGCCCTCGGGGCCCATCAATCGAGGTGGTTTACCAACAGCACCAAAATGCCCTATAATATCTGGCAGTATCCCTGGAACACGGGAAGCCAGGTTGTCCTGCCCTATGAAATCGGGGCAAAGGTGAAGAACCTCGAGTTGTGTGTCCTTACGACCCTTCCAAAGGGTTTTGGGACCCCGGGTGTAAACGCCTTTTCCGGCATGGGCGCCCGCTATCTGAATGCCAGGGGTGAGCCTTTCATGGAAAAGCGGCATCCACTGGGAGACAGGGCCCCCAGGGGGGCCCTCATATGGGCGGAATTTGACGAGATCGGCATGGGAAGGGGGCCGCTCTTTATCGACTGCAGGCATATCCCGGAAAAGGACCTGGACCATCTCATCAATAATCTCCTCCCCGTGGACAAACCTACCTTCAAGGACTGGCTTTCGCAGAAGAGTGTGAACCTCAAAGAGGACCTCCTGGAGCTGGAGTTAGGGGAGTTTAGCGGCGGGGGCAACCTGCACGTTGACATAAATATGGAGTCCGTGAACATAAAATGCCTCTTCGGTCTCCCCTTTTCAGGGATGCTCTCGACGGCCATGTGCGGGGGACTGGTCGCGGGAAGGGAGGCGGGGATCAGGGCCTTGAGGACCAATAAATTAAAGGAAAACGACAGGGACCAGTTATCGGAAGAAAGGGAACGGATCTATTCGCCCCTGAACCGCACGGAAGGCTATTTACCCAGGGAGTTTGAAAACAAGATAAGGCAGGTCATGGAGTACTATGCGGGTCACAGGAGGAGCGTGAGGGGGCTGGAAAGGGCCTTGGAAGGCCTTAGGATCCTTGAAGGGCACATTGATGAGATAAGGGCCCGCAATTATCACGAGCTGATGCAGGTATATGAGGCCAGGCACCTCCTGAAATACTGTCAATTGATGATCAGGTCCGTGTTGATGCGCAAGGGTATGAAGGGGTTCTATACTATCAGCGATTATCCGGCCGGAATGGACAGGGAACTGAGGACAAAGTATGTAGTCCAGTGGCAGGAGAGTGGGGAGGCCATGACGGCCTACGAGGATATTGATTGAGAGGAGTAAACAATAATGCCGCCTGTTATCAAAGAAGATGTTTGCACCCGATGTGGGACCTGTGTTGAGGTCTGCCCCGGCGATCTCTTAAGCCTGGAGGAAGAAGGCCCCAGGGTCGCCTATCCTGAAGAGTGCTGGCACTGCGGCAACTGCAGGATCCATTGCCCCGTGGATGCCGTTGAATATCTCTTCCCCCTGGAAATGATAATTTAAGGGGCGGTTCAGAAGGAATATTTTAACCGGAGATTAATTGACCTGCCATAGACACCGAACTCGCTGTTTTGCCCGCCTGAAGGTAAAAATCCGATCAGCAAGAGATCCAAATTCGTCCTGAGGGATTGGGACAGCATGGGCACCACAATCAAGGAATGGTCATCGGGATTGAAAATACCGAAGAGGGTCGCCCGTGTCAAAGGGGTGATATCATAGGCAAACTCCTGGTAAATCGACCATCGCGCGGGAGAGAGCATCCCCGCGTCGAGCGCCTCCTGCTGAAACAGGCCGGCGTCTTCCTTCTTGCCATTGCTGTTGAAGAGGCACTCGCTGTGGATGTAAAATGAATTGGCAAAGGTGTAGTCGCCAGAAAGGACGAAACTGGCTACTGTCCGATGGGAGGCAAAAATGGAGTCGCCGAAAACTGGCGGAAGGGAATGGTCTCGTGAGCCGTCCCTGTCGGGTGACTGGCTCACCAGCAACTCCCCCCTGAACCCGCCCTTCAAGATCGACCCCGCCCAGGCGCCCCCGGTTACCCACCGGTTGTTTCGAATCCCTGCGATGCCGTAAAAATCGTATCCCCATACATTCACGGAATAGAGCCCGGCAACGGTGTCATGCTGCCTGGTCCTTCCGGGCCTTAGGGCCAGCTCCGCCTTGGAGACCGCGCCCGTGTAGTATTGCAACCGAAGGGCATCTGCGCCGGGTTTTTCCTCATAATCGAAATCCAGCACGGATTTGGGGTTATAGAGATCGATCACGTTCCAGACCAGGGCCGTTCCCCAGGCAATGCGCTGTCTCCCCGCCGTAAGCTCCAGGTTATCCCTTGTATAATCCAGCCACAGGCGGTCTATCTGGCCGTATCCGAGGCTCTCTTTTCCGTCCCACATTAGGGTATCGAGGTTCGTAAAATCATAGTTGGTTTTGATCTCTTCCGAAAACCGGGGAATCTTCTCTACGGAGCCCCCGTAGAAGGCCCGTACCCGCAGATCCATCTCTCCCCTCAGGGAATCGGAGGGATACCAGGCCGTATTGATCCTCGCATGCAGGAGCTGGTCGTAAAGCGTGCCCTTCAGGGTAGGGTAATCGGAGGCGCTGGAGAGATATTTGACGTATCCCGAGATATCATAAACCGGTGATTGCGCCCATAGGGGGCTGGGCAGCATGAGTATCAGAAACAATATCTTCCCGACTATTTTACCCATCGCTCAATCTTCCGCCGCATCCGACTTGATCATCCCGTCCTCCAGGGTCACCACCCGCCGTGCCCGCCGGATTACCCTGGCGTCATGGGTGGAGAAGACAAAGGTCATCTCATATTCCCTGTTGAGCTGCGCCATCAGGTCGAGGAGGGAGGCCGTTGATTCGGAATCGAGATTGGCCGTCGGCTCATCAGCAAGGACAAAGGCGGGATGGGAGGCCAGGGCCCGGGCCACGGCCACCCGCTGCTGCTGCCCGCCGGACAACTGGTTAGGACGGCTGTCCGTGCGCTCGGCCAGCCCCACGGCATCCAGGAGTTCAAGGGACCGTTTCCGCCGTTCTGCCTTTGCCACGCCCTGGAGCAGCATGATGAATTCGACGTTTTCCCTGGCCGTGAATACGGGGATCAGGTTATAGGCCTGGAAAACAAACCCGATGTGGTGCAGCCTGTATTCCACCATCTCCCCCGGTTTCAGGTCAGCCACATTGGTCCCGTCGATTCTGATTTGACCGTAGGTCGGCGAATCCAGCCCGCCGATGAGGTTGAGCAGGGTGGTCTTACCCGAGCCGGAAGGCCCGACGATTGCGGTAAATTCTCCCTTCCCGATTGTCAGATCCACATGCCTGACGGCCTCCACGGGGATTAATTTTGGATTGTAAACCTTTCCAAGGTCGGTGATTTGAATAAGTGCCATTTTACTCTTCCCTTCTAAAAGATCGTCGTGAAATCGTCAGTATGTCCTTATGGCTTCCGAAGGCTGCAGGTGCATGGCCTTCCAGGCCGGCATGGTGGATGCAATGCTTGCTGCCGCGACAATCATAAGTACCAGTATAAGATACATGCCGGCAGGCAGAAAGGGGTACAGGACCGTGCTGGCCCCGAAACTCTCCAGGCTCGAGGCAAAGGCCGAAAAATCGATCCCCGTGCGGGAAAGGACCAGGATCGTAACGGCCCCCACGAACATCCCGCAGATGCCCCCTGTGATGGAGAGCATGATGGTCTCCAGGAGTATCATGAGAAAGACCTTTCCCTTTTTCATGCCCACGGCTATCAGGATACCCAGCTCCTGGATGCGCTCCATGACCGCCATAAGCATGGTGTTGGTGATCCCGAAAACAAGGGCCATTAGGATAATTCCCACAAAGACATAGGACCAGATTCCCATGGCCGCGGACGTGGCCGCTATCTCCGGGGCGAGCTCCTGCCAGGTTTCAACGGAAAGCCCAGGATACGCTGCTTTTATTGCCGCTGAAATACGTGGAATGGACCGGGAGGAGGCCAGGCGGACGGCGATTTCGTGTACTATCGGTTGACTGTCCAGGAGCCGGAGGAGGTCCGTCTGCAGGACAAAGACATGGGATTCGTCAAACATGGAAGACTCGCTCTTAAAAATACCTCCTATGCGAAAGGCCCCATAGATAAGGCTCTTGTCCATGGCCTGGAAGCTCAAAATCACCTTGGAATGGAGCTTCAGGTTCAGGCGGTCCGCCAGTTTCTTTCCGATGACTATGGGGTTTTTACCCCTGCCGGCGAAATAATCCCCCTGGATCAGCAGGTCCCTGATGTTGGTGACCTTGACCGCGCTTTCGGGATCGATACCCTCTATGCGCACCCCGAATGTGGATGCGGGCGATGCCGCCATTCCATCCACCAGCGTCCTTCCGGAAACGGCTTCCACCCCGGGCATTGAGCGGATCTTTTTCAGGACCTCCATACCCCCCGGAATGTAGAGGTTGATGTCCCGGTCCCGGAGAAATCCGGGTTTATGGACCTGGATATGTGCCAGATCCCGATCAATGGCCGTGTTAACCATGGATTCCCCCCAGCCCATCATAACAGCGCTCGCCAGGAGGCCGCCCCAGAGCCCGAAGGTGATGGCCGTGATGATAATCAGGCTGCGCTTTTTATTCCTCCATATGTTCTTCCATGCCAGTAACGTCAGCAATGTATTGCCTCCCTTCTTAGCCGTGAATGGCCTTTGCCGGCTGAACGGCCCTGATAAACAGGACGGGGTAAACCGCCGTTGCCAGGGCGATTATCAGGACGACAATGGATTGGGAAAAAAAGATGTGGGGATCGATGCTGAACTTCATAATGGGTTCCACCCCGATCGATTCAAATGCCTTGGCTGCGTCCCCTGTCATGTGCACGGGATTGTAATGCAGGTAGACGATGACGGGAATGCTGCCCAGTATGCCTGTCACAACACCCAACAATGAGATAAAAATGGTCTCCAGGGTGGTCACCAGTATGAGTCTCGCCTTCTTCATCCCCACGGATATCAATATCCCGAACTCCTTTATCCTTTCCGAGGTCATCATCATCACCGTCCCGAAGACCCCGAAGGCAATGACTATGTAGAGGATGATGAGCATAATAATCCCGCTGGCATTGTCCAGCTCAATGCTCTGGACCAGGTCGGGAAGCATCTCGTCCCAGGTCATTATGACATATTCTTTCCCCAGCTCCTGCCGGACCCTGGCTTTCACGGAAGGCAAATTGCGGATGTTGTCCACCATGACGGCAAGGGAGGTTATCCTCCCGTATGCCGAGAACACATCCTGGGCCTTTGTGAGGGACAGGTAAACCAGGCCGTTATCCAGTTCGGAAAAGGGAAGCTTGACAATGCCGGTGATGGGTAACCGCGCCGCTGCGATTTGCCCATGATACCCCTGACCATAGATGATAAGGCTGTCGCCTACCGTGACCTTCAACAGGTCCGCCAATCCACGGGCCATCAATACACCTTCGGATCCTGTTGAAAGGTAGCTCCCTTCCACAAGCCGGCTTTTAAGTCCCGTCACCTCGTCTTCCCGGGATGGATCGATACCAATGATTTGGGCCACCTTGGTGTTGGTTTCATGGGCAACAAGGGAAAAGGCCTCCAGACGCGGTGTGAGGGCAGTGACATGGGGAATTCCTGAAAGGTTTTCCTGCTGACCGGAGTCAAGGATAATGCTCCTGTCGAGCGAGCGGTTCTCCCAGTAGCCCTTTCCCTGGACCTGGAGGTAACCGGTAAACAGCTTTGCCGAGGAATCGATCATATACGAGTAGGAGCCCCTTTGCCCTGAGCGCATCACCACGGCCAGCAAGACAGCGAAGAAGACCGATGCGGCCGCGATTATGGTACGCCTCTTGTTCCGCCACAGGTTACGCCAGCTTAATGAAAAGTACATTTTTTCTACCTGACCCTTTTCATGTTCTGTTCGGAAAAAAATGAGGGTTTAATATCTATATTGAATTCCAGTGATTCGTAATCCAGGGTCGTTTTTTCACCGGGCTTATCCGCGGGGATCATTTCCCAGTGGGAGGGGAGGGTGCGGCCCCCCATCTCCTTAACCTTGCTCCCGGTCATGTACTTGACCAGGGTGCCCTCCTCATCGTAATATTCGATCTTGAGTTCCAGATATCCTTTCTTAGAGATCCACATCATCACTTTTGCCCAAACAACACCTGCCTCCGGTTTGGGTATGAGGCGGATTTTATAACAATCGTATCCATCAATGTTTTCTTCACCCGTCAATGTCTGGGTATAATCCTCCACAATGGATGATTCGCGTACCAGGTCGTCGTTGTTAAAATCGGAGCCCATCCAGGGCTGCATCATCATGGAGGGCGGAATCTTGATGACCCGTTGAATGGAGGGGATCCAGTTCCATATCTCCTTTTCGCGTTTCAGCGTAACCGTACCCCTATCCTTGGCCGGTTCCGTAATGAGGATCATGGCAAAATCCGGTTCCAGCATCCACAGTTTTGTGGTCATCTTCCGGGACCAGTCCGGTTTTATAACCGTCATGACCGCCGTGGCCCTGCTGCTTTTCCCGTGCAGCAGATCATTGGCATTGACCACGATTTCCCTGGCGGTCTGGCCATAGCCGGATGTGGTATGAGAAAAAAGCCATAGCAGTCCGATCATACATATGCAGGAAACTAACCGGGTACATGAACTGGCTTTTAATCTGAGACAACTGTTTTGCATAATAACCCCCAATGCTTTTGACCGACGGTTCGGTCGTTCAAATATCAAAAATTTTTCCCTATGTCTTTATTCCCCTTAAAAAACTGTCTAACAGGACCTCAATCGCCTTTTCAGGTGCGAACAATTTCGGGTCCATTAGATATTGTAAAAGGATTCCGTCCATTGCCCCGATGATCACCGAGGCGGTCATAAAGGTGTCCACCCTTCTGAACTGCCCTCTATTTATTCCCTCTTCCAGGATACCCGAGATCATGAACCGGTAGTCAGAATAGATTTTCTTCAGGTCAATTATTTTAATGATCCTTTCGTTCCTGTTCCGCATCCCCTCTGACCAGAATGCCATCATGATCCCGGCAAATTCACCGCCGTCACCAAGGAGCGACTCCAGGGTCACAGCCATCAACATCCTCAACTTTTCTTCAGGCTGAATCGGACTCTCGAGCACGGCCCCGATTTTTTCTTCTGTGCCCAGGAAAATAAGCCTGTATGCCTCTGCAAAGATATCTTCCTTGCTGCGGAAATATTCATAAATCGTCCCTTTTCCGATGCGGGCAGCCTCTGCGATGTCAGTCATTTTTGTCTGAACAACCCCGTTTTGGGCGAATACACGCATGGCGGCTTTAAGGATCTCCTGTTTTTTTTCTTCCTTGTCAACGATCTTTGGTGACATCTTTTTGCCCTGTTTTTATTTGACCGACTGGCCGGTCATAATAAACATATCAAAGTTGCTTTCACAAAGTCAACCATTTTTTATGCGTTGCCGGATTTTGGGTTCTTCCGGTCAATGAGTACGCTTAATAAAAAAATAAAATTCAAAAATTTATGTATCTCTGCGTTTTCTCTGAATCAGTTCTTTCAGTCAGGCGAGGCCATGAGGTTTTTCGAAAGGGGATATCTCTTTAAAAATTCCACAGGATTTTGACAGTCTCAGAGCAAGGGATGCAAGACAGCTCTTTAGGACTTGATAACTTTTTCAATATGTTACCCTGATTTTTCGACCCTTCGGCCCCTTTTAGCAGACCATATCCATCTTAAAGGTCTTCATCAGAATACTCGAGCTGACCATGTTTGTCCCGTGTACCAGGGCGTCCAGGATATCTCGATCCGTCCAGCCCATATCATGGAGCTGATCCATGTCCTTCTGTTCAACGGAATCAGGGGATTTTATCGCCTTCAACACAAAGCCCAGCATGGCCCGTTCCTTGTCTTCCAGGGGGGCCTTGAGGGGATCCTTTATCATTTCCTCGATGTCTTCATCCGATAACCCCTGCTTCCTCAAAATACTTTTATTAAAGTTCGTGCAAAAGGCAAAATTGAGGTGCTTTGCCACCAGGAAGCGTATGGTGGAAAGCAGGGCAAATCCCAGGGTAGGGTGCCTGGAAAAATACTTGATCGCCTCCCAGTTGAAGTTCAGGATGCCGGGGCTGGCGCTTGCTAATTGTAAAGGTGAGGGCACGACGCCAACACTCTGCACCATCATATCATAAATTTTTTTTACCTCGCCTTCAGCTTTTTCAGGATCAACGGTCTGAATAATTGCCATGGTTTCCTCCTCTAAAATAAGATGTGTATGTTAGACTACATTCTTAAAGTTAATTTTTTAAAGTTTACTGTTCAAGGCCAGTGGCTGAAATAATGGCCTTCTAACTTCTTTCATCAGGCATGGGACGAAAATATGCACAAAATCTGGGCATAATGCACAAATTTCTGTGTCCCCTTTGTTTGAGTTAATGTTACCGCATTCCCCTGGACTCACCAAATAATAAGGGATCATTTACCCAAAATGCCAGGATTGGCAAAATGGGTCAATAGCGATCTGAAAAAGGGGTTTCACCGTCTCCCAGGTTGCTGAAAAGCATGGCTCGCCTGAGCCCCTTGTCTGGTCCCTGGCCCTGGAAGGAAAAGGAGATCTTAGAAGATTCAGGAAACTTAACTGGGGT
Organism: uncultured Desulfobacteraceae bacterium; assembly: GCA_964526655.1. Lineage (GTDB taxonomy): Bacteria > Desulfobacterota > DSM-4660 > Desulfatiglandales > HGW-15 > CAZGIZ01. The sequence continues at coordinate 4,077 of CAZGIZ010000052.1, read as the reverse complement.
TTGTGGACCAGGGACCTGTGGAGATGGACCGACTGCGATAAACGATTCGGGGATGACTGGCCTGGTGAATTCCTGGGGCAGAACGGCTAAATAACGAGCCGGCGAGCTTTTCCGCCGGTCACGTTGATTTTGATGTTAACCTTTCTCAAGCTTGAATAGTTGTTGGTTTAAGTCCGAAAGATCGTCATGTAATTGTTTAATTTTCTTTGTTGCTTTTGGGTCTTTTCTGGTTCCATCACATTTTGGATATTGAGGGCATCCCCAAAATTTACCATATCTACCCTCTCTTTCAGTCATGATAGATTTACATTTTGGGCATAGAGGATGAGCTTCGTCTATTTGATTCCAAAGCGATCTTCTTGCTTCATAAATGAAACGATATTCTTCAGTGTCAACTATTCCATTGTTCAACTTATCATACTCGGCTTGGGATATTTCTGTTTTTTCTAAGATGTTAAAATCTTCACCACCCATTGTCTTTTTCTTTAAATGTGCTTTTACTCGAAAATATTTCCCACCAGCAATACAGGCGATTGTTTCATAAATATGTTCATTTTGGTAGCCACCCGATTCTTCATGCCATTCGTTTGAGATTCTTACAATATTTGTGAATGAATAATGATCAAAATAATAATAAGCTGGAATAATCGCCATAGTATGTCCATATTATATTTTAAGGTTAACAAGTAATTGTGAAATTTTCTGGATAACTCCGAAAATCAATTTCCTTTTTATTTAAAAATCGCAAACTTATAAATTTTCCTAACTTGATAACATTACATTTCAGGAGTTATCAAGAAAACTGTATTTTCCCAAAATGCAATAGATGCAGATTTTCTACCGCTTGCAGTAATTTTCAAAATTCTAAAATTGATGGTCTCGTAAAAGATCAAAAATTGCTCTTCTTCGTCACCCCGGCGAAAGCCGGGCTCCAGTGCACATGTAACCGCCTGAAAAGACTGGATTCCGGCCTTCACCGGAATGACGGTGGCCGGACTTTTTACGAAGTTGTCAAAATTGTAGCTTACAAATGCTAATTCATCATATCAATCGTGGAGTCGGTTTTGTTTCACCATAATAAAAATTAAAATCGATTCAGATAAAGTTGGAGCGGGATTTCAGCGTTTGGCTTTGGAAAAGCACTGTGGAGTTTGTGAGAACGAGAGAAGTAGCGTGAGATTGGATGAATATGGCATAGAATTAATAAAATAGCAAGGGGATTTCATAATATTAAAAAAGAGGATAGTTTAAATTAATTTAAGATAATTTTATGAATGTCTCGTGCATCAATACTTTATCTGCCTCTTAATCATTTTCATCAGCCTCTCTTAGTAATAAATTCATTAATTCATCAGATATCCATAACCCTGAATGTCGCAATTTATCTAATCCGGAGGCCACTGATTTTATCAATCCTCTCCGCTTGGATAGAATAAGCATGCCTCCGGTGCCCAAGGTTTTAATACCCAGAGTTTTTGCACAACGACGTGCTGCTTTATCATCAATGACCGAATAGAATCCAGAATTTTGCAATGCAAAAGTTAAAACCTCGGACTCCCCTACCCCAAGGTCCCAGGCTGAAATTGCGGGGGGTACATTGGTGACATTTACATGTTTGGCCCAATCAACATTCAGGATGCCTGAAACCGATTCATCTTGATAATTAACGTCCGTAACTTCGGACCAGACGGCTTCAGGTATGCAAATGTCACTGAATAATTTTGGGAAAAGATTTTCCAGGTGGGCTTTAAAAAGGATGATAAGCGGCGAAGCATTAATGACAACGCGCTCAATGGGCATCGCGAAGTTCCTCAGTCAGGTCCTCATGTGAATATTGTATCGGTGATACGTGGAGTCGATTCAAGGCATTGATAAATTGGCCGCGTGACAGGCCCGCTATCTCAGCCGCTTTTTCCTGAGAGATGATTCCCAATTCATACCATTTCACTGCGGCAGCGATACGCATTTCAACCGCAAACTCAGCCGGTTCCTTGCGCAGGGCTGCAAAAGCGGACTCTGGTAATTGGACGATTAATTCTGCCATTTTACTGCTCCTTTTGAGAGATAAATATTCTGTAACAACTGTTCCGAGTTGATTAATATTTAATCATATATTGATGAACCTCTTTTGTTATAGAATTCACCCAATTTGAAATGATAAATACTAATCATACCGTAAGTATAAAAGAAGTATATGGCATCGGTCAAGAAGAAGAAAATCAGGCGCTTGATTCAATGGGGACTTTGTGAACCAGAGGCTCAGAATTGGCCTGAGTCTCTGATTCACAAAGTTTATGGCTTTGGTAGGCAGGAAATTTAGTAAATATAAGAGTTACGGTCCGTGATGATGGTGCTGCTGGATGTCGGGCTCAATGTCCCTCGACGGCTCGATCTCCACCTCGGGCGGTCCCTTATCCGTCATGAAGTCGGCCCTTTCCCAGAGCCTGTCCCAATCCTCTTTTGTCTCCACGGTGATCTCTTCGGTGGGATTTGCCTCGATGTTCCTGATCTCATTAAACTCATTCATGATATCCACGAGGGCCTTCACATCCTGATCTTCCTGGTCCGCTGATGAGTAATATTTATCGACTGTGCTCCTGTCGGATTTCCCCTCCAGGACGGCCAACCGGTTCTCGAGGATATCCATCTGTTCCTGTAATGCCTTCTCTCTCAAGCTGTATTCGTTCCGGATGGCCTCGAGCTCCGCCTCCCTTTCGTTCCTGTTGAACTCGATAAGCCAGTCATATTCATCGTTGATTGAGCGATTCAAACTTTTCCATTGATCACGGATGTCCGGGTCTGTAATCTCTACCTCAACGGGGTCATTTAAAAACCTTTTTTCCTTGTAGTCATAGCCCTTTTTTACGAGCTGCCCATCTTGATTGATGTCATACCATTCGCGACCAATGTCTCTTGGATCAATTTTCAATTTGGCCATCAAATCGAACCATTCCTGGACTGTATAATTATCGCTGTCATACCCGTAGTAGCGGGTCGACATAGAGGAAGGCTCTCCGTCTTTAAAGTAGAAGGTATATTGGGCCGCCACACCGGGCTCGGTCTGGACAGTGTAATATAGGAAAAAGGAGCCCTCCTCCTGAAAAGACCCTTTCTTAATAACCGAGGATGCCGGCTCCTGGGACAGGGCCTCATAACGGGTCGTAATCAGTTGTTTCTTCTGGTACTCCGCCTCTACCTTTGTGAGTCTTTCCTGTCTCTGCACCTCCAGAACCTCCAGCCTGTCCTTGTAGACCTTGCCCTTATACTCGATCTCATCAGGGTCATAGGACGTTACGTCCGGCTTCACGATGGTGTGCTTCTGGGTCTCGGTGGTTTCGGATATCTTGCTGTCACGCTCCTTTCGAAGCTCTTCAATCTCGTTCTTTACCTTTTTTATCTGCTCTCCTATACCCCCCTTGAGGGCCTCCTTTCTCTCCTGAAACTCCTTGGTCTCGGTTCGGGTCAGGACATAGGATCCCGGCCTCCAGGTCTCCTCTTCCTGTTCCTGCTTGACCGTGGCGGTCTCCGTGGTCCCTTCATCCCTCAGGGTCTTGAAGAAAGAGAAGCCGCCGCCCCCTTCCCCCCGGGAATTGGACTCCACTGCCCCGGGCACTTGTTCAGTTTCAATCTTTTGAGGGCCTGTTTCAGGGCCGCCCGTCTCCTTTGGGTTGACGAGGTCCTGCAGCTCATTGGGATTTTGGATGTCATTCAGGGTCTTGCCTGTTTCTTTAAGGATGCGTTCGTAGGTCTCGGGGTCCTGCTCATAGACAATGGCGTTGAGGACCCGGTCCCTATTGTCCTGGATAACACCGTTGTTGAAAAGCCGGGCCAGCCGGTCGTCATCCACGACTCCCCCAAGGGATTCGATCTCTCCTCGAAAGTCAAGGAGCTGATTCCTCAGATTCCTCTGTTCCTCTGAATTGAGCTTGTTGAACTCCGAATCACCGATACTCTTTTTCAGGAGGTCGTTCAGGAGGCTGATCTCCACCTTTGCCTCGGCGGTCTGATCAAGCTCTTCCATGTCCCATGTCGCGTACTTTTCCTTGACAGTTCCCCCGTCAAGGAGGGTCTTGAGGG